>JAILOS010000119.1 GCA_024690695.1 Oscillospiraceae bacterium
GCCGTCCTCGGAATAGAGGTTTGCCAGTTCGCCGAAGCGCTCTTCGGTTTTGCTGCCGGCTTCATACTCCGCCAGGATCTCCTCCGCCCGGGCTTTGGCGGCCGCTTTGGCCTCCTCGCTGTACGTGCCGTCCTCAGAGGCCTCGGCCTTGACAAGGATATGCCGCACGGAGACGGGTTTGTAATGGTTATCGTTGCGCCCGAGGAAGAGCACCACGTAGACGTGGTCGCCGTCGGCATCGGCCTCCACGGTGATATCGCCGGCCTTGCGGGCGCTGTCCATCATCCATTCGGACGCGGCGACCAGGCTGCTGCCGGAGGTGCTGCGGGAGCGGCTGGCTGTCAGCCCTTCCGCTTCGGCAGCCGCACGGAGCTTTTCGGCAAAGTCGTCCCCTTCGGCGGATTTGAAGGAAGCCACGACAGCCTCGGCGGTCTGCCGGGCGGCGGCCTTCTGCTCTTCGGTGACTTCCGCACCTTCCTCCGCGGCGTCGTCATGCGCTTCTACGACCACATAGCTGTAGTCAAAGTAATCCTTGAGGCCCTCATAGCTGCGGTACTGCTCCTCCAGCTCTTCCTCCGTGTAGGTGAAGCTGTCGCTCAGCGCCTGAGCAGCCTTGCTGGCCAGGGCAGAATCCATGGAGGCGCTTCTGACGAGCGACCTGGTGACGCCGGCACCGTAGTTCGTGGAGAGGAACTGGTCGGTGCTGGAGTAGCCGTAGGTGACAGCCTGTGCGTCATAGCTCTCCAGGGCGGCGTCGATCTCGGCCACTTCCGCTTCCTCCAGGGAGAGGCCGTTTTCGGCGGCATAGTCCAGAAGGGCCCTGGTCTGCAGCAGTTCGTTTTTCGCGGCGTCGAGGAAGTAATCCTTCCAGGTGCCGTCGTTATACGGGCAGTCCTGCTTGTCCAGGCCGTTGATCCCGCTGCTGGTGTCCAGACCGAAGAGGGAGGCATAGCTGCCGTACTGATTGGCAAAGGTCATGAACTGGCGGGCATAGCTGTAGCTGACTTCGGCGGCCGAATACTTCCTGTCGCCGACGGAGTAGGCGTTGTTCGTCGCCAGGGGGGAGTTGAGCAGCAGGACCAGCACGATCACGATCGCCACCGCGGCGGTGCCTATGGTCCAGCGGCGCTTGTTCCTGGCCTGCTCCTTCGCCGCCTTTTCCTGGGCGAGGATCTTCTTGTCGGTACCCGCCTCACGGGCTGCCTGACGCTGTTTCTTCTCTGTTGATGCACTCATGATGGAACCTCGTTTTGTATGAAATAATAGTTGGGAAAACCCGTGTTATTTTCCGGTTCAGGGGGATCTCCGCGCGGCCGGAGGCGTTCTCAGCCCCGGGCCTTCATGGAGAGGAAGGCGTTGATGAAGCCGTCAATGTCGCCGTTCATCACGGCGTCGATGTTGCCGTCTTCAAAGTCGGTGCGGTGATCCTTCACCAGCTGATAGGGCATGAACACGTAGGACCGGATCTGGCTGCCCCACTCGATCTTCATCTGCACGCCCTTGATGTCGCTGACCTTCTCCAGATGCTCGCGCTCCTTGATCTCGGCCAGGCGCGCGCGCAGCATGTTCTTGCAGTTTTCGAGGTTCTGGAAGTGGCTGCGCTCCACCTGGCTGGACACCACGATGCCGGTGGGCTTGTGGATCAGACGCACGGCGGAGGAGGTCTTGTTGACCTTCTGCCCGCCCGCGCCGGAGGAGCGGTAGACCTGCATCTCGATATCGTCGTCGCGCAGCTCGATCTCGCCGTCGTCGGCGATCTCGGGCATGACCTCCACCGCGGCGAAGGAGGTGTGCCGCCGGGCGGCCGCGTCGAAGGGGCTGACGCGCACGAGGCGGTGCACGCCGTGCTCGCTCTTGAGGAAGCCGTAGGCGTTCTCGCCCTCGATCATGATCGTCGCGCTCTTGAGCCCGGCCTCGTCCCCGTCGAGATAGTCCATCACCTTGACCTTGTAGCCGTGCCGCTCGGCCCACATGTTGTACATGCGGTAGAGCATCGAGGCCCAGTCCTGCGCCTCGGTGCCGCCGGCGCCGGCGTGGAAGGTGAGGATCGCGTTGTTCGCGTCGTATTCCCCGGTCAGCAGGGTGCTCAGGCGCATGGCCTCGGCCTGCTCGCTGAACAGCTCGAAATCGCGCTGCAGCTCCTCGAACATCGAATCGTCGCCCTCTTCGAGCGCCATCTCGCAGAGCGTGTAGAGGTCGTCCCAGGAGGAACGGAGCTTTTCATAGCTTTCCACCTTGCTCTTGAGCGTTTTCAGGCGCTTCTGGACCCGCTGCGAATTGGCTACGTCGTTCCAGAAGCCCTCGCGCTCGCTGGCGGCCTCGAGCTCCTCGATCTCCTTCTGGGCGGCCTCGAGCTTCAGCGCGCCGCGCAGCACCTCGAGCTTGGGCCTGAGCGCGTTGAGCTTTGCCTTATATTCTTCAAATTCCAGCATGGTAAGGTTTCTCCTCAATTTAATGATCTCCAGTATTATATACAAATTCTGCCGTCTTGTAAATGCGTTTTTTTATCGGGCGGAAAGTGTTTTCCGCTCTTTTCATTTCGCCGCGGGTATGTTATACTTAATTTGCCGTACCGCGCGCGGAACGGTAATGACGACAAGGAGAAAAAACGCTTATGATTTCGCACGGCAAAGAGATCAAGGTATTCACCGGAAACGCGAATCCCGAACTGGCCAAGGATATCTGCAGCGAACTCTATATCAAGCTCGGAGACAGCACCGTCGGGCACTTTGCCGACGGGGAATGCTCCATCTCCGTTTTCGAACCCGTCCGCGGCAAGGACGTGTTCATCGTTCAGTCCACCTGCAACCCGGTCAACGACAGCCTGATGGAGCTGCTGATCATGATCGACGCGATGCGCCGCGCCTCCGCCGGACGCATCACCGCCGTCATCCCCTATTTCGGCTACGCCCGCCAGGACCGCAAGGCCAAGAGCCGCGATCCCATCTCCGCCAAGCTCGTCGCCAACCTCATCACCGCCGCCGGGGCCGACCGCGTGCTGACGATGGACCTGCACGCCGCCCAGATCCAGGGCTTTTTCGACATCCCGGTGGACAACCTGATGGGCGCGCACCTGTTTGCCAAGCACTATCTGAAGACCTTCGGCAAGGGCAACGAGGACATCATGGTCGTCTCGCCCGACGTGGGCAGCACCGCCCGCGCCCGCACCTTCTCGATGAGTCTGGGCGTCAATATGGCCATCGTGGACAAGCGCCGCGAGAAGGCCAACCAGTCCGAGGTCATGAACCTCATCGGCAGCGTCGAGGGCAAGACCTGCATCCTGCTCGACGACATCGTGGACACGGCCGGCTCTCTGTGCGGCGCGGCCCGGGCGCTCAAGGAGATCGGCGGGGCAAAGGAGGTCTACGCCTGCGCCACGCACGGCGTGCTCTCCGGCCCGGCGATCCAGCGCATCGAAGAAAGCTGCATCAAGGAGCTGCTGCTGCTCGACACGATCCCCTATCCGGCTGACAAGCCGCGGCTCGACAAGGTCCGCTATCTCTCCACCGCCTCGATCTTTGCCGAGGCGATCCGCCGCATCTACGAGGAAGTCTCCATCGCCAGCATTTTTGAAACCTGAAGCACAGAAGGATACCGCCATGCTCTTTTCCAACAGCGGCGGCGTGAACTGGCTCGTCGTCGGTCTCGGCAACCCCGGACCGCGCTACGAGGGCACCCGCCACAACGTCGGCTTTCTGACGCTCGACGCGCTGGCCCGCGCCCTCTCGGTGCGCGTCGACCGGCTGCGCTTCCGGGCGCTGACGGGCCGGGCCTCCGTCGGCGGGCAGGACGTGCTGCTGATGAAGCCGCAGACCTATATGAACCTGTCCGGTGAGGCCGTTTCTCAGGCCGCTCGCTTTTACAAGCTCCCGCCGGAGCGCGTGATCGTCGTCTCGGACGAGGTCAGCCTCCCGCTCGGCAAGCTCCGCGTGCGGCCGAAGGGCTCGGCCGGCGGGCACAACGGGCTCAAGAGCGTTATCGCCTGCCTGGGCTCGGACCAGTTTCCCCGCGTCCGGCTCGGCGTCGGCTCGCCCCCCGTGCCGGACTACGACCTGGCCGACTGGGTGCTCTCGGTCCTGCGCAACCGGGACGCCGAGGAAATCGCCGAAGCGGCCGAGCGCGCGGCTCAGGCCGTGCTTTGCATCATCGAAGAAGGCCCCGAGCGGGCCATGAACCGGTTCAACTAAGCTGTTGCCCGTGCGAAAAAGAGGGATTGCTTAAACTCTCACCCCGGAGGAAAATTCAATCGTTTTTGAGGCAGCTCCGCCGCCTCAAAAACACCCTGAGGCGAGCTGAGCGAGCCCTCGTTTCGACCAAACGCGGCTTGTCCCCCGCAAGCCGCGTGCGATAAAAACGAGAAAATTGATCCATCGCAAAACGGTGTTTTGCGATGGAGAAGAAAAGGAGAGTGCCTATGAAAAAAACATGCATCGCCATGCTGCTGGCGGGCGGCCAGGGCTCCCGTCTCTACGCGCTGACGCAGCAGGCGGCCAAGCCCAGCGTCCCCTTCGGCGGCAAGTACCGCATCATTGACTTTCCCCTTTCCAACTGCGCCAACTCCGGCATCGACACCGTCGGCGTGCTGACGCAGTACCGCCCGCTGCAGCTCAACAGCTACATCGGCAGCGGCCAGCCCTGGGATCTGGACGTGTCCGAGGGCGGCGTGTACATCCTGCCGCCGTATCTCGGCGCCAACGAGCAGGGCTCCTGGTTCACCGGCACCGCCAACGCGATCTATCAGAACATGGCCTTCATCGAGCACTACAACCCCGAGAACGTGCTGATCCTCTCCGGCGACCACATCTACAAGATGGACTACGCCGACATGCTCCGCGAGCACGTCGAGCGCGACGCGGCCTGCACGATCTCGGTGCTGCAGGTCTCGCTGGAGGAGGCCACCCGCTTCGGCATCATGAACGTGGGCGACAACGGCTACGTCAACGAGTTCGAGGAGAAGCCCAAGCACCCGAAGAGCGATCTCGCCTCGATGGGCGTGTACATCTTCAACTGGCCGAAGCTGCGCCGCTACCTGATCGAGGACGAGGCCGACCCCACGTCCAGCAAGGACTTCGGCAAGAACATCATCCCCAAGATGCTCGCCAACGGCGAAAAGCTCTGGCCCTACCGCTTCAAGGGCTACTGGCGCGACGTCGGCACGATCACAAGCCTCTGGGACGCCAACATGGACATGCTGAGCACCACGCTCATCAACCTCTACGATCCCTCCTGGCCCATCGCCAGCCGCAACCCGACCTGCCCGCCGCACTACACCGGGGAGAACGCCGAGATCGTCCACTCCATCGTCACCGAGGGCTGTGAGATCGACGGCCATGTGGAAAACTCCGTCCTCTCCAACTCCGTGCGCGTGGAAAAGGGCGCGAAGCTGCTCTACAGCGTCGTCATGCCGGGGGCCGTGATCGAAGAGGGCGCCACGGTGGAATACGCCATCATCGGCGAGAACACCGTGATCGGCCGCGGGGCGCACGTCGGCGCCGCTCCCGACGGGAGCGAGGGCTGGGGCGTCGCCACCTGCGGGCCCGACCTGCACATCCGCGAGGGCGCCGTCGTCGGCGCCGGGGCCATGATTTATACGAGCGAGGAGGTTTGAGCCATGCTGGATTTCCACGGAATCATTTTCGCCTACCGCACGACGCCCGCCCTCGGCGAGCTCGTCAGCCGGCGCACGGCGGCTTCGCTGCCGTTCTGCGGCCGTTACCGCCTGATCAACTTCCCGCTCTCGTCGCTGATGAACGCGGGCGTGCGCGACGTCGGCGTGATCATGCAGCGCGACTACCAGTCGCTGCTTGACCATCTCGGCAGCGGCAAGCCCTGGGATATGAGCCGCAAGGACCGCGGCCTGCGCATCCTGCCGCCCTTCGGCCTGCCCGAATACCACACCGGCAACTACGCCGGCACGATGGAGGCTCTCAACGCGGTGAGCCTCTACGTCCGCGACATCCCGCAGAAGCACGTCGTGCTGCTGCTGGGCGACCTCGTGGCCAACATCGACCTGCGCCCGATTTTCGAGCAGCATCTGCACTCCGGCGCGGCGATCACCGCGATCTGCAGCGACCGCAACCCGCAGGCCACGCGCCACCGCTTCGTGCTGGGCGAGGACGGCTTCGTGAAGGAAGCGCTCTACGACGTCGGCGCCGAGGGCGAGGGGCTCGCCTCGCTCGAGGGCTACGTCATCGAGAAGGAGACCCTGCTGCACCTGATGGACGCCTGCCGCGCCAAAAACTTCTACCGCTTCCACCGCGACGGCATCGGGATGTTCCTGGCCGAGGGCGGCAAGATGGACGTGGCCGTTCACAAGGGCTACGCCGAGATCATCCGCAGCGTCGAGGGCTACTACCAGGCCAGCCGCGACACGCTCGAGGCGGAGGTCCGCCGTCAGCTCTTCCCGGCCGAGCGGCCCGTCCGCACCAAGAACCACGAGGGCGTCAGCACCTATTACGGCGAGCACGCCGTGTCCAAAAACAGCCTCGTGGCCGACAACTGCATCGTCGAGGGCGAGCTGGAGAACTGCATCCTCTTCTCCGGCGTGCGCGTCGGCCCCGGCGCGAAGCTGAAAAACTGCATCCTGTTCCGCAACACGATCATCGGCGAGAACGCGAAGCTCGACTGCGTCGTGGCGGACAAGGAGTGCACCTTCAAGCCCGGCACCGAGCTGAAGGGCAGCGAGTCTTTGCCCATCGTGGTCGGAAAGGGCAAGCAGATCTGAGGCAGAGCCCCGGACAATCCCGCATTCTATTCATTTCGGAGGAAAACACACACTATGATCGGTCAGATTTCACGCGACGAGGTTCGCAGCGCCATTGAGGACAAGCTGTGCGCCCATTTCGGCGTCACCGGCGCCACGGCCACCGACGACCAGATCTTCCAGGCGACGGCCATCGTGATCCGCGAGATCATGAGCCGCCTGCTGGTCGCGGAGGACCCCAGAAGGCAGAACAAAGAGATCCACTACATGTCCATGGAATTCCTCATGGGCCGCAGCCTGATGAAGAACGCCTTCAACCTCGGCATCGCCGAGGAGATCAAGGGCGCGCTGGAGGATATGGGCCGCAGCGCCACGGACATCTTCGAGGCGGAGCCCGACGCGGGCCTCGGCAACGGCGGCCTCGGCCGTCTCGCCGCCTGCTACATGGACAGCATGGCGACGCTGGGCCTGGAGGCCACGGGCTATTCCCTCTGCTACGAGCTCGGCATCTTCCGCCAGAAATTCGCCGGCGGCAAGCAGACCGAGGTGGCGGACAACTGGCGCAGCGCGATGGAAAGCTGGCTGATCTCCCGCTACGACGACCAGGTGGAGGTGCGCTTCGGCGGGCAGATCGCCCCCCAGTGGGACAACACCGGCCGTTACCACGCCGAGCACACCGGCTACACCGCCGTCACCGCCGTGCCGCGCGACATGCTGATCGCCGGCTACGACGGCAAGAGCGTCGGCACCCTGCGCCTCTGGGAGGCGCACAGCCCGAACTCGCTGGACATGTACCTCTTCTCCGAGGGCGAGTACGTCAAGAGCATGGAGCAGCGCACGATGACCGAAGTCATCACAAAGGTGCTCTATCCCGCCGACGACCATATCGAGGGCAAAACCCTGCGCCTCAAGCAGCAGTACTTCTTCGTCTCGGCCAGCGCTCAGGACATCGTGCGCAAGCACATCGCCAAATGGGGCGATATCCGCAATTTCGGCGAGCACCACGTGATCCAGATCAACGACACGCACCCGACGCTCATCATTCCCGAGCTGATGCGCCTGTTCATGGACGAACACGGCCTCGGCTGGGACGAGAGCTGGGAGATCGTGCGCCGCAGCGTCGCCTACACGAACCACACCGTGATGAGCGAGGCGCTGGAGAAGTGGCCGCAGGACCTGATCCAGAAGCAGCTCCCGCGCGTATGGGAGATCCTGTGCGAGATCAACAAGCGCTGGGTCAGCTACCTGGTCGAAAGCTTCGGACAGGGCGAGCGCGTCGGGCGCAACATGATCATTCGCGACGGACAGGTGCACATGGCCAACCTCTGCCTTGCCGCCTGCTTCCGCGTCAACGGCGTGTCCCGCCTGCACGGCGACATCCTCAAGAGCGACCTCTTCCGCGACCTCGCCTCCGTCCGGCCCGACCGCTTCACCTATGTCACCAACGGCATCGACCACCGCCGCTGGCTCAGCCAGATCAACCCCGGCCTCCACGGCCTGATCTGCGAGCTGCTGGGCGGCGACGGCTATCTGCTCGAGCCCGAGCGGCTTTCGGAGCTCAACGCCTTCGCCTCCGACACGCAGGTGCTGCGCCGCGTCGAGGCGATCAAGGCGGACAACAAGCGCCGCTTCGCCGAGTTTGCCAAGCGCAACGACGGCTTCGTCTTCAACACCGACGCCGTGATGGACGTGCAGGTCAAACGTCTGCACGAGTACAAGCGCCAGCTCCTGTGCGCGATGCGCATCACCAAGCTGCAGATGGACCTGCACGACGACCCGAACCGCGACTTCGTGCCGCGCACCTTCGTCTTCGGCGCGAAGGCGGCCGCCGGCTACAAGACGGCCAAGCGCATCATCGAGCTGCTGCTGAGTCTGCAGAAGGACGTCAACAGCGACCCGCTCTGCAAGGACAAGCTCCAGGTCTACTTCGTGGAGAACTACCGCGTCTCCGCCGCCGAGGCGATCATGCCCGCCGCGCAGGTGAGCGAGCAGATCTCCACCGCCGGCAAGGAGGCCTCCGGCACCGGCTGCATGAAGCTGATGATGAACGGCGCCGTGACGATCGGCACGCTCGACGGCGCCAACGTCGAGATGTACGAGCGCCTGGGCGACGAGAACATGTTCCTCTTCGGCCTGCACGCCGACGAGATCGACCAGCTGCGCCGCCGCGGCTACGCGCCGCTCGATCTGTTCAACCGGGACCCCGAGCTGCAGCGCATTTTCCGCCGCTTCCGCGAGGGCTTCTCCGACGGCAAGAGCTATTCCGACCTCGTGTCGCTGCTCAACTACGGCGGCGACCAGTATATGCTCATCGCCGACTATCCGTCCTACGCCGAATGCCAGACCCGGCTCTACGACCGCATCCGCGACCGCGACGAGCTGGCGCGGCTGGCGCTGGTCAACACCGCGCAGAGCGGCTGGTTCGCGGCCGACCGCGCGATCCGCGAATACGCGCAGAATATATGGAAACTCTGAACCGGAAATCCGTGATCACCGTGATCGGCGGGGCCAATACCGACATCGGCGGCGGCCCCGCCGCCTCGCTGCGCCTGTACGACTCCAACCCCGGCGTCATCACGCTGCGGCAGGGCGGCGTCGGGCGCAACATCGCGCACAACCTGCGCCTGCTGGGCGAGGAGGTGCGGCTGATCGCCGCCGTCGGGGACGACCTCTTCGGCCGGGATCTGCGCGCGGGCTGCGAGGCGCTCGGCATCGACTGCGGCCGTATGCTCACCGTGCCCGGCGCGCGCTCGTCGACCTACCTCTACGTCACGAACGCGGCCGGCGACATGCACGTCGGCATCGCGGACATGGAGATCGTGCAGTGCGTGACGCCCGCGTATCTCGAACCGCTGATGGACGAGATCAACGCCTCCGCGGCGGTCGTCGTCGACGCGAATCTGAGCGGGGAGACGCTGGACTTTCTCGCCGGGGCCTGCACCGCGCCCCTCTATGCCGACCCGGTTTCCACCGCGAAGGCGCCGCGGCTGCAGAAGCTGCTGCCGCGCCTGACGGCCTTCAAGCCCAACGCGCTGGAGGCGGCGCTGCTGACCGGGGAGAACTACCCCGGCAAGGCGGCCCGCGCGCTGCTGGAGCGGGGCGTCAGGCGGGTTTTCGTCAGCCTCGGCTCCGGCGGGATGCTGGCCGCGGAGGAGGGGGAGAGCCTGCGCCTGCCCTGCGCGCCCGGCCCGATCGTCAACACGACCGGCGCGGGCGACG
>JAILOS010000055.1 GCA_024690695.1 Oscillospiraceae bacterium
GACTACGGCGCAGCGCACGCCGCGCCTGGCGGCGCGGAGCGCGGCCGTGTAGCCGCCGGGGCCGGCGCCGATGACGAGGAGCTGATAGTCGTTCATGCCTTCGGCCCCCTTCTCAGGGCTTCTGCCAGCGCAGCACGGGGCTGCGCGCGGCGCGGACCTCGTCCGGGCGTCCGATCTGGGCCTTGTGCGGCGCGGCGTGCATGAAGTCCGGATCCCGGTAGCCCAGCTCGTACAGCGCGCGGAAGATCTCTGCCGCCCAGTCGAGCGTCTCCTTGCTCTCGGTCTCGGTCGGCTCGAGCATCAGCGCCTCGTGCACGATCAGCGGGAAGTACATCGTGGGCGGGTGCATGCCGTAGTCGATCAGGCTCTTCGCCACGTCCAGCGCGCTCACGCCGGTCTCCTTTTTGAAGCGGCTCAGATCGAGCACGAACTCGTGCATGCAGACGCGGTCGTAGGCCAGATCGAAGCTGCCCTCGATGCGGCGCATCAGGTAATTGGCGTTGAGCACGGCGTTCTGCGCCGCCTCGGGCACGCCCTCGCGGCCGAGCGTCAGCAGATAGGTGAGCGCGCGCACGACGACGAGGAAGTTGCCGGCGAAGGAGCGCACCTGGATGTGCCCGGGCCCGTCCATCAGCGCCGAGGCCGGCAGGAAGTCCCGCAGGAAGCTCTTGCAGCCGACGGCGCCCGCGCCCGGGCCGCCGCCGCCGTGCGGGGTGGCAAAGGTCTTGTGCAGATTCATGTGGATGCAGTCGAAGCCCATGTCGCCGGGGCGGACGACGCCCATGACGGCGTTGAGATTGGCGCCGTCGTAGTAGCACAGGCCGCCGGCCTCGTGGACCAGACGCGTGATCTCCAGGATGTTCTCGTCGAAGATGCCGACGGTGTTGGGGTTGGTGAGCATCAGGCCGGCCACATCCGGGCCGAGCGCGGCGCGCAGCGCGTCGAGATCGACGCAGCCGTTCGGCGCCGAGGCGATGTTCACGACCTGGAAGCCGCACATCGCGGCGGTCGCGGGGTTGGTGCCGTGGGCGGAGTCGGGCACGATGATCTTCGTGCGGGCTTTGTCGCCGCGGCTGAGGTGGTACTGCTTGATCAGCAGCACGCCGGTAAATTCGCCGTGGGCGCCGGCGGCGGGCTGGAAGGTCATCGCGTCCATGCCGGAGATCTCGCACAGCAGCTTTCCGGTCAGCTCCAGGGCCTCTCGGCAGCCCTCGACCGCGTGGGCCGGGGCGAGCGGGTGTACGCCGGCAAAGCCGGGCAGCGCCGCCATGTCCTCGTCGATCCGGGGATTGTATTTCATCGTGCAGGAGCCCAGCGGGTAGAAGCCGCAGTTGACGCCGTGGACGCGGTGGTTGAGCTCGCTGTAGTGCCGGGACAGATCGACCTCGCTCAGCTCGGGCAGAGCCGGGGGCGTCTCGCGCAGGAGGGAGGCGGGCAGCGCCGCCTCGGGCACGTCGCAGGCGGGCAGCAGGCCGCAGCGGCGGCCGCTCACGCTCTTTTCGAAGATCAGCTTCACTTCGCCAGCACCTCCTTCACGATCCCGACCGCGCGGTCGAGCTCGGCGCGGCTCTGCTTTTCGGTCGCGCACCAGAGAAGGCCCTCCTCTATCGGCAGGCCGCCGAGGATGCCGGCCGCTTCCAGCGCCGCGAGCACTTCCTCGCGCCGGGGGAGCGCGGTGACGAACTCGTGGAAGAACTCGCCCTTGTACACGAGCTCCACGCCCTCGAGCTCGCAGAGACGCGCGCAGAGGTAATGCGCCTTCGCCGCGCACTGCTTCGCGGCCTCGTTCAGGCCCTGCGGGCCCATCGCCGCGAGATACACCGCGGCGGTCAGCGCGCAGAGAGCTTCGTTCGAGCAGATGTTGCTGCCGGCCTTTTCGCGGCGGATGTGCTGCTCGCGGGCCTGCAGGCTCAGCACGTAGGCGCGCTCGCCCCGGCTGTCGACGGTCTCGCCGACGATGCGGCCCGGCAGACGGCGCATCAGCGCTGCGGTGCTGGCCATAAAGCCGAGGTAGGGGCCGCCGAAGCCGAGCGGCAGACCGAGCGGCTGCCCCTCGCCGACGGCGACGTCCGCGCCGCAGTCGCGCGGGCTCTTCAGCAGACCGAGCGAGATCGGGTTGCAGCTCATCACGAACAGCGAGCCGTTCTCGTGCGTCTGCCGGCCGAGCGCCTCGGCGTCCTCGATCTGGCCGTAGAAGTTCGGCTGTTGGAGGATGAAGGAGGCGACCTCGGGCGTCAGCATCGTTTTCAGCGCCTCCGGATCGGTTCTGCCGTCCTTCGTCGGCACGATCCGCAGCTCGTCGCCGGTGCCGAAGCAGTAGGTGCGCACGGTGTTGATCAGGTCCGGGTGGGCCGCGGCGGAGATCAGCGTGACGCGGCGCTTGCGGTCGCGGCACATGGCGGCGGCCTCCGCGGCGGCGCAGGCGCCGTCGTAGACGGAGGCGTTGGACACGTCCATGCCCGTCAGCTCGCAGATCATGGTCTGGTATTCAAAAATGGACTGCAGCACGCCCTGGCTCATCTCGGCCTGATAGGGCGTGTAGGCGGTGAGAAATTCCTCCTTGGCGGGGACGGAGCGGACGATCGCCGGGATGTAGTGGTCGTAGGCGCCGGCGCCGCGCAGCACCGTGGAGAACACGGTGTTCTTCGCGGCCAGGGCGCTCATCGCGCGCGTGACCTCCAGCTCGCTCATGCCCGCCGGGAGGTCGAGCGGGCGGTCGAGGAGCATCTCCTGCGGCACGTCGCGGTACAGCTCCTTATACGACTGCACGCCGACGGCGCGGAGCATCTCCTGCCGCTGCTCCGGGGTGGAAGGGATATAACTCATGGGCGTTCCTCCCTTGTTTTTACGAATGGCTTTGCCGGATCAGCGCGATCGCCTCGTCCGTGGAAACGCAGTCGGCGACGCCTTCCCAGGCGCAGTTGAAATAGTATTCGCAGGTGGTTTCGGCGTTCATGTAGGGATTGTCAAAGGTGGACGTGGTCTCCCGGGGGATGACGATGAAATAGCCCCGCTCGTCGGCGGATTTCACGGTCTTGTCCACGCAGTAGTTCAGCACCAGGCCCGTGATCATCAGCGTGTCGTCGCCCGAGGCCTCCAGATACGCGGCGAAATCCGGGTTGGTAAAGCAGCTGCCCTCGGTCTTGACGAAGCGCTTTTCACCCTTGAGCGGCGCGAGCTCGTCGGCGATCTCAAAGGCCTCGTCTCCGGCGGTAAAGCCGGAGTCCGGCCCGTCGTCGTGCTGGACGAAGAGCGCCTCCACGCCGTTTTCCCGGGCGGCCCGGAGGATCCTCACGGCGTTTTCCAGCACGCTCTCGCGGCGGAAAAGTCCCTCGTCCTCCAGAATGCCCTTCTGCATATCAATGACGATCAGTTTCATGGAGCGTCTCCTTTCGCTTTCGCGGCCCGGCGCTTACTCGTTCTCGCAGAGCGTCTGGTATTCGCCGGCGTCGAGCAGCTCCTCCGTGTCGGTGACGGCCTCGACCTTGATCATCCAGGCGCCGTAGGGGTCCTCGTTGATTTTCTCGGGCGCGTCGAGCAGCTCCTCGTTGACGGCGCAGACTGTGCCGGTGACGGGGCAGATCAGCTCGCTGACGGCCTTGACGGACTCCACGTCGCCGAAGGACTCGCCGGCCGCGGTCTCGTCGCCCTCCTGGGGCAGGTTGACGAACACCACGTCGCCCAGCGCGTCCTGCGCGAAGTCGGTGATGCCGATGACGGCCACGCCGTCTTCCATGCGCAGCCACTCGTGGGACTTGGAATACTTGAGATCAGTGGGATAGTTCATGTTTTTACCTCCGCAATATTACTGAAAACTGTGTTGATTTCGTACTGAAAATTCCGGATTGGCTCAGAAGCCGATTTTGCCGGCGAATCCCTCGAGCGCGCCGCGGAAGGCCTCGTCGCCGAAGCAGTAGCGCATCTCGGTGTAGCCGCCGCGCAGCCGCGCCACGTCCTCGCCGATCGCTTCGCCGCGCAGGATGCAGGCGGCCATCAGCTCGGCCAGCTTCTCGAACTCGGCGGGTCCGAAGCCGAAGCGCGTCATCTCGCTCACGCCCATGCGCAGCGCGCCGGAGGCGGTGAAGCCCTCCTCGTCGGGCGTGGCCTGGTAGTTGACGATGACGTTGTTCTCCTCGAGACGGCGGGCGATTTCGGCGCCGGCGCCGTAGCCGACGGAGACGAGCACCTGGTGGGTCTCGGTGTAATCCACGGCCGCATCGCCGAGCACGTCCAGACCCTGCGCCTTGAGCGCGCGGGCGAAGTGTTTGGCGTTGTCGACGACGGCCTTCTGATACGCGTCGCGGAAGGCGTTCATCTCATAGGCGGCCATCAGCAGGCCGAGCTGGGTGCCGAGGTGGTGGTTCGAGACGCTGCCGGGGAAGGCGCGGCGCTCGATGGTCTCCCAGAGACCGTATTTCAGCTCCTCCTCGCGGTAGTTGACGGCGACGACGCCGCGCTGCGGCCCGAAGAAGGTCTTGTGCGTGGAGCCGGTGACGATCTCGGCGCCCTCGGCAAAGGGATCCTGGAAATACTTGCCGACGATGCCCAGCACATGCGCCATGTCGTACATGATCGTCGTCGGGATTTTCTGCTCGTCGACGAAGCGGCGGATCTCGGCCACGGGCTCCTTCTGGATGATCATGCTCTTGCCGAAGATGATGAACTCGGGGCGGTACTCGTCGATCAGCTTCTTCGTCTCCTCGACGTCGGTCTTGAAGAGATTGTCCTTGCAGACCGGGAAGTTCACGACGGCGCTGCGCTCGGTGACCGGATCGACGGCGATGTAGTCGTGCAGCGCGCCCATCGGCTGGGCGGAGAGGTGGCCGCCGCGGATGATGTGGTTGTTCATCACGTAGCCGAGGCGCTGCGGATCGCGTTTGCGGTCGAAGCGGTTCTTCCAGTCCATCAGCGCGGAGAAGACGGCGGTGTTGGCCATCTGGCCGCTGACGACGCGGGTTTCGACCTCGGTGCAGCCGAAGTATCTGCGCAGCTCGTCCACCAGCAGCTGCTCGACCTCGTCGATGAAGCCGGTGCCCTGGTAGTAGAAGATGTCGGCGTCGTAGAAGGACTTGACCTTCTTGTGCTCGGCGTAGCGGCAGCTCGGGTCGCTGGCGCAGAGCATCTGCACGGCGCGGCTGGGCGTGTTCTCGGAGGGGATGAGGTTGACGCAGCGGCGCTGGCGCCAGAGGTGGTTTTCCTCGGCGCGGCGCAGCAGGGTGAGCGCCGGATGGACGGGATCGCTCTGCGCGCGGCCGCTCAGCTCGGTGCCGTAGATGATCGGGCGGGCGTAGGGCGGCGCCATCGTGTCGAGATGCCGGTCGGGGATCACGGCTCTGAGCCGTTTGCCGCGCACGTCGACCGAGACCTCGTCGTCGGTCAGCACGTCGCCGGCGATATAGCACAGGCCGATCGAGCGCTTGACGACCTCGTCGGTGATGACGGTCTCCAGACCCTCGCCCTCGGCGCGGTAGTACGGGACCATCGTGCCGCTCGTGACCCAGCCGATCGGCTCTTCGCCGCGGTAGACGGTCATGCCCGCGCGGATGACGCCGCGGTCGAGCAGGGCGATCGGGCGGATGCTCCGCGGGAGATCGGCCATGTCGGAGAAGTCGCGGTCCAGCACGCGGTTGAACACCTTGCGCTGGGCTTCCAGGGCCCTGCGGCCGATAAAATCGCCCTTGCGCTCGGAGAAGCTGACGGCGAATTTGGCCAGCGGCACGGCGAAGATCGGGATGGGCCTGCCCTCGGGATCGAGGCCCAGCTCATGCCCGTAGAGCGGCAGGCCGGCCTCCAGCCGCAGCGTGTCGCGCGCGCCGAGACCGGCGGGGCGGGCGCCCAGCTCGATCAGCCGGTTCCACAGCCAGGCGGCGTCGGCCGAGGGGATATAGACCTCGTAGCCGAGCGGCTCGCCGGTGTAGCCGGTTTTGGACACGCGCACGCGGCGTCCCTCCAGCTCGAGCGTGTTGAGCGCGTTCTTCAGCGGCTCCGTGACGGCCTCGCCCCCGGCGAGGATCGTCATCAGCTCTTTGCTCTTCGGGCCCTGCACGGCGATGGCGGCCCAGTCGGCGGTGATGTCGGTCAGCGTGCAGTCAAAGCGCTTGACCTGCTCGCGCAGATGGGCGAGGTCCTTATCGGTGTTGGCGGCGTTTACGACCAGCAGGAAGCGCTCTTCCTCGAAGCGGTAGAGGTAGGCGTCGTCGATGGCGCTGCCGTTCTCGTCGGGGATCATGCAGTACTGCGCGCGGTCGAGGTCGAGCGCGCAGACGTTGCTCGTCAGGACGTGCTGCAGGAAGGCGACGCGCTCGGGGCCCTCCACCAGGATGCGCCCCATGTGGGACACGTCGAAGAGAGAGCAGAAATGACGGGTGTACAGATGCTCCGCCACGATGCCGGTCGGGTACTGGACGGGCATTTCCCATCCGCCGAAATCCACCATCGTCGCGCCGGCGGCCTTGTGGATCGCGTTGAGTTGGGTGCGCTTGAGTTCGCTCATGGTTATCTCCCCCTGTGAAGTTGATTTGCAAAAAAGCAAAAAGGCAGAAAGACGCCCCGCGTCCTTCTGCCTCCGTCTGTACCTGAGAGATTCCCTTCGGCCCCGCGGCCTCCGGTTGCCCCTTTGGTGTGCGGCCCGAAGCCGCACTCTCCGAAGCGTCGTCCGGATCCGATCTTTTTGCCTGAGAGTTTTTGCATTCCCCTTCGGCTCCGCGCGGCGCGCGGTCTCTCTCGGGTCCATCGTCCGACCAATATGGAATTTTTCGTGAAAAAAAGGAGGAAAAACACGATTCCTGCGACTGCTGCGCTCCGGGTTTCCCTCCTCCGTTCGGTAAGTTCAGTATAGCACCGCGGCGCGCGGGCTGTCAAGGCCGATTTGCCCCCGAACGAACGGAAAAAGCCTCTGCCCCGGGCGGCCGGGACAGAGGCCTGATCGTTTTTTGCGCGGGCTTTTCAGACCCGGCGGTAGAGCTCCGTGAGGCGGCGGACGCCGCGGGCGAGCGAGGCGCTGAGCGCGTCGGGCTTCATGCGCCACTGCCAGTTGCCGTCGGCGACGCCGGGGCAGTTCATGCGGGCGGAGGCGGGCAGCTCGAGCACGTCCTGCATCTGCATCACGAACAGCTGCGAGGCGGTGGACATGCCGGTGCGGAGCATCGCATGGCACCAGCTCTCGTCCTCTCCCTTGGCCATATAGGCGGCGGCGTAGCGCAGCGTGGCTTTGTCGGTGCCGCGGACCCAGCCGTTGACGACGTCGTTGTCGTGCGTGCCGACGTAGCAGACGCTGTGGTTGATGCAGTTGTGCGGCATATAGTCGGAGTTGCCCTTCGGGTCAAAGCCGAACTCGAGGATCTTCATGCCCGGCATGCCGGAATCCTTCAGCATCTTTTCCACCTCGGGCGTCGTATAGCCGAGATCCTCCGCGATGAAGCGCAGCTCGGGGAACCAGCGCGTCAGCACGCCGATGAGCTCCATGCCCGGGCCGGGGCGCCAGCGGCCGCGGCGGGCGGTCGTGTCGCCGTAGGGAACGGCCCAGTAGCTCTCAAAGCCGCGGAAGTGGTCGATGCGGATCACGTCGTAGAGCTTCTGCGCGCCCTCGATGCGGCGGATCCACCAGCCGTAGCCGTCGGCCTTCATCCTGTCCCAGTCGTAGAGCGGGTTGCCCCAGAGCTGCCCCACGTCGGTAAAAGCGTCTGGCGGCACGCCCGCGACCTCGGTCGGGAGGTTCTCCTCGTCGAGCTGGAAGAAGTCCGGCGCGCTCCACACGTCGGCGGAGTCGAGCGCGACGTAGATCGGCACGTCGCCGATGAATTCCACGCCCTGCTCGCGGGCGTAGCGGCGCAGCTCCGTCCACTGCCGGAAGAACAGCATCTGCAGAAAGACCCAGAAATCCACCTCGTCGGCCAGCTTCTCGCGCCAGAGCCGCACGGCCTCCGGCTTGTGCAGGCGCAGATCCTCCTCCGGCCAGTCGGTCCAGCAGGCCATGCCGAAGCGCTGCTTGGCGGCCATGAACAGGGCGTAATCCTCCAGCCAGGCGGTGTTTTCCGCGCGGAAGGACGCGACCTCCGCCTTCAGCTTCTCCCGGCCGCGCCGATAGGCCTTGCGCAGCACCTCGTAGCGGTTCCGGTACACCGCGCCGTAGTCCACGCGCTCCGGGTCGGCGCCCCAGTCGAGCTCCCTGAGCTCGCTGCGCTTGAGAAGCCCGTCGCGCACGAGCTGATCGAGGTCGATGTAATAGGGGTTGCCGGCGAAGGTGGAAAAGGAGGAATAGGGGCTGTCCCCGTAGCTCGTCGGGCCGAGAGGCAGCAGCTGCCAGTACTTCTGCCCGGCGGCCTTCAAAAAGTCGATAAAGCGCTTTGCGCTTTTGCCCATCGTGCCGATGCCGTAGGGCGAGGGGAGAGAGCTCATGGCCATCAAAATGCCGCTTTTCCGAATCAAGGCGATCCCTCTTTTCTGTCTGTCGAATGGCGAGCGAACGCCGCCCGCAACGCCAACATACTATCGCTTTTTCCGTCAAAAAGCAAGGGGCTTGTCTCAAAATCTGCGCGGCCCGGTCCGCGGCGCTGACGGGCCGCCGGGCACGGGGGAAAAGAGAAAAACGGCCTCCGCCCGGACGGACGGAGACCGTATTGACGATCTTTTTCGCTTTCGGCTTATTTCTCCACGATATGCACGTTGACGTGCTCGTAGCTCATGGCGACGCCGTGACGCTTGAAGGCCTCGCGCACGCGCTCGTTCAGGCCGAAGTACACGTCCCAGTAGTCGGCGTTCTTGCACCAGACGCGGGAGACGTATTTGATGCTGCTGGCCTCATAGGCGAACAGGCGCACAAAGGGCGCGGGATCGGTCAGGATCCGCTCGTCCTCGCCGATGGCCTCGAGGATCGCGGCCTTGACGGCCTCCGTATCCGCGTCGTAGGCGGCGCAGAAATACTGATCCACGCGGCGCAGCGGCTCGCGGCTGTAGTTGTTGATCGAGGACGCGGTGACGTCGCTGTTGGGGATGCTGACGGCCACGTTGTCCAGCGTGTCGAGCTGCGTGTAGAACAGACCGACGGACTTGACCGTGCCCATCTTGCCGGCCGCCTCGACGAAATCGCCGGCGGCGAAGGGCTTGGTGATCAGCAGAGTGATGCCGGAGAAGAGGTTGCTCATCACGTTCTGCACGGCCAGGGACAGAGCGAGGCCGGCTACGCTGAGCAGAGCGACCAGAGAGGCGGTGTCAATGCCGAGCGCGTTGGCGATCAGGATGATCGCGACGATCCACAGGAGGATGCTGACGGCGTTGCGCACGAGGTTTTTCAGCGCGCCGTCGACCTTTTTGGAGCGGGCGAGGATGCCGTCGATCGCCTTCATGACGATCTTGATCACGATCCAGCAGATCAGCGTCAGCAAAAGCGCCGACAGCAGGCTGGTCGCGGAGGTGGCGCCGAGCTTGGAGAAGAAATCTTCCATAGGAAAAGCCCCCTTTATCTTTGAATGAACTTATTATAATCGGCCCTTGTCCGATTTGCAAGAGAAATCAGAGGCTCCCCAGATAAGCCTCCAGGATCAGACTCGCCGCCACGGCGTCCACACTGCGGCGGTGGAGCTTCTCGCGTTTGCCGTTGGCGTGCAGGATCGCGTGGGCCTCGATGCTGCTGCGCCGCTCGTCCCAGAGGACGACCGGCAGGCCGGAGGCTTCAAGCAGCAGCTCGCGGAAGGCGCGGCTCTTCTCGGCGCGCGGCCCCTCCGTGCCGTCCATGTTCTTCGGCAGCCCCAGCACCAGCGTCCCGACACCGCGCCTGGCCGCCTCCTCGGCAATGCGCCGCGCCGCGCGTTCGGCGTTCCATTCCTCCATCGTCCAGGCTTCTCCGCAGAGCATCCCCAGCAGGTCCGAGACCGCAAGGCCGATCCGCTGGTCGCCGTAATCGATTGCCATGACTCTCATCGCGTTCTCCTTCAAACCGAAAAGTGAAAACTCAATACATCCCCAGACAGTACCGGATCTCGCCGGCCATGTACAGCGAGCCCACCGCGCAGACCATGCCGTCCGCGCCCGCCCGGTCGATCGCCTCGCTCACGCCCTCGCGGATGCTGCCGCAGACCGTGACGGGCTTGCCGAAGGGCTCAAGCGCCGCGGCGAGCTCCTCCGCCGGCAGCGCCCGCGGGCTCTCCGGGGCCACGCAGACAAAGGCGTCGCCCTCCGGGGCGAGCAGACGCAGCATGCCCGGATAATCCTTGTCGCGCAGCACGCCCAGCAGCAGCACCCGGCGCTGAGCGGGGAAGTAGCGCCGGAGGTTGTCGCGCACGGTCTCGGCGCACTGGACGTTATGTCCGCCGTCGAGCACGAAGGGCGGCTCCTCGCGCAGCAGCTCGAAGCGGGCGGGCCACTGCACGGCGTAGAGCCCGTGCTCCAGCGCGTCCTGCCCGACGCGCCAGCCGAGCGAGCGCAGCACGCCGACGGCCTCGATGACGACGGCGGCGTTTTTGAGCTGGTGCGCGCCCAGCAGGGGAAGGGCGTATTCCTCGCCGCGGTACCGGAAGACCTGGCCCTCCAGACTGTCGAACAGCGGCTCGATCGCGTTCTCGTCGGCCCTCGTCAGCGCGCAGCCGCGCTCGGCGCAGACGCCGCGCAGCACCGCCTCGACGCCCGGCGTCTGCGGGTAGATCACGCAGGGGCGGCCCGGCTTGACGATCCCGGCTTTTTCAAAGGCGATCTGCTCGAGCGTGCCGCCCAGCAGCTCGGTATGGTCGAGCCCGATGTTCATGATCACGCTGAGCTCCGGCGATTCGATCACGTTCGTGGCGTCGAGCCGTCCGCCGAGCCCGACCTCGAGCACGACGATCTCGCAGCCCTCCTCGGCGTACCAGAGCAGGGCGGCGGCGGTCATCATTTCAAACTCGGTCGGGTGGTCCTCCATCGCGTCGGCCAGCGGAGCGAGCCGCCCGACCAGCGCGGCGAGCGCCTCGTCCCCGATCGGCAGGCCGTTGATCTGCATGCGCTCGTTGAAGCGGTAGAGGTAGGGCGAGGTGTAAAGTCCGGTGCGCAGACCGGCGGCGCGCAGGACGCTCGCGAGCATCGCGGCGCAGCTGCCTTTGCCGTTTGTGCCGGCGACGTGGACGAATTTCAGTTTTTTCTGCGGGTCTCCGAGGCGGCGGAGCAGCTCCGACACGCGCTCGAGCCCGGGCTTGGAGCCCTGATAGCGCACGCCGTTGAGCACGGCGAGCGCCTCCCGATAGGTCACGGGCGATCATCTCCCTGTCGATTGCTGCCTGTATGATAGACCCTCCGACCGCCCGCTGTCAAGGGCGCGCGGCGGAACGGGCGATCGCAGAGGCTTATGCCCCGCGATCGCCCGTTCCGGCGAAGGCTGTAAACGCCGCAAAGCGTTTTAATGGAAGATTGGTATTACCACTTGTTTTCGACCTTTTCGGCGAAGCCGGGGAAGTCGTGCACCTCGATGACGCTGCCGTCGTCGAGCACGGCCCGGCCGCTGAACAGGCCGAAGACCTGGTGCTGGTCGGATTTGAGGAGCTTGAAATCGGTGCAGGAGGCGCGGTCGAGCACCGGCTTGAAGTCCATCGTGAAGCGCCCGTCGTCCGAGTCGAACTGCCAGGGCGACAGGAAATCCTTCTCGTCGCCGGGAATGTGGAAGCGCACCTGACTGAGCTTGTGCGCGCGGCCGTTGTAAAACAGCATGTTTTCGGTGGCCCGGGAGGTGTCGCCGAAGCCGTAGCCGATGTTCCAGCCGAAGGGCACGCCGCCGACCTGCCCGGAGGCCGAGCCCCAGTACCAGGTGTTGTGATAGGTCCACACGCCGCGGCCCCAGTCGAGCACGGCGAAGCTGCTGTCCGGCTCGAAGGTGTAGACCCGCTCGCCGTAGCGCACCTGGCCGCGGGCGCGCATGTTGTTGATCTTCTGGTTAAAATAGAAGTGCCCGGGCTTGTCGAAGGGCGTGGCGATGACCATGCTCTCCTCCGGCTCGCCCGTCAGCTCGATCTCGGCCGACAGCGCGCCCTCGGGCCCGAAGGCCTCCATGCCCGCGGTCAGCACGCGGCGGCCGTGCCCGTCGTTTTCAAAGGAGAGGCTGTAGCCCTTGCCGCCGTGGCGCACGCTGCCGGAGGCGGAGCTCTCGGGCAGACCCACGCGCCCGAAGGTCAGCAGGCTCATCGGGCTTTTCGTGATCTCCCACAGCTCCCCGAAGTCCAGCAGGGAGATCGAGTCCATCCCCATATAGCTGTTGTCGGCGATCGTGAGGGCCAGGGCGAAGCGCCCGTTGTTGATCAGGTAGTAGTCCCATTCCTTGATGCGGCTTTTGCCCGCGCGGATATCCGCGCGGCGGTAGACGGGCAGCAGCTTTTTGGCGTAGCCCGGCTCGGTCAGATTGCCCTGCCGGTCGAGCAGGGGCATGGCTCTGGTGATCTCGTGCTGCATCTCGAGGCCTCCTTATCTCTTCATCAGCCGGATATCCCGCCCGACGAAGGGCAGGCGCAGGAACTCTCCCTTGAGGCGGGAGACGATCTGCGGGCTGTATTTGCGCTGCAGCTCCTCGTCGGAGCAGTTGGTGCTGACGATCGTTTTTTTGCCGGTGGTGAGCCGGGTGTTGATCAGCGTATAGAGCGCGCTGATCGACAGCGACGTGACGATTTCGGTGCCGAGGTCGTCGAGGATCATCAGATCGCAGTCGAGCATCCGCCTCACGCGCGCGTCGGCCGCCTCGGCGGTCTCGGGGTCGCGGGCGAAGCGCTGCGCCTCGAAGGCCTCCAGCGCGGCGGCGGCGCTGTCGTAGCAGACGGAGCAGCCCTTGTCGGCGACGACGCGGGCGATGCAGGCGGACAGATAGGTTTTGCCGAGGCCGGTGCCGCCCTGAAAGAGCAGGTTCACGTTCACGTCCGGGAAACGTTCGGCGTAGCGGCGGCACATCTCCAGGATCTTCTCCATCGCGTAGCGCGGGGAGACCGCGTCGCTGCCGAGCGGCTCGCTGTCGTACAGGCTCAGGTCGAAGCGCTCGAAGCGCTCGTCCCCGTGGCGCAGCAGCGTGCCGAGCTCCTTCGTCAGCTCGCGGTTGTACAGCTCGCGCAGACAGCGGCAGGGCGAGGAGCCGTCCATACCGGTGTCGCGGCAGATCGGGCAGCTCACGATCTCGTCCAGATAGTCCGTCGGGAAGCCGAGCTGCACCAGCAGCTCGCCGCGCCGGGCCTGCAGCGCAAGATTGCTCTGCCGCAGCGCCTCCAGCCTTTCGGCCAGGTCGGGCGCGCGCGACACGGTCAGCCGCACGAGCTCCGCCATCTGACTGCGCAGCTCGCGGTCGATCCGCTCCATCTCGGGCGAGCGGGCGTAGACCTCCGCGAGGCGGCGCTGCCGCTCGGCCAGGTTGCCGCTGCGGCGGCGCTCCAGCTCCGTGCGGGCGCGGGCGAGGATTTTTCCGTCAAAGGGCATGGCGATCGCTCCTTGTCAAAGGACTTTGGTAAAGTCGTAATCGGTCTTCGTGACGCCGGCGGACTCCGTTTTGGGTCCGGGCTTGCGGCGGCTGTCGCCCGCCTCGATCTCCTCGGGCGTATGGAGCCCCTTCCGGTTCCAGGAGAGGATGATCTTGTTCATATAGGGCCAGCGCAGCGTGCCGAGACTGGTCACGGTGCGGTCGTAGGCGATGGCGATGGCCTCCGGGGAGAAGCCCAGGTCGAGCCACGAGGCGATATGCTCGCGCTCGGTCTTCGTCGGCTCGCGGCCGCGGATGTTCAGCGCCTCGCACACCGTGTTCACCGCCTCGCGGCGGCTGCGGCGGAAGCGGAGGTAGGCCTCGGCCTGCTCGAGCGTGAAGATCTCGCGCCGGGCCCACTCGTAGCCCTCCTTCTCGACGGCGCGGGGGGAGGGGACGCTGCCGGGGCGGCGCAGCTGCGCGCTCTCGGCGCAGGCGTTGAGCAGCAGCAGCACCACCTCCATCGGCAGCCCGAGCTGCTGGTAGAGCGACAGGAGCATGCTCATGTCGGCCTGCGAGAGCTTGCGGCCGAAGATCCGCTCGGCCTCGTCGTAGATGGCCCTGACGTTCGGGTCCTCGCGGTTGCAGCGCACGATCTCCTGCGCGGTGAATTCGGCGTGCCCCTCG
Source organism: Oscillospiraceae bacterium (assembly GCA_024690695.1). The sequence goes on from JAILOS010000055.1 coordinate 14,078, forward strand.
TCGGCGGGCGGGAGCGGAGGCTCCGGCTTTTTTTCTTCAAAGAGCCCCATCCGGCGCAGCTTTTCGGCCGCGGCCTCGACCTCGCGGCCGGTGCGGCAGAGCGCGCGGGCGGCCTCCTCCTGCGAGAAGCGGCCGCGGCGGAGTAGCCAGAGATACAGCAGCGCCACGTCGCCGTCGTGCGCGGCGATCAGTTTGTCCAGCGCGCCGGAGGGCAGGGACTGGAAAGAATCGGCGTCTATCATGGTGATTTCCTTTTGTTTCGATGAATTTACACTTTGGTCGTATTATATCATTAATTTGTTCTTGTCGCAAGTAGCCAAAGCGTGTTATAATACACTGAATAATAAGCGGCCGAAGGCGGGACCCCCGTCCGGCCGCATAAGGAGATCGGGATATGATCGAGCTTCTCTCCCCGGCCGGTTCGCCCGAGGCCGTCATCGCCGCCGTTCAGAACGGGGCGGACGCGGTCTATCTGGGCCTGAACGACTTCAACGCCCGGCGCGGGGCCAAAAACTTCAGCGGCGAGGAATTCTGCAAGGCCGTGCGCTATTGCCGCATCCGCGGCTGCAAGGTCTACGTCACGCTCAACACGCTGGTCAACGACCGCGAGATCGAGCAGGCGGTCGAAGCGGCGCGCCTCGCCTCCCGCCAGGGAGCCGACGGGCTGATCGTGCAGGATCTCGGGCTGATCCGCGCGCTGCGCGCGGCGCTGCCGGATATTCCCATCCACGCCAGCACCCAGATGAGCATCCACAATCTGGCGGGCGTGGAGGCCGCGGCCGAGATGGGCGCCACCCGCGCCGTGCTCGCCCGCGAGCTGAGCCTGGAGCAGATCCGCTTCATCACCGAGCGCGCCTCGATCGAGACCGAGGTTTTCGTCCACGGCGCGCTGTGCTTCTGCCACTCGGGACAGTGCTACATGTCCGCGCTGATCGGCCGCCGCAGCGGCAACCGCGGCGCCTGCGCACAGCCCTGCCGCATGCAGTACACGCTCGGGGGGCGCATGGACGACTATCCGCTCTCCCTCAAGGACAACTGCCTGGCCGACCGGCTGCAGGAGCTGGAGCAGGCGGGCGTGGCCTGTCTGAAGATCGAGGGGCGGATGAAGCGGCCCGAGTACACCGCCATCGTCACCGGCATTTACGCGAAGGCGCTCAAGGAGCACCGCAAGCCCACGAAGGCGGAGATGGACACGCTCCAGCAGGCGTTTTCCCGCGAGGGCTTCACGCAGGGCTATTTCAACGGCGACAAGCAGGACATGTTCGGCGTGCGCAGCGAGCCCGACCGCGAGACGGACAAGCTCTTCTCCCAGGCGCGCCGCGCCTATGCCGACGGCGAGCTCCGAAGGGTCCCCGTCCATTTCTACACCGTCTGCCGCCGGGACGAGCCGGTGCGCGCCATCGCCTTTGACGACGACGGCAGCAGGGCCGTGGCCGAGGGGCCGACGCCCGAGCAGGCCAAGCGCCAGGGCCTGACTGAAAATTACCTGATCGACCAGATGAACAAGACCGGCGGCACGCCCTTCCAGGTCGTGGAGAACCGCGTCAAGGTGGACAAGGGGCTGTTCCTGCCCGCCGCCGCCGTCAACGAGCTGCGCCGCAGTCTGATCTCCCGCCTCAGCGAGGAGCGCGCCCGCCCGCCCGAGCGGCGGGAGCTGCCGCTGCCCGAGCCGCCGAAGGACCGCATCGCGATCGCCGATCCGGTGCAGATCTACCAGGTGCGCACGGCCGAGCAGCTCACGGAGGAGCTCGCCTCCCTGAAGCCGGCCTTCGTCTACGTGCCCGCGCTGATCATGGCCGAGGACTACGGCCGGATACAGCCCTTCCTCGACGTCGGCTGCCGTCCCGTCGCGGTGCTGCCCCGCATCGTCACCGACGACCAGATCCCGATCGTCTACCGGGCGCTGGAGAAGCTCTTCGAGCTCGGCGTCAACGAGGCGCTGGTCGGCAATCTGGGGCAGATCGTGATGGCCCGCCGGGCCGGCATGAAGCTGCGCGGCGATTTCGGGCTGAACGTCTTCAACGGCGGCAGCATGCAGGTGCTCAAAGACGCGGACTTCCTCTCCGCCACGGCCTCCTTCGAGCTGCGCCTGTCGCAGGTCAAGGATATGCCCAAGCCCCTGCCGACCGAGCTGATCGTCTACGGCCGCCTGCCGCTGATGGTCTCCGACCAGTGCGTGATCAAAAACAGCGCCGGCCGCTGCAGCTGCCAGAACCCCGCCCAGATGTCCGACCGGATGGGCTCGGTGTTCCCGGTGGTGCAGGAATTCGGCTGCCGCAACGTGATCTACAACGCGCACAAGCTGTATCTGGCCGACAAGATGGAGGATCTCTACGCCGCCGGCCTCTGGGGGCTGCGCCTGATGTTCACGACCGAGAGCCCCCGCGAATGCGCGGAGGTGGCCCGCGGGTATCTCGGCCAGTCCACCTACAAGCCCAACGTGCTGACCCGCGGCCTGTATTACCGCGGCGTGGACTGATCCATAAAAAAGCAGAAGAAGGTTTCAAAAGTGGCTGTTGTTCTGGCCTCCGCGTCGCCGAGACGGCGCGCGCTGATGGAAATGCTGGGCGTCGAAGGGCTGATCGTGCGCCCTGCGGCGGGTGAAGAACGCGCCGACCCCTCGCTGGGGCCCGAGGCGCTGGTCAAGGCGCTCTCGGCCGCGAAGGCGCGGGAGGTGGCCGCCCGCTGCGCCCCGGAGGATATCGTGATCGGCGCCGACACGATCGTGTGGCACGGCGGCAGGGTCTACGGGAAGCCGCACAGCTCCGCCGAGGCCGCCGACATGCTGCGCGCCCTGTCCGGCGAGACGCACGAGGTCTTCACCGGCGTCACCGTGCTGGCGAACGGGCGGGAGCTGAGCGAGTGTGAGCGGAGCGCCGTGCGCTTTCGCGAGCTGAGCGAGGCGGAGATCGCCGCCTACGTTGCGACCGGAGAGCCGATGGACAAGGCCGGGGCCTACGCCGCGCAGGGCAAGGCCGCGCTCTTCGTGCAGGGCATCGAGGGAGACTTCTTCAACGTGATGGGGCTGCCGCTGTGCCGCCTCGGCCAAATGCTGAAAACGCAGGGAGTGGAACTGCTTTGAAAGAATATCTGAAAACCAACGGCATCCGCATCGCCGTCCTCGTCGCGGCGGTCGCGCTGTTCATCGCGCTCGGCTCCGTGGCCCGAAACGGCGACATCAGCCTCGCGCACAACGCCACCGGCGTGCTGATCGCGCCGGTGCAGAAGGTCGTCAGCTCCGCGGTCAACTGGTTTGACACGATCTACAACCGGCTGTACGACTACGACAACCTCCGCGCGGAGAACGAGTCGCTGCGCGCGCAGCTGGCCGAGGCGCAGCAGTCCGCGCGCGACGGCATCGACGCCTCGGAGGAGAACGAGCGCCTGCGCAAGCTGCTTGAGCTGCGCGAAAAGCACACGGACTACGTGTTCGAGTCGGCGAAGGTCGTGCTCTGGTCGTCCTCCAACTGGTCGCATACCTTTACGATCAGCAAGGGCCGCAGCTCCGGCATCGAGTTGGGCGACCCGGTCGTGACGGAGTACAACGTCGTTGTCGGCCAGATCACCGAGCTCGGCGAGACCTGGGCCACGGTGAGCACCGTCCTCGACGTCGACATGAGCCTCGGCGCCTTCGTCGGCGAGACCGGCACCTCCGGCATCGTGCTGGGCGAATACGCGCTGATGAAGGAGCACAAGGCCAAGCTGACCTATATGGCCGAGGGCGCGCAGATCTACGTGGGCGACGAGGTGCTGAGCTCCGGCGCCGGCGGCGCCTTCCCGGCGGGCCTCGTCATCGGCCGCATCAGCGCCGTGCAGACCGAGGCCGGCGGCCAGGTGCTCTACGGGATCGTCGAGCCGGAATGCCCCTTCGACACGCTCGTGCAGGTCTTCGTCATCAAAGAATACAGTGTGGTAGAGTAATGCTCAGAGAGTTTTGGAAGAAAATCCGGGAGTCCTGGAAAAAGATCGACCTGCGCCGGGTGCTGCTGTACGCGCTGTACCTGTTTTTGACGCTGGTTTTTCAGAATATGGTGCTCACGCAGATCCGGCCGCTCGGCGTCTGCCCCTTCGTGCTGCCGGCCGCCGTCGTGGCGGCGGGGATGTTCGAGGGCGGCGTCTGGGGCGCCGTGTTCGGACTTGTCATGGGCGTCTACGCGGATATGGCCTTCATCGAGAGCACGGTCGGCTTTACGCTGCTGTTCCCCGCGCTGGCCTTCGCCGCGGGCTTTGTCACGCACTTTTTCCTGAACCGGCGCTTCTTCGGCTATATGGTCACGGCGGCGGTCGCCCTGCTGGTGACGGCTGCGCTGCAGATGCTGCGGGTGCTGCTGGCGGAGGGCTGGGACGCCTCGATGCTCTCGACCGTCCTGCTGCAGACGCTCTGGTCGCTCCCGCCGGCCGCGCTGGTCTGGCTGCCGCCCGCCCGCTGGATGCGCTGAGGGCCGGCCTAAACGAAAGGATAAACGATGAACCGTTCGATTGAAAAGGGAAGAGCCGCGGCGATGGGCGGTCTGCTCGCGCTGCTGGTGGTTCTGTATCTGATTTTCCTCTACGACCTGCAGATCGTGCAGGGCGAAGCCTATTACAACCGCTCCAACGAGATCACGACCGAGGAGGTCACTGTCACGGCGGCCCGCGGCGCGATCCTCGACCGCTACGGCCGCGTGCTGGTCAGCAACAAGGAGTGCTACAACCTCTCCATCGACACGACCAAGCTCTTCGCCGGCGAGGATCCCAACGCGACGATCCTCCAGCTGGTCGAGCTCGTGCGCGAATACGGCGACGAATACACGGACGACCTCCCGATCACCCGGGAGCCGCCCTTTGAGTACGATCCCAACATGACCGACATCCAGCGCACGATGCTGGAGGCCTATTTCAAGGATCACCGCAAGGAGCTGCCCTCCGATTCCCCGACGGCGGTGGAGCTGATGAGCTACATGCGCACCCGCTACGGGATCGACAACGCCTATACCGCCGAGGACATGCGCACGATCGCCGGCGTCCGCTATTCGATCAACGTGCGCTACGCGATCCCGACGGCGGACTACATCTTCGTGCAGGACGCCAGCATGAAGCTGACGACCTCGATCATGGAGCAGAAGCTCGCCGGCATCAAGGTCTCGCGCTCCTACGTGCGCGACTACGGCACGGAATACGCGGCGCATCTGCTGGGCTACGTCGGCCTGATGACGCAGGAGGAGTACGAGAAATACTCGCTCTACAACTATGCGGTCAACGCGATGGTCGGCAAGGACGGCGTGGAATACGCCTTCGAGCGCTACCTCCACGGCAAGGACGGCCGCGTGGAGGAGACGCGCAACGCCGCCGGCACCGTGCTCGGCACAGTCTACGTCGAGGATCTCGAGCCCGGCAACAACATCTATCTGACGCTGGATATCGGCCTGCAGGAGCAGGTGGAGCGCATTTTGTCCAACGGCATCGAGATCCTGATGCGCGAGCGCCGCAACGAGAAGGCCAACGAAGAGGCCAAGGGCGAATGGAACTTCAAGGACGGCTACTGGGAGATCACCGGCGGCGCGGTCTGCGTCGTCGACGTCAAGACCGGCGAGCCGCTGGTCATCGCGAGCTGGCCGAGCTACGACGTGTCCACGATCATCGAGAAATACTCGGAGCTGCTGGAAAAGGAAAACGCCCCGCTCTTCAACCGCGCGCTGATGGGCGCCTACGCGCCCGGCTCGGTCTTCAAGCCCTGCACGGCGATGGCCGCGCTGACCAACGGCATTATCAACACCGAGGACAAGATCCAGTGCGAGGGCGTGTTCACCAAGTACGCGGCCGACGGCTACGCGCCGGAATGCTGGATCTGGAACGCGCGCCCCGATATCGGCCACCTGCGCCACGGCGAGCTGACCGTGACCCAGGCGCTGCTGCACTCCTGCAACTATTTCTTCTACACCGTCGGCGACAAGCTGAGCATCGACGCGATGGAGGAATACGCCCACCTCTTCGGCCTGGGCGAGCACACCGGCATTGAGCTCGTCGAGACCACCGGCAACATGTCCAACCGCCGCAACCACGCCGACTACACCGGCACCGAGTGGCGACAGGGCGACGCGCTGCAGGCGGCCATCGGCCAGTCGGACAGCATCTTCACCCCGCTGCAGCTCGCGGAATACTGCGCCACCGTCGCCAACGGCGGCTACCGCCATTCCGCCTCCATCCTCAAGGAGGTCCGCAGCTACGACTACACCGACAGCGTCTATACCCGCGAGCCGGAGGTGCTCAGCGTGGTCGAATCCCCGAGCTACAACTGGTTCGCCGTGCAGGAGGGCATGCGCCTCGTGGCCAACGACCTCGTCAACAACGAGAGCGTCGCCAAGCACTTCTACGACCTGCCCAAGTCCCAGCGCGTCGCGGCCAAGACGGGAACCGCCCAGAAGGGCGAAAACATCGTCAACGACGCCATCTTCATCTGCTACGCGCCCTACGACGACCCCGAGGTCGCCATCGCGATCGTGGTCGAGCGCGGCAAGGCCGGCGCCAACTGCGCCTTTATGGCCCGTCAGATCCTGGACGTGTATTTCAACATCAAGAGCTACACCGACACCTCCGAGCCGGAGATGGCGCTGCTGCGCTGAAAAAAACGGGAGCAAAGCGGCAAATTCCTGTTGCGAATTTGGAAAAAGCTGTTTATAATCAAGAAAAAAGAAGTAGAAGAAGAGCGCTTGCGGGCTGCCGGGGAAAGGACGGGGATCAACCGATGAATATTGCACTGATGGCGCACGACCGAAAAAAGGAACTGATGGTACAGTTCTGCATCGCCTACTGCGGGATCCTCGCCGAGCATTCGCTCTGCGCCACGCACGTCACCGGCAAGCTGGTCGCCGAGGCGACGAAGCTGCCCGTCACGCTGTACCTGCATTCCGACCAGGGCGGCGTGCAGCAGATCGGCTCGCGGATCTCCTTCAATGAGATCGACCTCGTGCTGTTCTTCTGCGACCCGGCCAACCCCCGGGGCTTTGAGGATATCAACAAGATCGAACGCCTGTGCGACCAGTATCAGATCCCCTTTGCGACCAACGCCGCGACGGCGGAGGTGCTCGTCCAGGGCCTGCGCCGCGGCGACCTCGACTGGCGCAACATCGTCAATCCCAAAAGCAGGCGCTGAAAGCCGCCTTTGAACGCCCGGCGCGGCACAGCCGCGCCGTTGCGCTTTTTATATGCTGCTATTTTTACGATCCCCCCGGAGAAGAGGAGGAATAACCATGTCAAAAGTCGCACCCCGGACCCTGTCCGGCTTTATGGAGCTGCTCCCCGCGGAGCAGAAGAAATTCGAGCGCATGACGCAGCTTCTGCGCGAGAGCTACGAGCTCTACGGCTTCACCCCGCTGGACACCCCGCTGATCGAGTCGGCGGAGGTGCTGCTGGCAAAGGGCGGCGGCGAGACCGAAAAGCAGATCTACCGCTTCACCAAGGGCGACAGCGATCTGGCGCTGCGCTTTGACCTCACGGTGCCGCTGGCCAAGTACGTCGCCGCGAATTACGCCTCGCTCAGCTTTCCCTTCCGCCGCTGCCAGATCGGCAAGGTCTACCGCGGCGAGCGCGCCCAGCGCGGGCGCTTCCGGGAGTTCTATCAGGCGGATATCGACGTGATCGGCGACGGAAAGCTGGAGCTGATCAACGAGGCGGAGATCCCCGCCGTCATCTACCGCTGCTTCCACAGGCTGGGGCTGAAGAACTTCAAGATCCGCGTCAACAACCGCAAGCTGCTCAACGGCTTTTACGCGATGAACGGCATGAGCGAAAAGGCCGGCGAGATCATGCGCACGGTGGACAAGCTCGACAAGATCGGCCCGCAGAAGGTCAAGCAGCTGCTGATCGACGAGGTGAAGATGCTGCCCGACAAGAGCGAGAACGTGCTGGACTTCATGGCGATCCAGGGGACGAACGACTACGTGATCGCCCGTCTGGAGGAATACCGCCAGATGAACGAGCCCACCTTCAATCAGGGCCTGGACGAGCTGATCGAGGTCACGAAGTACCTCTCCGCCTTCGGCGTGCCGGAGGAGAACTTCTCCATCGACCTCACGATCGCGCGCGGTCTGGATTACTACACAGGCACCGTCTACGAAACCGTGATGACAGAGCACCCGGAAATCGGCTCGATCTGCTCCGGCGGGCGCTACGACAACCTCGCCGAGTATTACACCGACCGGCAGCTTCCCGGCGTCGGCATCTCGATCGGCCTGACGCGGCTGTTCTACGTGCTCAACGAGCAGGGCCTGCTGTCGGACGGGCCGGTATGCGCCCCCTGCGACGCGCTGGTCATCCCGATGACCGAGGACCTGAGCGCGGCGGTCTCGGCGGCGACGACGCTGCGCGAGGGCGGCGTGCGCACGATGATCTACGGCGAGAAGAAGAAATTCAAGGCCAAAATGAGCTACGCCGACAAGCTCGCGATCCCCTTCGTCGTGCTGCTGGGGGAGGATGAGATCGCCGAGGGCCTCGTCTCGCTCAAGGATATGACGAGCGGCGAGCAGCGCAAGCTCACGGCCGCGGAGGCCGCCGCGCGCATCCGCGCCGCCGTGGACGAGCGCAACGCCCGGCCCGTGATCGCGGAGTAGGTTTCAGGATATAGTTTTTTAATAGAAGCGAGGATGAGAGATATGATGCAAAACCGTACGCACACCTGCGGAGAGCTGCGGCTCGCGAACGCGGGCGAGAAGGTCCGGCTCGTCGGCTGGATGGAAAACGTCCGCGAGGTCGGCAGCAACTTCGCCTTCGTCGTTCTGCGCGACTTTTACGGCGTCACGCAGCTCGTCGTGGAGACCGAAGAGATGATGAAGGCCGTCAAGGCCGTCAACAAGGAGTCCACGATCGCCGTGGACGGCGTCGTGCGCGAGCGCGCCGCCAAAAATCCGAAGCTGCCCACCGGCGAGATCGAGATCGTGCCGGAGCGCATCGAGCTGCTCGGCCGCTGCCGCTATAACGAGCTGCCCTTCGAGATCAACCGCAGCCGCGAGGCGGACGAGGCGACGCGCCTCAAATACCGCTTCCTCGACCTGCGAAACCCCGCCGTGAAGAAGAACATCATCCTGCGCTGCCAGGTCGTGGCGGAGATCCGCCGCCTGATGACCGAGCGCGGCTTCCTGGAGATCACGACGCCGATCCTCACCGCCTCCTCGCCCGAGGGCGCGCGCGACTATCTGGTGCCGGCGCGCAAGCACCCCGGCAAGTTCTACGCGCTGCCGCAGGCGCCGCAGCAGTTCAAGCAGCTGCTGATGACCTCCGGCTTCGACCGTTATTTCCAGATCGCGCCCTGCTTCCGCGACGAGGACGCCCGCGGCGACCGCACGCCGGGCGAGTTCTATCAGCTCGACATGGAGATGGCCTTCGCCTCGCAGGACGACGTGCTGCAGGTGCTGGAGGAAGTGGTCGTCCCGATCTTTGAGAAATACGGCCTCTACGGCGACCGGGTCAGCCCGGCGCCCTTCCGCCGCATCCCCTTCCGCGAGGCGATGGAGCGCTACGGCAGCGACAAGCCCGATCTGCGCATCGACCTCGAGCTGCAGGAGGCCACGGAGCTGGTGCAGGGCCTCGGCTTCGCCCCCTTCGAGGGCCAGGTCGTCAAGGCCGTCGTCGTCAGCGGATTCAACGCAACGCGCAAGCAGATCGACAAGCTCTGCGCCGACGTTGAGGTACAGACCGCCCAGAAGAGCTACTGGTTCCGTCTCGACGAGAAGGGCGAGCTCGTCGGCGGCATCGCCAAGTTCGTCCAGCCCGTGAAGGAGCGCCTGGTCGAAGCCCTCGGCCTCACGCCCGGCTGCTTCGTCGCTCTCGCGGCGGGCAAGCGCGCCGTCGCGCAGAAGACCGCGGGCGTGCTGCGCACGAAGCTCGGCCAGCTCTGCCCCGAACACATGGACAAGGAGCAGTATCAGCTCTGCTGGATCGTCGATTTCCCGATGTACGAGATCGGCGAGGAGAGCGGCGAGCTGGAATTCTGCCACAACCCGTTCTCGATGCCCTCCGGCGGCCTCGACGCGCTGCTGAAGGCCGAGCGTGGCGAGCTCGATCCGCTGGAGATCATGGCCAACCAGTACGATCTGGTCATCAACGGCTATGAGAGCGCCTCCGGCGCCGTGCGCAATCACGATCCCGAGATCATGATCAAGGCCTTCGAGCTGGTGCGCCTCGGCGAAGAGGACGTGAAAAAGAAATTCCCCGCGATGTACAACGCCTTCTGCTACGGCGCGCCCCCGCACGCCGGCGCGGCCCCCGGCGTCGACCGCATCATCATGCTGCTGACGGGCGAGGAGTCCATCCGCGAGGTCATCACCTTCCCGATGAACCAGAAGGCGCAGGACGTGATGATGAGCGCCCCGTCCGAGGTCACGCAGAAGCAGCTCGACGAGCTGCACATCGCGGTCACGGCGAAGGAAGAGGAGTAACGACGCACTCTCTGTCATTCTGAAGAGCGAAGCGAAGACCCTCCCGTCTTGCGGGAGCAGATTCTTCGCTCCGCTCAGAGTGACAGTTTTTTTTAGGAGGACAGCCATGTTTTCCAAAGTCAGGAGCTTCGGCGTCAGCGGCGTCGGCGGCTACCCGGTGGAGCTTGAGGTTTACATAACGAACGGCCTGCCCGCCTTCGACATCGTCGGCCTGCCCGACGCGGCGGTGAAGGAATCGCGCGAGCGGGTGCGCGCGGCCGTCAAGAACAACGGCTTTCGCTTCCCGGTCAGCCGCATCACGGTCAACCTCGCCCCGGCCGACCGCAAGAAGGTCGGCACGCTGTACGACCTGCCGATGCTGATCGGCATTCTGGCCGCGAACGGCGAGCTGAAGAGCGTGAAGGACGACTGCGCCTTTCTCGGCGAGCTCTCGCTGACGGGCGAGCTGCGGCCGATCAGCGGCGCGCTGCCGATGGCCGTCGCCGCGGCGCGCGAGGGCGTGAAAAGCCTTTTCGTCCCGGCGGAGAACGCGCCGGAGGCCGCCTTTGCCGAGGGTGTGACGGTCTATCCGGTGGAGACCGTGCAGCAGCTGCTCAAGCACCTGCGCGGCGAGACGGAGCTTACCCCCGCCGCTGCGCCCGAGCCGGAGCTTGCTCCGCGCGGCCTGCCGGACTTCGCGGACGTGAAGGGCCAGGAGAACGTCAAGCGCGCGCTGGAGATCGCGGCCGCGGGCGGACACAATATCCTGATCGTCGGGCCGCCGGGCGCCGGCAAGTCGATGATGGCCAAGCGCCTGCCGACGATCCTGCCGGACATGAGCCGGGAAGAGATGATCCAGTCTACGGAGATCTATTCCGTCGCGGGGCTGACGAACCGGAAAAACCCGGTCGTCGCGATCCGCCCCTTCCGCTCGCCGCACCACACGGTGTCCACGGTCGCCCTCTCGGGCGGCGGCACGGTCCCGCGGCCGGGCGAGATCAGCCTCGCGCACAACGGCGTGCTCTTTCTCGACGAGCTGCCGGAATTCAACCCCGCGGCGCTCGAGGTGCTGCGCCAGCCGCTGGAGGACGGGGAGGTCACCGTCTCCCGCGTGGCCGGCACCGTCACCTTCCCGAGCCGTTTTATGCTGGTGTGCGCGATGAATCCCTGCAAATGCGGCTGGTACGGGCACCCCTCAGGGCGCTGCCGCTGCACCGAGCAGGAGGTACGCCGCTATCACAGCCGCATTTCCGGCCCGCTGCTCGACCGGATTGATCTGATCGTGCAGGTCCCGGCGCTGGAGTTCGAGGAGCTGCGCCGCCGCAGCCCCGCCGAGCCCTCGGCGCAGATCAAGCAGCGCGTCGACCGGGCGCGCGCCGTCCAGCGCGAACGCTACGGCGCCGACGGCCCGTCCTGCAACGCCCGCCTCGGGCCGAAGGAGCTGCGCCGCTGCTGTGCGCTGGATCCGGAGGGGGAGGAGCTGATGCGCCAGGCCTTCGACGCGATGGGCCTGTCGGCCCGCAGCTACGACCGCATCCTGCGCGTAGCGCGCACGATCGCCGACCTCGCCGGGAGCGAGCGCATCGAGCCCGAGCACCTCGCCGAGGCCATCCAGTACCGCACCTACGACCTGCGCGAGGGCTGAAACAGCGCCCCAAAGAGCGCAAAACAGTTCTTGACGGGGCTTCTTCTTCGTGCTAAGATAGCGCCATAAACCGAAGAGCGGGAGGAGTACTCCGCAGCCCGCTCCCCTTCAGAGAGCTGCCGGTCGGTGCGAGGCGGCGGGGAGTTTGCGGAAGAATGGACCCGCGAGGGCAAACAGAACGGGGAGAGATCCCTCAGTATGGGCGACGGAGCCGGCGATCCGTTATCATAGGGCCGACGTGTGACAGCACGGAAAAGTGGGCGCGCAAGCGTCAAGCCGGGTGGTACCGCAGGAGTTTACAGCTCTTGTCCCTGCATTTGCAGAGGCAAGAGCTTTTTTCTGCCTCTGACGTCAAAAAAGGAGACGAGACCCATGAAAGAAAACGCGATCCCTTACAAGACCTATCTCGAGGAAAGCGAGATGCCGGCCGCCTGGTACAATCTCCGCGCCGACATGAAAAACAAGCCCGCCCCGCTGCTGGATCCCGGCACCGGGCGCCCTCTGAGCGCACGGGAGCTCACGCCGATTTTCTGCGAGGAGCTGGTGGCGCAGGAGCTGGACGAGGACACCGCCTTCTTCCCGATCCCCGACGAGATCCGGGCGTTCTACAAAATGTACCGCCCCTCGCCGCTGGTGCGCGCCTACTGCCTGGAAAAGGTGCTGGACACGCCGGCCAGGCTCTATTACAAATTCGAGGGCAACAACACCTCCGGCAGCCACAAGCTCAATTCCGCCATCGCGCAGGCCTATTACGCCAAAAAACAGGGGCTGAAGGGCGTCACCACCGAGACCGGAGCCGGGCAGTGGGGCACGGCTCTGTCGATGGCCTGCGCCTATCTGGGCCTCGACTGCAAGGTTTTCATGGTCAAGGTCAGCTACGAGCAGAAGCCCTTCCGCCGCGAGGTCATGCGTACCTACGGCGCGAGCGTCACGCCCTCGCCCTCCGCGGAGACCGAGGTCGGGCGGCGCATCCTCGCCGAGCACCCCGGCACCACCGGCTCCCTCGGCTGCGCGATCTCCGAGGCCGTGGAGACCGCAGCGAGGAACCCAGGCTACCGCTACGTGCTGGGGAGCGTGCTCAATCAGGTGCTGCTGCACCAGAGCATCATCGGCCTCGAGTGCAAGGCCGCTTTCGACAAGCTCGGCGTCAAGCCCGACCTGATCATCGGCTGCGCCGGCGGCGGCTCGAACCTCGGCGGCCTGATCGCCCCCTTCATGGGCGAGAAGCTGCGCGGCGAGGCGGACTACCGCATCCTCGCCGTCGAGCCCGCCTCCTGCCCGAGCTTCACGCGCGGCCGCTTCGCCTACGACTTCTGCGACACCGGCATGATCTGCCCGCTGGCGAAGATGTACACCCTTGGCAGCGCCTTCATCCCCTCGCCGAACCATGCCGGCGGCCTGCGCTTCCACGGGATGTCGCCGGTGCTCAGCCAGCTCTACCACGACGGTCTGATGGAGGCTCGCGCCGTGGAGCAGAGCGCGGTGTTCGAGGCGGCCACGCAGTTTGCCCGCTGCGAGGGCATCCTGCCCGCGCCGGAGAGCAGCCATGCGATCCGCGCCGCGATCGACGAGGCGCTCAAATGCCGCGAGACCGGCGAGGAGAAGACCATCCTCTTCGGCCTGACCGGCACCGGCTACTTCGACCTGCTGGCCTACCGGCAGTACAACGACGGCCAGATGTCGGATTCCGTCCCGACGGACGCGGAGCTCGCGCGCAGCTTCGCCGCACTGCCGAAGGTGTGAGGAGAATGAGGAATGACGGCCGTAGGGGCGGGTTTTCCCGGCGGAGCCGGGATCCCGCCCGGCGCTTGCCGCATGATCCCGGGACGCATCCGCGCCTGCGGCGCGGTAAAGCGTCCCCTACGCCGCCGTTTCCCGACCTCCCCCTGTCAGGGGAACCGCGTCGGTATCCCGCCCGCGATATGGCTCCCTTCCGCAGAAGGAAGATTCCCCCGGCGGGGGCGCGACACGTCGTAAACGTGCCGGTGGCACGTTTACAGCCAAAGCGGGGAGCAAGCTGTGTTTGCGACCTGGGCCGGAGGCTGTCCGCGAAGCGGACAAAAGGGGGGAGGAAGCTGTCGGCCGCCGTCTCACGCAAGGCGGCTGACTGAGGGTTTCTTTTACTTGCGGAGGCATCAAGGGATGCCTCCCTACGCGCGGGGAACCCCCCCAGGCGCTTCGCGCCAGCCCCCTTTTGCGAAAGGGAGCCGCGATCTGCCGGGCGGCAATCTTGCCGCCCGTGCGAGGCAAGGTACAAATTTAAAAAATATGTGCGGCGAGATCGCGTCATTTAGCGAAATCGCCGCACATTTTTTGCGGATATTCGGTTTTCTGCGCCGGGACGTCCGGGGCCGTCCCCTACGCGCGGAGCCGACCTCCCCTAACAGGGGTGGCAGCCGGCATCTCCCACAAGCCGGCTGACGAAGGGGTTTGCGTATGACCGGCACGGATGACCGCAAGGGTCGTCCCTACGGCCGTCATTCCTCATTCCAAATTCAGAATTCCGAATTTCAGAGCAGCTCTCCCGCCCGGGTCTCGCCGTACAGCGCGAGGCCCTTGTCGCGCAGGAGCGCGGCGGCTGTGCCGTCGCCGGGGACAACGGTATGACTGAAGCTGCCGTCGTAGATCGCGCCCGCCCCGCAGGAGGGGCTGCGCTCCTTGAGCAGGGCCTTCCGGCAGCCGCAGCGCTCAGCCAGGCGGAGCGTCAGGCGCGCGCCCTGTTCGTATTCCGCCGTCACGTCCGCGCCCTCGCGGGAGACGACGCGCCCGTTCAGGCGCTCGCTCGGCGCGCGCGGGATCGGCAGGCCGCCCATCGTCTCGGGACAGACGGGGACCAGCTCGTAGCGTTCCCGCAGCGCGGAGAGCGTCGCGGCGGGCAGGGTGTTCGTGCCGCCGTCGTACTTGCATCGAAAGCCCAGCAGACAGGCGGAGATCAACAGCTTCTCCTTCATTTTCGCAGGCTGATCCCCAGAAAGGCCCCGCAGAGGCCGCCGATCACGTGCGTCAGCTGCGAGACGTTGTCGCTGAGCGTGACGCCCTTGACGATCTCGCCGCCGAGGTAGAGCGCGAGCACCAGGATCAGCGTGATCGGGATGGAGCCTTCCTTCATGCCGGCGAGCGAGGACATGACGATCATCATGAACACGATCCCCGAAGCGCCGAGCAGCGCCGTGCCGGGGAAGAACAGCCAGTGCACCAGGCCGGACACCAGCGCCGTGAGCGCGATGGCCCAGAGCAGCGCGCGGGAGCCGTATTTCTCCTCCAGCGGCGGCCCGACGACCAGGATCAGCATCATGTTGTTGATGTAGTGGCTGAAGCCCGCGTGGCCCAGCACGTGCAGGACAAAGCGCGGGTATGTCAGCGGCTGCAGGAGCGACGAGCGGTAGACGCTGAAGAGCAGGATATTGCTGCGCCCGCCGGTCAGCTGATTGAGCAGCAGCACGGCAAGGGAGACCAGCGCAAACGTCAGCACCACCGGGGAATTATATTGCAGGCGCAGTGATTTTTTCTTCATCTCTCCGTCTCCCAGGCCTTCAGCGCCGCGTCGTAGGCGGCCTTCGTGCGGCTGTCAAAGCAGACCATACGCACCCGCTCCAGCTCCGGGCGCTCCGACAGAACGGCGCCGATGGTGCGGATCGCGATGCCGGCGGCGCGCTCCAGCGGAAACGAGTAGACCCCGGTGCTGATCGAGGGGAAATCGACGGTTTTGCAGCCGTTTTCGGCGGCCAGCTCCAGGCAGGAGCGGTAGCAGGAGGCCAGCAGCGCGTCCTCGTTGTTCCTCCCGCCGCGCCAGATCGGCCCCGGCGTGTGGATGACGCGCCTGGCGGGCAGACGGTAGCCGCCGGTGATCTTGGCCTTGCCGGTCTCGCAGCCGTGGAGCGTGCGGCACTCGGCCAGCAGCTCCGGCCCCGCGGCCCGGTGGATCGCGCCGTCCACGCCCCCGCCGCCGAGCAGCGAGCAGTTGGCGGCGTTCACGATGGCGTCCACCGCCTGCTTCGTGATATCGCCCTGGATGATTTCGATGCGTGACATGGGTTGTACCTCCTGTCAGTGAGGAATGAGGAATGAGAAATGAGGAATGAAGGTGTCGCCTGCGGCGACGGATCATATTCATCGCGCTTTGCGCGATACCATAATTCCTAATTCCTCATTCCTCATTCCTAATTCATCTCTACCTTGACCTTCCCGTCCTCTGCCGAGAGCGCGACTGTGCGGATATGCTCATAGCGGCGGTCAACGAGCTGGGCGGCGATGGCGTCCTCGATCTGCTTCTGGATGACGCGGCGGAGATTGCGCGCGCCGTAGGTGATCGAATAGGCCTCCTTGACCAGATGGTCGATCAGGGCCTCGTCCCAGCTGAGCGCGATGTCCTTCTCCGCGATCAGCTCCCTGAGCTCGCCGAGCATCAGCGCCGCGATGCTGCGGAAGTTTTCCTCGGTCAGCGGATTGAAGCAGACGATCTCGTCCACGCGGTTGATGAATTCCGGGCGCAGGAACTCGCCGAGCGCCTTCATGCTGCGCTCGCGGCTCATCTCGCCGAGGGTCCCGCCGAAGCCGACGCTGCCGGTCTTGCGGTTGCTGCCGGCGTTGGTGGTCATGATGATGACGGTGTTTTCAAAGTTCACGGTGCGGCCCTGCGCGTCGGTGATGCGGCCGTCGTCGAGGATCTGCAGGAGGATGTTCATCACGTCCGGGTGCGCCTTTTCGATCTCGTCGAAGAGCACGACGCTGTAGGGCTTGCGGCGGATCTTCTCGGTGAGCTGTCCGGCCTCGTCGTAGCCGACGTAGCCCGGGGGCGAGCCGATGATGCGTGAGACGGAGAACTTCTCCATGAACTCGGACATGTCGAGGCGGATCAGGCTCTCGGGGCTGTCGAAGAGGTCGGCCGCGAGGCGCTTGACCAGCTCCGTCTTGCCGACGCCGGTGCCGCCGACGAAGATGAAGCTCACCGGCTTGCGCTTGACCTGCAGGCCGACGCGGCTGCGCTTGATGGCGGCGCAGACGGCGGCCACGGCCTCGTCCTGGCCGACGATGTG
>JAILOS010000064.1 GCA_024690695.1 Oscillospiraceae bacterium
GCCGTCAGCAGCCGCGCCAGCACGCGGCCGATCCGCCCGTAGCCGAGCACGAGAGCCCTGCTTCCCGCAAGCGTCCGCTCGCTCTCCTGCAGCAGCAGCCCGACCGCGCCCTCGGCCGTTATGGCGGCGTTGCCGATCACCAGCGCGGGCCGCCGCAGCCAGTCGATCAGCGTCAGGCCGCTCCGCTCCGCCCGGAGCCGCTGCGCCTCTGTAAAGCCGCCGCCGAACACGAGCTGCCCCGGCCAGAGGGCCTCCTCCAGCTCGGCCATCGGACAGGGCCGGGCCGCAAAGGGCGCGTTGAGCAGCTCGCCCCGGGCCGCCGGCAGGGGCAGCAGCACCGCGTCCGCTCCGTAGAGCGCGGCCTGCAGCGAGCCGCTGCGCGGCACCTCCTCGGGCAGCTGCGCGCGCTCCAGCGCCCAGCTATGTACCCGGTGCCCCTCCCGCAGCAGCAGTCCGGCGAGCAGCGCGGCGCGCCGGTCGCCGCCGATCACGGCGTATTTCATCCGCATCACCTCCGAGCCATTGTATTCCGCCGCCCAGGCCGCGGTGAAAACAATTGCGCACCGGACGGAGGCTGTGCTATAATTCTGTGGAGACCGTGTTTATTATCGCTTCGTTCCTCAGCGAGGCAAAAACAAAAACGGACCGGGGAGGCTGCTTATGAGCAGAGCTGACGAGATTTTCATTCAAAACTGCCGCGACATCCTGCAAAACGGCGTCTGGGACACCGACCGCGAGGTGCGGCCCCGCTGGGAGGACGGCTCTCCCGCGCACACCGTGAAAAAATTCGGGATCGTGAACCGCTACGACCTCAGCGCGGAATTTCCGCTGCTGACGCTGCGGCGCACCTACTGGAAGAGCGCGATCGACGAGCTGCTGTGGATCTGGCAGGCCAAGAGCAACAACGTCAAAGAGCTGCGCACCCGCGTCTGGGACGCCTGGGCCGATGAAAACGGCTCGATCGGCAAGGCCTACGGCTACCAGCTCGGCGTGAAGCACCCCTATCCGCAGGGCGACATGGACCAGGTGGACCGCGTGCTCTGGCTGCTGAAGAACGACCCGGCCTCGCGCCGCATCATGACCAATATCTACACCTTCGCGGATCTGAGCGAGATGGCGCTCTACCCCTGCGCCTACTCGATGACCTTCAACGTCAGCGGGAAAAAGCTCAACGCGATCCTGAACCAGCGCTCGCAGGACATGCTGGCCGCCAACAACTGGAACGTCGTGCAGTACGCGGTGCTGACGCTGATGATGGCGCAGGTCTCCGGCCTCGAGCCGGGCGAGCTCGTCCACGTGATCGCCGACGCGCATATCTACGACCGGCACGTGCCGGTGATCGAGCGGCTGATCGAAAACGAGCCGCTGCCCGCGGCGCAGTTTTTTGTCGATCCCGCGGTGGACGACTTTTACAAGTTTACGCGCGACAGTTTTCGCGCGGAAAATTACCGTTATCACGAATTCACCGGGAAGATCCCGGTGGCCGTCTGAGGAGGTGGCGTAAATGGACGCGATCGTCGCCGTCTACTCCGACTGGGGCATCGGCGCCGACGGGACGCAGCCCGTCGTGCTGCACGCCGACCGCGCGCACTTCCGGGAGCTCACCGAGGGCGCGGCGGTGATCGTCGGCCGCCGGACGCTGGCGGATTTTCCCGGCGGCAGGCCGCTGAAGGGGCGCCGAAACCTCGTCGTGACCCGGCAGACGCTGGAGATCCCCGGCGCCGAAACCGTGTCCGGCCCGGAGGAGGCGATCCTGGCCGCCGCGGGCTCGGAGCGCTGCTTCGTCATCGGCGGGGCGAGCGTCTACCGCGCCTTTTTCCCATACCTTGACCGGATCTACGTCACGAAGATCGAGCTCTGCCCGCCGTCCGACCGGCATTTTCCCGATCTTGACGCCGAGCCCGGCTGGACGCTGACCGAGCAGAGCGAGGCGCGCGAGGAAGCCGGGATCCGGTATCGCTTCTGCGTGTACGAGCGGTTGGTGAGGAGTTAGGCGTTCGCAGGGGCGACCCTTGCGGTCGCCCGTCTGTGCATCGCTCGTCCGCGGTCTCGCAGAAACCTCGCCCCATCCCCGTAGGGGCGGATATCATCCGCCCGCTTTCAAAACCCTCGCCCCTTCCCCGCAGGGGACGGCGTCCTCGACGTCCCGTCTTGCCCGGCTCTTCGGCGGCCCTTGCGGTCGTCCGTTCGGACAAAAGCCGAAACCTTGTCTGTCATTCTGAGCGTCAGCGAAGAATCTGCAGCAGATCCTTCGTCGCCTTCAGCTCCTCAGGATGACATTTTTACGGGGTGGTGCGGAGGTTTTGCGCGGGCGGATAAAAAAGCCTTCCCCGCCGGCGGGGAAGGCGCCCCGAAGGGGCGGATGAGGCGGAACGACCCTGCGCCCGCCTCGCACCCGCTCCTCCGCATGTTTCACCAAGCAAAAAACAACGAGCTTTCTTCCGATAAATACATCCTTGAGAAGGAGAAAAAGAGATGAAAAACGACAGCGCGCTCTGGCAGTGCCCCGCCTGCGAGACCTTGAACGAGGGCGGCGAGGTCTGCGCGGCCTGCGGCCTGTCGCGCGCCGAGGCGGATGAGCTGCTGCGCAGGCAGAGCGCCCGCCCCGGCAGCCGAAAGCAGCAGAACGGACAAAATCAGCAGAGCGGCCGGAACCCGCAGAACGCCCAGCCCACCGGACGCAATCAGCAGCCGGCCCCGGCGAAGAAGAAAAACGGCCTCGTCGCCGTGCTGGCGGTCGCCCTTGTGGCGTCTCTCGCCGTCGGCGGCTTCTTCGCGTGGAAGGCGTTCGGCAGCGGAGACGGCGACACGGACGGCGGCAGAAAAGAAAAAACAGAGTCAACCGCGGAGCAGACCGGCGGCGACGAAGCGAACTCCACGGACGGCGACAGAGCAGAGAACCCGACCGAACCTCCCGCAGAGACTCCCGCTCCCCAGGTGGAGGGAGATTGGAACTGGTCGCTGGAAAATGGCGTGCTGACTATCAGCGGCACAGGAAATATGAAAAAATTTCAGTTTGCAGAAGCCCCTTGGTATGGGAGAGAAGAAGAGATCCAGTCGATAGTAATCGAAAGCGGCGTCACGGGCGTCGGCAACTGGGCGTTTTACTACTGCGACAGCCTGACCAGCGTTACGATCCCGGACAGCGTGACGAGCATCGGCGACTATGCGTTTTGGGGATGCCACAGTCTGACCAGCGTGACGATCCCGGACGGCATGACGATCATTGGCACCGGGGCGTTTGGGGGATGCCGCAGCCTCCAACAGGTTCAAGTGTCTGAAGGAAACCGCAGCTTCTGTTCAATTGACGGCGTCTTGTTTTCCAGAGGCAGGAAAACGATCCTGTGTTATCCGGGCGGCAGGGCGGGTGCAGCATACGCTGTTCCGGACGACGTGACGGGCATCGGCGACCGGGCGTTTGATTGCTGCTACGGCCTTACAAGCATAACGATTCCGGACAGTGTGACGAGTATCGGAGAAGTGGCTTTTCATGAATGCCGCGGCCTTACAAGCGTGACGATCCCGGACAGTGTGACGAG
>JAILOS010000103.1 GCA_024690695.1 Oscillospiraceae bacterium
CCCTGCTTCGCGGCCATCGGCGCCATCAAGCGCGAGATGAACAGCCGCAAGTGGACCTGGTTCGCCATCGCCTACCAGTGCGGCTTCGCCTGGGTGATCGCCTTCATCGTCTGGCAGCTGGGCCGCGTGTTCGCGGGCGGCATGAACGTCGTGGGTCTGATCCTTGCGCTTGCCCTGCTGGCCCTGCTTCTGTGGCAGCTCTTCAAGCCCTACAAGGAAGCGCAGAAGCTGACGGTCAAGTAAAGCTCTCTCATCTTTCTCTCCATTTGGCGGCGCTGTGGGGCTCTACCTCCCTCTCTCCTCACAGCGTCGCCGCCCCTCGTTAAGGAAGTGATCGTATGTTGGCCTGGTTATCCGCCAATCTCATCAATATCGCGCTCATCGCGCTCATCGGGCTGATCGTCGCGCTGCTGATCCGCGGCATGGTCCGCGACAGGAAAGCGGGGAAACGCTCCTGCAGCGGCAACTGCGCCAGCTGCGGAGCCTGCGGCGGATGCAGCGCCTGCGGCAAATGCGGTGGGATGAACCCCGCGGTGATGGGTCCCGAGGAAAGGAAAAAGGAGACATGAAAAAAAGCTACAAAATCGAAGTGGACTGCGCAAACTGCGCAAACAAGATGGAAGCGGCCGCAAAGAAGACAAGCGGCGTCAAGGACGCGGCGGTCAACTTCATGGCGCTGAAAATGAGCGTGGAGTTTGAGGACGGCGCCGACCCCAAGGCCGTGATGCAGGACGTGCGGAAAGCCTGCAAAAAGGTTGAGGACGACTGCGAGATCTATCTGTAAGGGAAAACGACATAGAGTATCATGGATGCGTATGATGCTTGCCGCAAAAGGACAGAAAAACAGGCGTGACCGCTGCGGTCACGCCTGTTTTGCCTCTCTCTGAAGTCTGGGGAGGGTATGACCCTCTCGCTCAAATCGAGCGAAGCGGATCTTTGCCAGCCGCAGGCTGGCACCAGAAAAGGGGAAATCCTGTTCGGATTTCCCCTTTTCTGGTGCGCCGGGGCAATCCAAATTCGAACCAGCACATATAACCGAAACGGGAGTCCCCCGTGAGACTCCCGTTTCGGAAAGGAAGAAGGACTCAGCGGATTTGCAGTTTTCGCGGCTCTTTCGCAAACCGCGGAAACGGAACGGAGCTGAGTTCTTCTGACGTGGTACGAGTGTTCATAACGGATTCAACCCCGTATAAACCAAACCGGAGGACCCCCGTGAGTCCTCCGGTTTGGAAAGGAAGAAGGAACTTACGGATATGGAGCTTTCCTGGCTCTTACGGAAACCAGGGAAGCGGAATGGAGTAAGTTTCTTCTGACGTGGTGCCGGTGACCGGGCTCGAACCGGTACGGGATTTCTCCCAAGGGATTTTAAGTCCCTGGTGTCTGCCATTCCACCACACCGGCAAATCGGCTCAATCAATGTAACACGCCCCGGGCGCGCTGTCAAGTGCGCCCGGGGCTTCGGTTCTCTTCCTGTCTTCTCAAAAGCTCTTCAGCCGCTCGTTGAGCTTGCGGTAGACGCGTTCGATCATCCAGGGCTCGCTGGGGACCGTCAGCGCCTCGGCCAGCGTAAACCAGCGCACGCCGCTGTTTTCCGCCTCGCAGACGTGCAGCGTGTCCCGCTCGTCCGCCTCCAGCAGATAGGTCACGTTCAGATGCAGATGACTCGGCACGTAGACGCCGCGCTTCTCGTGTCCGTCCACCGTGAGCGTCTCGAGCGAATAGATCTTCTCCGAGACCGGACGGACGTGGAGAACGCCGGTCTCCTCCCGGCATTCGCGCAGCGCCACCGCGAGCAGATCCTCCTCGCCGTCGGCATGGCCTCCGGTCCAGGCCCAGGAGTCGTACAGCCGGTGATAGACCAGCAGCACCCGGTCCCGCGCACGGTTGACCGTCCAGGCCGAGGCCGTCATGTGCGCGACGAGGTTTTCCCGGAAAAACGCGTCGGGATTCGCGGCCAGAAAGGCCAGCGTCACGGCCTTGTCCCGCTCCTCCTGCTCGCACAGGGGGCGGAAATCCCGTATGTCCTGAAGAATACTCATAGTCTGTCCAGATACGCCTCCACGTCAAAATCCCGGATTTTCTCGTCCTTCCGCAGATACAGCGGGTGATGCGGGTGCCCCTTGACCGAGCAGCTCCCCGCGCAGACCCATCGCGCGCCGAAGCGCTCTCCGAGCGTGAGCATGTCCCGCACGCAGCCGGGCAGATAGGCGCGCTTCTCGATCACCGCGCCCCAGGCGGCCCACACGCAGGGCGTCGAGCCCTCCGCCGCAGACTGCGAGAGGATATACTCGAAAGCGCGGAGGTTTTCCCGGTGCAGCCGCTCGTTGAGCGCGCGGTCCATGTCGTCCGGACGGGTGGCCCGCTGGGCGTAGACGTTAAACATGATGAAGCTGTCGAAGCCGTTTCCACCGGCGATGCGGCCGACGGATTTGAGCGTGTTGTCCAGCCTGTCCGGCTCGGCCGTCGAGGGGTTGACCCCGACGCAGATCAGCGGGCGTTTTCCCCGCGTGCCGAGGATATACCGGTATTCGGTATAGAAATCGGGAACGTAGATCCAGCGCCCGGGATCGTAGCCGCCGCTGTGCCCGGAACGCTCCAGCGCCTCGTCGAAGCTCAGCAGCTCGATCGTCTGACTGGCTGCGGACGGAACGTGCATCAGAGCACCGCTTTCTTCAGCGCCTCGGTGCGGTCCGTCTTCTCCCAGCTCACGCCGAGCTCCTCGCGGCCCATGTGGCCGTAGGCGGCGAGCTGCCGGTAGATCGGACGGCGCAGGTCAAGGTCGCGGATGATCGCGGACGGGCGCAGGTCAAAGACCTGCTGCACGGCCTCCGAGAGCCGTGCGTCCGGCACGAGGCCGGTGCCGAAGGTCTCCACCAGCACGGAGACCGGGTGCGCCACGCCGATCGCATAGGCGAGCTGCACCTGGCAGCGGCGGGCAAGCCCGGCCGCCACGACGTTCTTGGCGACCCAGCGCGCGGCGTAGGCGGCGCTGCGGTCCACCTTCGTCGGGTCCTTGCCGGAGAAGGAGCCGCCGCCGTGCGGGGCGCTGCCGCCGTAGGTGTCGACGATGATCTTTCGCCCGGTCAGGCCGGAATCGCCCTGCGGCCCGCCGATCACAAAGCGCCCGGTCGGGTTTACATAATACTTGGTCTTCTCGTCCAGCAGCTCAGCCGGTACCGTCGGCCGGACGACCAGCTCGAGCATGTCGCGGCGGATCTGCTCCAGCGTCGCCTCCGGGGCGTGCTGCGTGGAGATGACGATGCTGTCCACGCGCACCGGACGGCGCTCCTCGTCGTATTCCACGGTGACCTGCGTTTTGCCGTCGGGCCGCAGATAATCGACGAGCCTGTCCTTGCGGACCTGCGTGAGCCGGCGGGCCAGCCGGTGGCTGAGCGAAATGGCCAGCGGCATCAGCTCCGGGGTCTCGTCGCAGGCGTAGCCGAACATCATGCCCTGGTCGCCCGCGCCGATAAGGTCGGCGGGGTCGGTCTCCCCTTCAGTCTTATATTCAAGGGATTTATCAACGCCCATGGCGATATCCGGGCTCTGCTTATCTATCGTTACAAGGACGGAGCAATTATTGCAGTCAAAGCCGTATTCGGGCTTTGTGTAGCCGATTCTTTCAACGGTTTTTCTGACTACGGCGGGGATATCCACCTGTGCGGTGGAGCTTATCTCGCCCATGACGAGGATCATGCCGGTGGTTGTAATGGTTTCACAAGCCACGCGAGCGTTTTTATCCTGAGCAAGGTATGCGTCAAGGATAGCGTCGGAAACTTGGTCGCAAATTTTATCGGGATGTCCTTCCGTAACCGACTCGGAAGAAAATACTCTTTTTGCCATATATATGTACCCTCCAAAAGTGTTTTAAATAAAGTAAGCGCCGGGTTTGGGCGATTGCTTATTACGTTACAGGCACGCCGAATTTTCCCGCTTTGTCTATGATTTGCGGAGAAAAAGCGCTAAAAAGGCATTTATGGAATTATTATAACACAAGCTTTTTTAGACTTAAAGTGTATTTTTATTTTTTAACATTCTTTTTTTATATTAATTCATAGACAAACTAACGCGGGTGATGTAAAATAATAAGCGTTACGCGGCTTACGAGAAATATACGCAGCTCGCCGTCTTTGCGGCGAAGCGCTTAGAATATAACATTAATCACAAGCGAGGTTATTCAATGAAAAAAATATCAAACGCAATAGACAGGTTTTCATATAAACATCCCGGATTCGGTATAAATAATCTGATGCTTTTCATCGTAATCGGAAAGGCGATAGTTTATGTATTGAGCCTTATTGACCGAAGCGGTTATTTTTTAAGCTATCTTCTTTTCAGTCCGCAGCTTATCCTTCGCGGACAGATTTGGCGGCTTATAACCTTTGTGTTCATCCCGAACAGCTCAAGCCCCATTTTTCTGCTGATTTCCCTCTATTTTTATTATTTTAT
>JAILOS010000127.1 GCA_024690695.1 Oscillospiraceae bacterium
TCAACAGCGTCCATGAGCTCCTTGATGCAGGCATACTCGGGGGCGTTGGGATCGGTGGACTCGGAAACCAGAGCGTTCAGAGCGGAGCCGCGGATGATGGGGGTGTCGTCGCCAGGGAAGCCGTAGAAGTCGAGCAGCTCGCGAACTTCCATCTCGACGAGCTCGAGGAGCTCCTCGTCGTCGACCTGATCGCACTTGTTCAGGAAGACCAGAACGGAAGGAACGTTAACCTGACGGGCAAGCAGCAGGTGCTCACGGGTCTGGGCCATGGGGGCGTCGGAAGCAGCGATAACGAGGATTGCGCCGTCCATCTGAGCAGCGCCGGTGATCATGTTCTTGATATAGTCAGCGTGACCCGGGCAGTCAACGTGAGCGTAGTGACGGGCCTCGGTCTCGTACTCGACATGGGCGGTGTTGATGGTGATGCCGCGCTCGCGCTCCTCGGGAGCCTTGTCGATGGAAGAGTAGTCGGTGTACTCAGCCTTGCCCTGCAGGGCGAGGAACTTGGTGATGGCAGCGGTAAGGGTGGTCTTGCCGTGGTCGATGTGGCCGATGGTGCCGATGTTCACGTGGGGCTTGCTTCTGTTGTACATCTGTTTTGCCATTTTGATATCCTCCTAAAATAGAATATAAATGTTATTGTTACTTACCGTATCCGAAGCCCGTGTGGCTATTCACAAGGGACTCCTGCAAATTCTTGGGCAGCTCGACGAAGTGGCTGGGCTCCATGCTGTAAGTAGCTCTGCCCTGGGTCTTGCTGCGAAGGTCGGTGGCATAGCCGAACATCGTGGAGAGCGGAACGTTGCACTCGATGATGGCAGCGCCGTTCTGGATGTCGGAGCCGAGAATCTGACCGCGCCGTGCGTTGATGTCGCCCATCACGTCGCCCATGTATTCCTCAGGGGCAGTGACAACGACCTTCATAATCGGCTCAAGCAGGGTGGGACTGGCTTTCTCGCAGGCCTCCTTGAAGGCCATGGAGCCACAGATCTTGAAGGCGAGCTCCGAGGAGTCAACCTCGTGGAACGAGCCGTCAAGCAGCGTCGCCTTGACGTCCACCACCTGATAGCCGGCGAGGACACCGGAGAGCATGGCGCCCTGGATGCCCTGATCGACACAGGGGATAAATTCCTTGGGGATCGCGCCGCCGGTGACCTTGTTGATGAACTCGTAGCCCTTGCCGGACTCGTTCGGTTCGATCATCAGCTTGACGTGCGCGTACTGTCCCTTGCCGCCGGTCTGCCGGACGTAGCGGGTGTCCGCGGTGGCGGCGCGGCGCACGGTCTCCTTATAAGAGACCTGCGGCTTGCCGACGTTGGCTTCCACCTTGAACTCGCGCAGCAGCCGGTCGACGATGATTTCCAGATGGAGCTCGCCCATGCCGGCGATGATGGTCTGACCCGTCTCCTCGTCCGTGTAGGTCTTGAAGGTGGGGTCTTCCTCCGCCAGCTTCTGCAGGGCGATCGCCATCTTCTCCTGACCGGCCTTCGTCTTGGGCTCGATCGCCACGCGAATGACCGGCTCGGGGAATTCCATCGACTCCAGAATGATGGGGTGCTTTTCATCACAGAGGGTGTCGCCCGTCGTGGTGTTTTTCAGCCCCACGGCGGCGGCGATGTCGCCGGACCAGACCTGCTCGAGGTCTTCTCTGTGATTGGCGTGCATCTGCAGGATGCGGCCAAGACGCTCGCGGTGGCCCTTCGTCGAGTTCAAAACGGTCTTGCCCGTTTCCACCGTGCCGGAATAGACGCGGAAGAAGCTCAGGCGCCCCACGTAGGGGTCCGTCATGATCTTGAAGGCCAGCGCGGAGAAGGGCGCGCTGTCGTCGGCTTCGCGCGTCTCCGTCTCGTCGGTCTTGGGGTGGATGCCTTCCACCGGAGGAACGTCCAGCGGGGAGGGCAGATAGTCCACGATCGCGTCCAGCAGCTTTTGGACGCCTTTGTTTTTGTAGGAAGTGCCGCAGGTCACCGGTACCATCTTGACCGCGACCGTGGCCTTCCGGATGGCCGAGCGGAGCAGCTCCGCGGGCACGTCTTCTCCTTCGAGATACAGTTCCATGATCTCGTCGTCAAAGTCGGCCGCAGCCTCCACGAGCTTACCGCGATATTCCTCGGCAAGGCTGCGCAGCTCCTCGGGGATCTCCTCGGTGCGCATATCCTTGCCCAGATCGTCGTAGTAAATCCGGGCGTTCATCTCGACCAGATCAACGATACCCCGAAAGCTCTCCTCCGAGCCGATCGGCAGCTGGATCGGGACGGCGTTGCACTTGAGTCTCTCGTGCACCATGTCAAGCACACGGAAGAAGTCCGCGCCGGTGATGTCCATCTTGTTGACGTAGATCATCCGGGGGACGTGGTAGTGGTCCGCCTGTCTCCACACGGTCTCGGACTGGGGCTCGACGCCTCCCTTGGCGCACAGGACCGTCACGCTGCCGTCCAGCACTCGCAGGGAGCGCTCGACCTCAACCGTGAAGTCCACGTGGCCCGGGGTGTCGATGATGTTGATGCGGGTGTCCCGCCAGTAGCAGGTCGTCGCAGCGGAGGTGATGGTGATGCCGCGCTCCTGCTCCTGCTCCATCCAGTCCATCGTGGCCGTGCCCTCATGGGTCTCACCGATCTTGTAGTTGACGCCCGTGTAGTAGAGGATGCGCTCCGTCGTGGTCGTCTTCCCGGCGTCGATGTGAGCCATGATACCGATATTTCGGGTTCTTTCAAGCGAAACTTTTCTGGGCATGGGTTGAATCTCCTGTGAGGATTACCAGCGGAAGTGCGCGAAAGCCTTGTTGGCTTCGGCGTTCTTGTGCATATCC
>JAILOS010000022.1 GCA_024690695.1 Oscillospiraceae bacterium
GCGCTCACGCCGCAGCCGACGCCCGAGCCGACCCCGGAGCCGACGCCCGAGCCCACGCCGCAGCCGCCCGCCCGGCAGCTGGATATCCGCCTGAGCGACCGCGACCGCGAGGCGAACCTGCTTGACGAATACCACCGCAGCTACAGCACGTTCCGGCCGAGGGCCGAGCTGCGCGTGTACGCCGACGAGCCGATCGGGAACCTCTATCTGGTCTGGAACACCCACACCGTGCCCTATGAGATCCTTGCCGGCGGCGAGCGCGTCGCCTGCGGGCAGAACGGCTGGCTGCACGAATACGTCGAGCTGCCCGTCCCCGCGACGGAGCTCACGATCGTGATGCCGGACCAGGAGATGGATCTCTGCGATATCCTCGCCTTCACCGAGGGCTCGCCCCACGAGAAGGCGCAGGTCTGGGAGCCGCCCTGCGAGCAGGCGGACGTCCTCGTTTTCCCGACCCATTCGGACGACGAGTTTCTCTTCTTCGGCGGCATCATCCCGATCTACGGCCGCGAGCTGGGCTATCAGGTGCAGGTGGTCTACTTTACGAACCATTACGTCGGCGCGGAGCGCTACCGCTGCCACGAGCTGCTCAACGGTCTCTGGGCCGCCGGCGTGACGCACTATCCGATCCCCGGGCCCTTCCGCGACTGGATCGCCGACAGCCTTGAGGTCGCCCGCGACCGCTACGGCTGGGACAACTCCGTGGCCTATCAGGTCGAGCTGATCCGGCGCTTCAAGCCGCTGGTGATCGTGGAGCACGCGGAGAACGGCGAATACGGCCACGGCGTGCACATGCTCAACGCCTACGCGATGGAGCAGGCCGTCTACGACGCGGCCGATCCGGCGAAATTCCCGGAAAGTGCGGAGAAATACGGCGTCTGGGACACCCCGAAGCTCTATCTCCACCTCTACGGCGACGACCCGACGATCCTCAACTACGAGTACCCGCTGGAGAGCTTCGGCGGCATGACGGGCTTCGAAATGGCGAAGCTGTGCTACACCTATCAGCTCTCGCAGCAGCACTGGGATTTCCACGTCTACGACTACGGCTCCGACTATGACTGCCACCGCTTCGGGCTTTTCCGCAGTCTGGTCGGCGAGGACGTGGAGAAAAACGACCTGATGGAGCACATCGACCTTGCCGCCTACGGGCGGTGAACCGAAGCCCCGTCCGCGCGGAAACCCCGCGGCGATCCCGTAGGGGCGACCCTTGCGGTCGCCCTTCCCCGCGGGCGGCGGGGAAGGGGGACCGCGTCAGCGGTGGATGAGGCCTCCCGCGCGCCGCGGCTGCCCGAAAAACCGAACAGATAAAGCAGCAGTGAGACGAAATCGGAAAACCGAATTCGTCTCACTGTTTTGTTTGCCCAAAACGGCCCGTCATTCTGAGCGTCAGCGAAGAATCCGCAGCGAAAAAACGGGACGTCGGGGACGCCGTCCCCTACGGGCAAGACGAGAGGCTCGCGCGGGCGGGCGGCTGATAGCCGCCCCTACGGGGTGAGGACGAGGATTTTGCGCTGGCGGGACGTCGGGGACGCCGTCTCCTACGGGGTGGACGCGACATTTCCGCGAGATCGCGGGCGACCGCAAGGGTCGCCCCTACGGGGTGAGGACGAGGATTTTGCGCTGGCGGGACGTCGGGGACGCCGTCCCCTACGGGCAAGACGCGAGGTTCGCGCGGGCGGGCGGCTGACAGCCGCCCCTGCGGGGTGGCGGCGGCGTTTCCGCGAGATCGCGGGCGACCGCAAGGGTCGCCCCTACGGGGTGGGTCGAGGGGTTTGCGGGCGGGCGGCTGACAGCCGCCCCTGCGGGGTGGCGGCGGGGCCTGTATCCCTAACAGCCGACCAGCCGCTCGCCGATGCGGTACACGTCGCCCGCGCCGACGGTGAGCACGATGTCGCCGGGCTCGGCCAGCGCGCGCAGCGCCAGCTCCAGCTCGTCGAAGCTCGGATAAAAGGCCGCGCCGGGGATCTTCTCGGCCAGAGCGGCCGAGGAGATGCCGATCGTGTTCTGCTCGCGGGCCGCGAAGATCTCCGCGAGGATCAGCCGGTCGGGCCGCCGGAGCTGCTCCACGAAATCGTCGAAGAGCGCGGCGGTACGGCTGTAGGTATGGGGCTGGAAGACGAGGATGCTGCGCTTGTAGCCCAGGCGCTCCACGGTGTCCAGCAGGGCCTTCAGCTCGCCCGGATGGTGGGCGTAGTCGTCGTAGACGTCGGCCCCGTTGTACTTGCCCTTGAATTCGAAGCGGCGGCCCGCCCCGTTGAAGCCGGCCAGACCGTATTTCACCGCGTTCGGGCGCACGCCGAGACAGATGCAGGCGGCGGCCGCGGCCAGCGCGTTCTTCACGTTGTGCACGCCCGGCACGTGCAGCGTCACGTCGGTGAACTTCCGGCCCTTGTAGACCAGGTCGAAGCGCGAATTCGCGCCGATGAACTCGACGTTGCGGGCGGTGACGTCGGCCTTCTTCTCCAGGCCGAAGGTGATCATCCGCCGCCCGGCCTTCGAGACGGTGCGCATCGTGTTCTCGTCGTCGGCGTTGGCGACGACGAAGCCGTCCTCGGGCACGCGCTGCGCGAAGGCGAGGAAGGAATTCTCCACATCCTCGAGGTCGCGGAAGAAATCCAGATGGTCGGCCTCGATGTTCAGCACGACGGCCACGGTGGGCCGCAGGGAGAGGAAGGAGTTATAGTATTCGCAGGCCTCCATCACGATCGTGTTGCCGTGGCCGACGCGGTGTCCGGCGTTGAGCAGCGGCAGCGTGCCGCCGATCATCACGGTCGGGTCGCGGTCGGCCGCCATCAGGATGTGCGTGCACATCGAGGTCGTGGTGGTTTTGCCGTGGGTGCCGGCGATGCACAGGGCGTTGGCGTAATCGCGGGAGATCGCGCCCCAGGCCTGCGTGCGCTCGAAGACCGGGATGCCGCGTGCGCGGGCGGCGGCGATCTCGGGATTTTCGTCGTGGACGGCGGCGGTGCGCACGACGAATTCCACGTCGGGCTCCAGGTTGGCCGCGTCGTGCCTGAGATAGATCGGGATGCCCAGCTCGCGCAGCTGGCGCACGTTGCGGCTTTCGTTCACGTCCGAGCCGGTGATCACGAGGCCCATGCCGTGCAGCACCTCGGCCAGCGAGGACATCGAAACGCCGCCGATGCCCACCAGATGGCCCTTGCGGCCGGGAGAAAGATAATTGTCAAAATCCATCATGTCAGCAGACTCCGATATGTAGAAATCGCCGTTTCCCCTTGAACCGGCGGCGTGAAAATGGTACAATGGACGAGAGGCCGTGCGGCAGGGGCTGCCGCCTTTCCGCACGCTTCCTCTGTGCATTATATGCTTCTTTTTGCTCGAATGCAATCATTATTCTTTTCTTTCGGCCTGCCTGCCGCAGGCCAGGGAGTCCGGATATGGCCACGATCACCCCGCCGAAACCCGTTCGTCAGGTGCTGACCGCGCTGCAGGCGCGGGGACACCTCGCCTATCTCGTGGGCGGCTGCGTGCGCGACGTGCTGATGGGCGTGCACCCGCACGACTGGGACGTCTGCACCAGCGCCCTGCCCGAGCAGGTCATGGAGATCTTTCCCCACACGCTGCCGGTCGGCCTCAGGCACGGCACCGTCACGGTCGTGCTGCAGGCGCGGCACGTCGAGGTGACGACCTTCCGCGCCGAGGGCGGCTACGCCGATCACCGGCATCCCGACGCGGTCAGCTTCGTCGGCGATCTGAACACCGACCTCAGCCGCCGCGATTTCACCGTCAACGCGATCGCCCTGCCGCTGGACGGCTTCGTCGTCGATCCCTTCGGCGGCGTGCAGGATATCCGGGACGGGATCATCCGCTGCGTGGGCGAGCCGGAGCGCCGCTTCGAGGAGGACGCGCTGCGCATGTTCCGCGCGCTGCGATTTTCCGCGCGCCTGGGCTTCACGATCGAGGAGAACACGATGGCCGCCATCCGGCTCAAGGCGCCGCTCGCCGCCTCGCTCTCGCCCGAGCGCGTGCGCGACGAGACCGAGAAGCTGCTGCTGACGACCCGGCCCGAGCGGATGGACGCCGTGATCGAGACCGGCCTGCTCGACGCCTATCTGCTGCGGCGCCTGCCCGACTACGCCACGCTCTTCCGGCTCAACGCCGTGCCGCGCAAGGCGCTGCTGCGCTGGGCGCTGCTGTGCGAGCTGCTGGAGGAGCAGGGCTGCATCCGCGCCGCCGAGGATTTTCTGACGCGCCTCCGGCTGGACAGCCGCACGGTCCGCTGCTGCAGCGACTGCGCGGCGATCCTCCGGGAGCCGACGCCCGCGCGCAGCGTGGACTGGAAGCGGCAGCTCAGCCGCTTCGGCGTCGAGACCGTGACCTGCGCGGCCCGCTGCCGCGACGCGATGCACGGCGGCAGCAGCTACAAGGCGCTGCGGGCGGTGCTCAACAGCGGCGAGTGCTTTTCGATGAAGCACCTGGCCGTGACGGGCGACGACCTGCTGGAGCTCGGTCTGCGCGGGCGCGCGCTGGGCGATATGCTGCAATTCTTGCTGGATTATGTGATGGAATGGCCCGAAAACAACCGCCGCGAGCTGCTGCTGAGCCTCGCGCGGGGCGTGGAGGAAAACTGATGGAAGACAGCTGGAAGCGCCTGAAGGCGGACTGCGAAGGCTGCGAGGCCTGCCGCCTGTGCGAAACGCGGCACAGCGTGGTCGTCGGCGTCGGCGCGGAAAACGCGCGCGTGCTGCTGGTCGGCGAGGGCCCGGGCGAGCAGGAGGATCTGCAGGGCGAGCCCTTCGTCGGCCCGGCCGGCAAGCTCCTGGACGTGATGCTGGAGCTGATCGGGCTCGACCGGAGCCGCATCTATATCGCCAACTGCGTCAAATGCCGCCCGCCGCACAACCGCGACCCGGAAAAGGACGAGCTGCAGGCCTGCGCCGGCTTTCTGCGCCGCCAGATCGCCCTGCTCGACCCGAAGCTCGTCGTCTGCCTCGGGCGCATCGCCGCGCAGAGCCTGATCCGGGAGGGTTTGTCCGTCACGCGCGAGCACGGCGTCTGGCAGGAGATCGACGGGCGGCTGTTCATGGCCACCTATCACCCCTCGGCCCTGCTGCGCGACCTCTCGAAGCGGCCGGAGGCCTTTGAGGATTTTGTCTCTCTGCGGCAGCGCATCCGCGAAAAATGCCCGGAAACCTATAAGGCGTGAGGAGACGCTCCTGCATTCCGCGCAGAAACCTCGCCCATCCCCGTAGGGGACGGCGTCCTCGACGTCCCGCCCGCTCAAACGCCGCCCATCCCCGTAGGGGCGGATATCATCCGCCCGCGTGTATAACCCCTCGTCTCCTCTGCCTGCAGGCGGCGATCTTTCCCCGGCTCTGCGATAAAAAAGCCTTCCCCGCCGCAGCGGGGAAGGCAGCGGGCGACCGCAAGGGTAGCCCCTGCGGAGTTTACGAACGCCTCTTTCCTCATTCCTCACTAACCA
The DNA here is from genome assembly GCA_024690695.1 of Oscillospiraceae bacterium. Next base: position 5,447 of record JAILOS010000022.1, read on the forward strand.
CTAAGCGCCAGCCGCTCTCCCTCCTCCGCCATCCCGAAGCTGAAATCAAAAAAACCGAAAACTATACACGTTAGGAGAATGCAACATGACCGACCGTGAATTGATGAGTCTGGCCAAGAAGGCCTCGATGAACGCCTACGTTCCCTATTCCCGCTTCGCCGTGGGCGCGGCGCTGGAGTGCGACGACGGCACGGTGTTCACCGGCTGCAACGTCGAAAACGCCGCGCTGGGCAGCACGATCTGCGCCGAGCGCACCGCCTGCTGCAAGGCCGTCAGCGAGGGGCGCCGCAGCTTCCGCCGCATCGCCATCTACGCCGACAGCCAGAACTGGTGCACCCCCTGCGGCGCCTGCCGTCAGTTTCTGGCGGAGTTTTCGCCGGAGATGGAGGTGCTCTGCGCCAAGGCCGGCGACCGCTACGTGAGCTACAGGCTCTCCGAGCTGCTGCCGCACACCTTCGATTACTGAGCCGGGAGGTCTCACACCGCCATGCTCTCCTTTGAAAACGACTATTCCGCCGGGGCGCATCCGAAGCTGCTCGAGGCCCTGGCGCGGACGAATTTCGAGCCGCAGCCCGGCTACGGCGAGGACGAATACTGCGCACGCGCCGCCGGGAAGATCCGCCGCGCGATCGGCCGGGAGGAGGCGGAGGTCCGCTTCCTCGTCGGCGGCACGCAGACCAACCAGGTCGTGATCGCCTCGCTCCTGAAGAGCTACGAGGGCGTTTTCTCGGCCGAGACCGGGCACGTCAACGGCCACGAGGCCGGCGCGATCGAGCTGTCGGGCCACAAGGTGCTGACCCTGCCACAGCACGCAGGCAAGCTGCGCGCGGAGGAGCTGCGCGCCGCGCTCGAGCGCTTTTACGGCGACGACGCGCACGAGCACATGGTCTTCCCCGGCATGGTCTATCTCTCCCACCCCACCGAGTACGGCACGCTCTACACGAAAGCCGAGCTTGAGGCGATCGCGGCGGTCTGCCGCGCGTACAAGCTGCCGCTGTACTGCGACGGCGCGCGCCTCGGCTACGGGCTGACGAGCTATGAGGCCGACCTGACGCTGGCCGATCTCGCGGCGCTGTGCGACGTGTTCACGATCGGCGGGACGAAGGTCGGCGCGCTGTGCGGCGAGGCCGTGGTCTTCCCGCGCGGCGGCGCGCCGGCGCATTTTACGGCGCTGATCAAGCAGCGCGGCGCCCTGCTGGCAAAGGGGCGGCTGCTCGGGCTGCAGTTTGACGCGCTCTTTACCGACGATCTGTATTTCACGATCAGCCGCGCCGCGATCGACCGGGCCGAGCGGCTGAAGGCCATCCTCCGCGCGAAGGGCCTGCCCTTCTTCCTCGAGTCGCCGACGAACCAGCAGTTCGTCGTGATGGAGGACGCGCGTTTTGAGGCGCTGAAGGACAAAGTGCGCGTCTGCTTCTGGGAAAAGCCGGACGAGACGCACACGGTCGTGCGCTTCTGCACGAGCTGGGCCACCGCCGACGAGGATCTCGACCGGCTGGAGGAGATTTTGTAAGCGAGGGGCGTAAGCCAGCGCCGGGCAGCGCCCGGCGGAGCACAGACGGGCGGCTGCCGCCCCTATGCTGTCATGGCTTCGCGCAGCGAAGAATCTTGTTTTGCGGGCGACCGCAAGGGTCGCCCCTACGGTCGCCCGTTCTTCTTAAAACGGAAAACTGAAATCTTAAAACTGCCATGTCATTCACACATCTACACGTTCACAGCGAGTATTCGCTGCTCGACGGCGCGTGCCGGATCGGGCGGCTGGCGGAGCGCGCCCGCGAGCTGGGGCAGAGCGCCCTGGCGCTCACCGACCACGGCGTGATGTACGGCGCGGTGGCCTTCTACAAGGCCTGCCGGGCCGCCGGCGTCAAGCCCATCATCGGCTGCGAGGTCTACGTCGCCCCGCACGGTCTGCGCGACAAGGACCGCGCCGACGCGGGCTATTCCCACCTGATTCTGCTGTGCAAAAACGAGACCGGCTACCGCAATCTCTGCGTGCTGGTCAGCACCGCCTTCACCGAGGGCTTCTACACCAGGCCCCGCATCGACTGGCCGCTGCTGCACGAGCACGCCGAGGGGCTGGTGTGCCTGTCCGGCTGCCTCGCGGGCGAGATCCCGCAGAAGCTGCTGCGCGGCGAGTATGAGGCGGCCCGCGCCCGCGCGCTGGAGCTGAAGGCCCTCTTCGGCGAGGACTTCTATCTCGAGATCCAGAACCATGGCATCCCCGAGGAGCGCCAGGCCGCCGAAGGGCTGGTTCAGCTCAGCCGCGAGACCGGCGTTCCGCTCGTTCTGACCAACGACGCGCATTACGTCGAAAAGCAGGACGCGGCCACGCAGGACGTGCTGCTGTGCATCCAGACCGGCAAGACCGTCGAGGAGCCGAACCGGATGCGCTTTGAGACGCAGGAATTCTATCTCAAGAGCGAAGAGGAGATGCGCGCGCTCTTCCCCTCGCTCGGCGAGGCCGCCGACAACACCGCCCTCATCGCCGACAAATGCAGCTACGACTTTGAGTTCGGCCACTATCACCTGCCGCGCTTCAAGCTGCCCGCGGGCGAGACCGACAGCACCGCCTATCTGCGCAAGCTCTGCGAGCGCGGCTTCGCCGAACGCTATCCGGGCCGGGAGGAGCTGCGCGGCCGCCTGGACTACGAGCTCGGCGTCATCAGCAGCATGGGCTTCGTGGACTATTTTCTGATCGTGCAGGACTTCATCGGCTACGCGAAAAGGCAGGGCATCCCGGTCGGGCCGGGGCGCGGCAGCGCGGCCGGCAGCATCGTGGCCTACTGCCTGCACATCACCGACGTCGACCCGATCAAATACAGTCTGTTTTTCGAACGCTTTCTGAATCCGGAGCGTGTGAGCATGCCGGATATCGACGTGGACTTCTGCGTCAACCGCCGCGGCGAGGTCATCGACTACGTCAACCGCCTCTACGGGCACGACCACGTCGCCCAGATCGTCACCTTCGGCACGATGGCGGCCCGCGGCGCGGTGCGCGACGTGGCCCGCGCGCTCGGCATGAGCTACGGCGAGGCCGACGCGGTGGCGAAGCTGATCCCGAACGGCCCCGGCGCGCTGAACATCACGCTCGACGAGGCGATCGCGCTTTCAAAGCCCCTGCGCGAGGCGCAGGAGAAGGACCCCGCCGTCAAGCGCCTGCTGGACACGGCGAAAGCGCTCGAGGGCATGCCGCGCCACGCCTCCACCCACGCGGCCGGCGTCGTCATCACCGAAAAGCCGGTGTACGACTACGTACCGCTGGCGATGAACGACGAGTCCGTCGTCTGCCAGTACCCGATGACGACGCTCGAGGAGCTGGGTCTGCTGAAAATGGACTTCCTCGGCCTGCGAAACCTGACGGTGCTGGAGGACGCGGCGCGCCTGGTACGCAAAAAGGATCCGACCTTCCGGGTGGAGACCATCCCGGAGGACGACGCCGAGAGCTTCCGGATGATCGCCGAGGGGCATACCTCGGGCGTGTTCCAGCTGGAGAGCGCCGGCATGACCGCCGTGTGCACGCAGCTTCGCCCGCGCAGCATCGAGGACATCACCGCCGTCATCGCGCTCTACCGCCCCGGCCCGATGGACTCGATCCCCCGCTTTATCGAATGGAGCCAGCACCCGGAGAAGGTGAGCTACAAGCACGAGCTGCTGCGGCCCATCCTCGCCGTCACCTACGGCTGTATCGTGTACCAGGAGCAGGTGATCCAGATCTTTCAGTCCCTGGCCGGCTTTTCGCTGGGGCAGGCGGACATGATCCGCCGCGCGATGAGCAAGAAAAAGCACGCCGTCATCGACGCCGAGCGCAAGGCCTTCGTCCACGGCGACGAGAGCCGCGGCATCGACGGCGCGGTGAAGCGCGGCGTGCCGGAGGCGACGGCGAACAGCATCTACGATGAGATCCTCGATTTCGCCAGCTATGCCTTCAACAAGGCCCACGCGGTGAGCTACGCGATCGTGGCCGCGCGCACGGCCTATATGAAGCGGCATTACCCGCGCGAATACATGGCGGCGCTGCTGACGAGCATCCTCGACAGCAGCACGAAGGTCGCCGAATATATCGCCGAGTGCCGCGAGCTGGGCATCCGCCTGCTGCCGCCGGACGTCAACGAGTCCGACGCCGACTTCACGGTCGCCGGCGAGAATCTCCGCTTCGGCCTCGCGGCGATCAAGGGCATCGGCTTCGGCGCGATCCGCAGCATGGTGTCCGAGCGCGAGCGCGGCGGCCCCTTCCTCGGCTTCGAGGACTTCTGCCGCCGCACCCAGGGCGGCGAGCTCAACCGGCGCGCCGTGGAAAACCTGATCCGCGCCGGCGCCTTCGACTCGATGGGCTCCACCCGCCGCGCGCTGCTGAAGGCCGCGCCGGTGATCCTCGACAGCGTCAGCCGCGCCAGCCGCGACAACGTGGAGGGCCAGCTCGACCTCTTCGGCGGCGCGGAGGAGCCGGCGCAGGCCGCCGCGATCCCGGAGGAGGAGGAATTCAGCCCGCAGGAGAAAATGGCGATGGAGAAGGAGGTCACCGGCCTCTATCTCAGCGGCCACCCGATGGACGAATACCGCGAGAGCGTGCGAAAGCTCGGCGCCGCGCCGATCGGCGCGATCCTGAACGATTTCTCGGCTGCCGACGGCCCGCGGCGCTTCCGCGACGGCCAGGAGGTGAAGCTCGCAGGCATCGTGACCGCGGCCCGGCAGCGGCCGACGAAAAACAAGTCGCTGATGAGCTACGTCACGCTGGAGGACGACAGCGGCGCGATGGAGCTGATCGTGTTCCAGAAGGTGCTCGATACGGACGGGCGCCATATCCGGGAAAACGCGGTGCTGCTGGTCCGGGGGCGCATCTCCGCCCGCGACGAGAAGGAGCCGCAGCTCATGGTCGAGGCGATCAAGCCGCTGGACGAGGCCCTTGCTGACCGGCCGCGCGGGAACGGGAAAAAGACGCTGTTCGTGCGTCTGCCGCAGCGCGACGCGCTTACGCTGCACTGGCTGGAGCTGCTGCTGACGATGTTCCCCGGCGGCGAGCCGCTGGTGCTCTGGATCGAATCCGAGCGCAAAAAGATCGGCGCGCGCTGTGTGATCCACCCGGCGCTGGTGAAGGAGCTCCGCGAGCGTCTCGGCGAGGACAACGTCGTCGTGCGCGAATAAGGCGTTCCGGTTTTTCAGAAAGAAAGGAGTTTCCCATGAAACAGCTTGAAGAGCGCATCCTGCGCGACGGAAAAGTGCTGCCCGGCGGCATCCTGAAGGTCGACGGCTTTCTCAACCACCGCATCGACCCGCAGCTGCTGTACGACATGGCGCTGGAGCTGCGGCGGCTCTACGCGGACGCAGGCGTCAACAAGATCCTGACGATCGAGGCCAGCGGCATCGCCTTCGGCGCGATGGTCGGCCTTGTCTTCGGCTGCCCGCTGCTCTTCGCCAAGAAAAGCCGCACCCGCAACATCGCCGCGGACGTCTGGTCGGTCGAGGTGGAGAGCTTCACCCACGGCGTCACCAACACTGTCCTCGTGTCGAAGGAATACCTCGGCCCCGGCGACCGGGTGCTGATCGTGGACGATTTTCTGGCCACCGGCGCGGCGCTCGAGGGCCTTTGCGCGCTCTGCCGTCTGGCGGGCGCGGAGCCCGTCGGCGCGGGGATCGCCGTGGAAAAGCTCTTCCAGGGCGGCGGCGAGCGCCTGCGCGCCTCCGGGCTGCGCGTGGAATCGCTGGCGCGGATCGCCGCGATGGACGACAGCGGCCTGCGCTTCGGCTGAATCCGGTCGTTTTTTGTGCCTTTTTCACAAAATCAAGCCTCCCGTCATGGATAAAATGTATAAACGGGAGGCTTGACTTTTTCCCCGCCTTCTGATAGTGTAAGGCCATCCAAGTGAATAGCGTTTTTCGATATAAGCAAATAATATGGTTTTGAAGTTTCTACCCGGACACCGTAAATGACCGGACTATCGAGAACGACGCCGGACAGGTTTGGCCTTTCTGCCCCCGTCCGTGCGGTTGTTTTCCTTTTTTCCGTCGGTCTGTGCGAAGTGTCCGCCAGATCCGGCGTTTTTTGTTTCCCTGCGTTCTTTTCCGCCCCCGGGCGGTTGAGAAGGGAAGAGCGCGCAGGCAGCCATCGGCTCCGGCAGCAGCCCAGGCTTTTGGGACCTGCGCCCTCTTCTCGAAATATTTGAAAATTGAGGAGAAAAAGAATGAAAAAGATTATCGCTCTCGTTCTCGCGCTCGTGATGGCCGCCGCGCTCTGCGCCTGCGGCTCGGACAAGCCCACGTACGACTATGAAATCACCAACGACAAGGTCAAAGCCGGCTTCATCTTCCTGCACGACGAGAACTCCACCTACGACCTGAACTTCATGAACGCCGCGAAAGAGGCCTGCAAGAAGCTGGGCATCGCGTACATCATCAAGACCAACGTTCCCGAGGGTCAGGAGTGCTATGAGGCCGCCGCCGAGCTCGTCGACGCCGGCTGCAACTTCATCTTCGCCGACTCCTTCGGTCACGAGTCCTACATGATCCAGGCCGCGAAGGAATTCCCCGAGGTTCAGTTCTGCCACGCCACCGGCACGAAGGCCCACACCGAGGGTCTCGCCAACTATCACAACGGCTTCGCCTCCATCTATGAGGGCCGTTTCCTGGGCGGCGTCGCCGCGGGCATGAAGCTCAACCAGATGATCGAGGAGGGCAAGATCACCGCCGACCAGGCCAAGATCGGCTACATCGGCGCCTACCCCTACGCCGAGGTCAAGTCCGGCTACACCTCCTTCTTCCTCGGCGCGCGCAGCGTCTGCCCCTCCGCCACCATGGAGGTGACCTTCACCAACTCCTGGTTCAGCCCCGACCTTGAGAAGGAGGCCGCCATCAAGCTCATCAACAACGGCTGCGTCCTCCTGTCCGAGCACGCCGACTCCATGGGCGCCCCCACCGAGTGCGAGTCCAAGGGCATCCCCTTCGTGTTCTACAACGGCTCCGCTGAGGCCGACTGCCCCAACACCTTCATCATCGCCTCCCGCATCAACTGGGTCACCTTCATGGAGGTCATGATCGGCCGCGTCGCCAAGGGCGAGACCCTCAACGCCGACTGGACCGGCACCCTGGCCAACGGCGCCGTCGAGATGACCGAGCTCAATGAGAAGGTCGCCGCCCCCGGCACCGCCGAGAAGCTCGACGAGGTCAAGGCCGCCCTCATCGCCGGCACCACGAAGGTCTTCGACACCAACACCTTCACCGTCGGCGGCAAGCCCGTCACCAGCTACCAGGCCGACGTCAACGACCTCGGCACCTTCACCCCCGATACCGAGTCCATCGTCGGCGGCGAGTTCGCGGAGTCCGTGTTCCGCAGCGCCCCCTCCTTCGACATCGACATCGACGGTATCACCAACATCGACGCGTAATCAAACAGACTGCGGGAAGTCCCGGCATCCCGGGACTTCCCGTGAACTGCTGTAAAGGGCAGCGCAGTGACACAGGCCGCCGCGCTGCCCTTTGCAGCAATTTGCGTTATTTCGCGCGCAAAGGAGGAGACGCCCTTGGACAACAAGACCGCCGCAGTCACCATGCGGAACATCACCAAGCGCTTCGGCCCCGTCGTCGCCAACGACAGGGTCTGGCTGGACATCTACCGCGGCGAGATCCTGGCCCTGCTCGGCGAGAACGGCAGCGGCAAGACCACGCTGATGAACATGCTCTCGGGCATCTACTTCCCGGACGAGGGCGAGATCACCATCGACGGCAGACCCGTCGTCATCCGCTCGCCCAAGGACGCCTTTGACCTCGGCATCGGCATGATCCACCAGCATTTCAAGCTCGTGGACGTGCTCAGCGCGGCGGAGAACATCGTGCTCGGCCTGCCGGGCAAGCTCGATCTCAAGGCGGCCTCCGCCAGGATCCGCGAGATCTGCGACGCCTACGGCTTCGAGGTCGACCCCGCCCAGAAGATCTACGACATGTCCGTGTCCCAGAAGCAGACCGTCGAGATCGTGAAGGTGCTCTACCGCGGCGCGGATATCCTGATCCTCGACGAGCCGACCGCCGTGCTCACCCCGCAGGAGACGGACAAGCTCTTCGCCGTGCTGCGCAACATGCGCGACGACGGCAAGGCCGTGGTCATCATCACCCACAAGATGCACGAGGTGGAGGCGCTGTCCGACCGCGTGGCCATCCTGCGCCACGGCCAGTTCATCGGCGATATGCCCACCCGCACCACCAACGCCCAGGAGATGACCAACATGATGGTCGGCCATCCCGTCACCCTGAACATCGACCGCCCCGACCCGGTCGACCCCAGGCCGCGCATCGAGGTCAGGGATCTCACCGTGCGCGACATGGAGGGCACCGTCAAGCTCGACCATGTGAGCTTTACCGCCCGCTCCGGGGAGATCCTCGGCATCGCGGGCATCTCCGGCAGCGGCCAGAAGGAGCTGCTCGAGGCCATCGCCGGCCTGCAGCCCGTGGAATCCGGCAGCATCGAGTACCTCAAGGACGACGGCAGCCGCGAGCAGCTCATCGGCAAGGACCCCTTCGCCATCCAGGAGATGGGCGTGGCGCTGTCCTTCGTGCCGGAGGATCGCCTCGGCATGGGGCTTGTGGGCAACATGGATCTCGGCAACAACATGATGCTCCGCTCCTACCGCAGCGGCCGGGGGCTCTTCACCAACCGCAAGGCGCCCTACAGGCTGGCGCAGCAGATGGTGGACTTCCTGGAGATCTCCACCCCCAGCGTGGAGACGCCGGTGCGCCGCCTCTCCGGCGGCAACGTGCAGAAGGTGCTGGTCGGCCGTGAGATCGCCAACGCCCCCTCCGTGCTGCTGACGGCCTACGCCGTGCGCGGACTGGACATCAACTCCTCTTACCTGATCTACGACACCATCAACGCGCAGAAGAAGCGCGGCGTCGCCGTCGTCTATGTGGGCGAGGATCTGGACGTGCTGCTGGAGCTGAGCGACCGCATCCTCGTGCTCTGCGGCGGCAAGGTCTCGGGCATCGTGCCCGGGCGCGGCGCCAGCAAGCGCGACGTCGGCATGATGATGACAAAACTGGGAGGAAACCAGCATGAACAACAAAACGCATGAGCCGCTCTTCCATGTGGCCAGGCGTCCGGCGCTGCCCTGGTACAGGAGCTGGGCGATCCGCGGCGCGGCGCTGATCCTGGCGCTGCTGGTCAGCGCCCTGGTCACGACCCTCGTCACCGGCGAGAACCCCGTGCAGGTCTATGTCACGATCTTCCAGGGCTCCTTCGGCTCGCCGCGGCGCGCGTGGGTGCTGTTCCAGAACCTCGCGATGCTGCTGTGCGTGTCGCTGGCGATCACGCCGGCCTTCCGCATGCGCTGCTGGAACCTCGGCGGCGACGGGCAGATGCTCGTCGGCTGCCTCGCCACCGCCGCCTGCATGATCCTGCTGGCCGACAAGCTGCCCAACTGGGCGATCATCCTGTGCATGATCGGCTCCTCCATGCTCGCCGGGGCGATCTGGGCGGCGATCCCCGCCTTCTTCAAGGCCAGGTGGAACACCAACGAGACCCTCTTCACCCTCATGATGAACTACATCGCCACCCAGCTCGTGGCCTACTACATCATCGTGTGGGAGGTGCCCAAGGGCGCCGGCAAGATCGGCATCATCAACCAGCGCTCCCAGCTCGGCTGGCTGCCCGTGATCGGCGGGTACAAGTACCTGCTCAACATCCTCGTCGTGGCCGTGGTGTGCGTGCTGATGTACATCTACCTCAACTACTCCAAGCACGGGTATGAGATCGCCGTCGTCGGCGAGTCCGAGCGCACCGCGCGCTATGTCGGCATCAAGGTCGAGCGGGTCATCGTCCGGACCATGCTGCTCTCGGGCGCGGTCTGCGGCCTCACGGGCATGCTGCTCGTCGGCGGGACGGAGCATACCCTCACCACCACGATCACCGCCGGCCGCGGCTTCACGGCGGTCATGGTGTCGTGGCTGGCCAAGTTCAACCCCGTCTGGATGATCTTCACGAGCTTCCTGCTGGTCTTCCTCGAGCGCGGCGCCGGCCAGATCGCCACCAACTTCGGCCTGAGCGCCTCCTTCGCGGACATCCTCACCGGCATCATCCTCTTCTTTATCATCGGCAGCGAGTTCTTTATCAACTATCAGATCAAATTCCGCCGCGCGGCGGACAAGGAGGGCTGAGCCGTGTTCGATTTTGTCTCCTTCATCCCCCGTGCCATCATGCAGGGCATCCCCCTCCTCTTCGGCAGCACCGGCGAGACCATCACCGAGAAGTCCGGCAACCTCAACCTCGGCATCCCGGGCATCATGTATGTGGGCGCGATCTCCGGCGTCATGGGCGCGTTCTTCTACGAGCAGTCCGCGGGCGCCGACCTCAAGCCCGTTCTGGCGGTGGGCATCCCGCTGCTGTGCTCCATGCTGGGGAGCCTGCTGATGGGGCTGCTCTACTGCTTCCTCACCGTCTCCCTGCGCGCCAACCAGAACGTCACCGGCCTTGCCCTCACCACCTTCGGCGTGGGCTTCGGCAACTTCTTCGGCGGCTCGCTCATCAAGCTCTCCGGCAGCGACGTGCCCGCCATCGTCCTCTCCGGCACCAGCGCCTACTTCCGCAAGACCCTCCCCATCGCCTCCGGCAGCACCGTGGGCAAGCTCTTCTTCTCCTACGGCTTCCTGGCCTACACGGCGGTGATCGTCTCCCTGGCCGCGGCGGCCTTCATCAAGCGCACCCGCACCGGCCTGCACCTGCGCGCCGTGGGCGAGAGCCCCACCACCGCCGACGCCGCGGGCATCAACGTCTCCCGCTACAAGTACGTCGCCACCTGCACCGGCGCGGTCATCGCGGGGCTCGGCGGCCTGTACTACATCATGGACTACACCTCCGGCATCTGGTCGAGCGACGCCTTCGGCGACCGCGGCTGGCTTGCCATCGCCCTGGTCATCTTCACGGTCTGGCGGCCGAACATCGGTGTGCTGGCCTCCTTCCTCTTCGGCGGGCTCTATATCCTGCACATGTACATCCCCTCGGGCATGAACCTCGCGGTCAAGGAGCTCTACAAGATGGCGCCCTACGTCGTGACCATCATCGTGCTGGTGCTCTCCTCCATGCGCAACAAGCGCGAGAACCAGCCCCCCGCCTCCCTCGGCCTCGCCTACTTCCGCGAGGAGCGCTGACCCGCCAGAAATTCTGCCAATCGAAAAAAAGGGGCTGTAGCAAAATACGCAAATCCCGGCATTACCCGTAGGGGAGGGGCTTGCCCCTCCCGCGCAGATACTATCTTCGTTGTATAGAAAATGTACGGCGACTTCGCATTTTTTGCGAGATCGCCGTACTTTTTATTAT
>JAILOS010000023.1 GCA_024690695.1 Oscillospiraceae bacterium
CGGTCGATCGCCATGGACCGGAAACCGCCGGATGCGGGGAGATCAGACCGCGCCGGGCTTGCCCAGCATGCGGAACATGTTCTTCTTGTAGGCCTCCACGCCGGGCTGGTCGAAGGGGTTGACCTGGGACATGTAGCCCGAGATGGCGCAGGCCAGCTCGAAGAAGCAGACCATCGCGGCGAAGCCCTCCTCGTCGCGCTTGGGAATCTCGACGACGATGTTCGGCACGCCGCCGGAGACATGGGCCTCGCGCACGGCGTCGGCGGCCACGCGGCAGATCTCGGACAGGTCGCGGCCGGCGAGATAGTTCAGGCCGTCGGCGTCCTCCTTCTCCGTGGGGAAGGGGAGGCTGGTGCGGCTCTCGGCGAAGCGCACGACGGTCTCCATCAGCATGCGCGGGCCCTGCTGGATGTACTGGCCCATGGAGTGCAGGTCGGCGGTGAACTCCACCGAGGCGGGGAAGATGCCCTTGCCGTCCTTGCCCTCGCTCTCGCCGTAGAGCTGTTTCCACCACTCGGCCATGAAGCGGAAGCTCGGCTCGTAGCATCCGAGGATCTCCACGGTGTAGCCCTTGCCGTAGAGGTGCTGGCGCGCCGCGGCGTACTGCCAGGCGGGATTCTCCGCGCCGCCCGCGCTGAGGACCTTGAACTCTTTGATCGCGGCGTCGATGACCTTCCGCACGTCGATCCCGGCCACGGCCATGGGCAGCAGGCCCACCGCGGACAGGACGCTGAAGCGGCCGCCCACGTCGTCAGGGACGACGAAGCAGGGCCAGCCGTTTTTGTCGGCCAGGGATTTGAGCACGCCGCGCCTGGAGTCGGTGGTGGCGAAGATATGATCGTTCGCCTTGTCGCCGTACTTTTTGACCAGCAGCTCACGGAAGATGCGGAAGGAGACCGCGGGCTCGAGCGTGGTGCCGGACTTGGAGATGACGTTCACGTCGAAGTCCATGTCGCCGAGCGCCTCGATGGTCTCGTTGACGGCGTCGACGGAGAGGGTGTTGCCCATGAAAAAGACTTTGGGATCGTTGGGGCCGGGGACGGGCTTGAGCAGCTCGATCGCGCCCTTCGCGCCGAGGTAGGAGCCGCCGATGCCGATCGAGACCAGCGCCTTGGAGCGGCTGCGGATCTTCTCCGCGGCTGCGACGATGGCGTCGAGCTCGGTGTCCTTGATGCGCTGGGGCATCATTTCCCAGCCGGTGAAGTCCGCGCCGAGGCCGGTCTTCTCCGCAAAGGTTTTGTACGCTGCCGCGGCCGCCGCGTAGTCGGGGCCGGCTGCGGTGAAGAAGGGCTGCGCGCCCGAAAGATCGACTTTGACCATAAAAAGATCCTCCTGAATCGAATATTTGAGAGATCGCCCGATAAGCCCATTATAACGGCTAAGGCGCGCTCTTGTCAATCAAGAAGCGCGCCTTGTGCGGCAGAGAGAGGCTCACTCCCGCCCGAATCGGCCGAGGATTCTGCCGGAGAGGAGGGCGTCCCCGAGCCTGTCGATCCGCCGGGCGAGCCCCTCGATCAGCGGCATGCAGGGCTTTTCGATCAGGCGGATCCGCGCAAGCTCGATCAGCGTGCAGACGGCAAAGACCGCCGCGATCACCAGCAGAGAGCGGGGGATGAACAGCGGGCTTTCCGCATAGGCCGCGCTGCGGAACAGCCTTTCCCACAGAAACGGACTGACGTAAGTGTCGTCATGGATCAGATAGACCCCGAACATGGCGGAGGAGAGGAAGTTGACCGCCTTGCGGGAGCCGATGTCCAGCCGGGAGAAGCCCAGGAAGAGCAGCACCGCGGAGATCAGGGACGGGATCGTCTGCAGATCGGCGAGGAACAGGGCGTGCTGGGCGAAGACGGGGTTTCTCCTGCCGAGCACGTCGAGCACGACGGCGGTCAGAAACACCGCCAGCATGCACAGAACGGAGAGCGCGATCAGCCTTGCGCCGCTCTGCCCGGTCTCCGCGGGAAAGCGCCGCAGAAAGGCGCCGAGGGCGTACAGAAACACGAACCACGCCAGATGATTGTTCTGAAACAGCTCAAAAGACTGGAAGAGGGTCCCCTCGAGGGTCGGGATCACGCACCAGAGCAGAAAGAGCATCGCCAGAAAGCCGAGATATTGCTTTTTGTCAAAGGCATTCAGCAGCCTGTTCAGGAAAGGCGACAGGAGATAGAGGACAAAATAGGTGCTGGCAAACCACCAGCGGCAGCTCGTCACGGGCGTGAGACGCGCGATCAGTGTCCGGAGGCTGAAAGGCACGGCCCCCGCGGCGACGAAAACGATATAAAGAAGAACCGAGTAGAAGAAAATCTGCGCCCACAGCTTTACGATCCGGGTCGTTTTGAGCGAGCGCGCCGAGACCAGAAAGAAGCCGGAGATCAGCACAAAGGCGTCCACGCCGCAAAAGCCGGGGATCTGGATCAGCTGGAACCACAGTCTGTTCACGGAGATCGTGTCCGGGGGATAGAGCACATGGCCGTGGACGACGGAGTGATTGGCAATGATGGCGATCATTGCAAAAATCCGCAGCAGCTCGATATTCGATTGACGCGCAGACCTGCTGCCGGCGCTCGCGTTGCGCATGGAGTCAGCCCCTGTTCTGTATAGAGTCCGGAGACCGCCCGCACCCGGACGGCGGGATTTATTATACCATACGCGCACGGTGCGGATAGTATAATATGTCATGCTTTTCGGTTGCCGCTCCAGCGGCGAGAAAAGCGACTCAAATTATATAATAACGGCGAAGACGCCGTTATTATACCATAGACGCGGAGCGTCTATGGTATAATATGTCATGTGTTTTCGGTTGCCCCGCCAGGGGCGAGAAAAACGACTTGAATCATATAATAAGCGCACAGCACTTATTATATCATGGCTCCGCGCATTACACAACGAAAACTTGCCGGCTCCCCGCGCCCGGCTGCGGCCCTCACACCTGCAGCAGGCGCAGCATCTCCCGGCGCAGGCGCGTCAGGATGCGTTTTTCGAGGCGGCTGATGTAGCTCTGGGAGATGCCCAGCCGGTCGGCGACCTCCTTCTGCGTATATTCCCGCCCGCCCGGCAGCCCGAAGCGCAGCAGGATGATCTCGCGCTCGCGCTCTGAGAGGCCGTCGATCGCGCGCATCAGCATCCTGCGCTCGGCGTCGTCCTCAAGCGGGCGCGAGACCTCGTCCTCGTCGGTGCCCAGCACGTCCGAGAGCAGCAGCTCGTTGCCGTCCCAGTCGGTGTTGAGCGGCTCGTCGATGCTCAGCTCGGTGCGCTGGGCGCTGTTTTTGCGCAGCACCATCAGGATCTCGTTTTCGATGCAGCGCGAGGCGTAGGTCGCGAGCTTGATGTTTTTGCCGGACTGGAAGGTGTTGACCGCCTTGATCAGGCCGATCGTTCCGATGGAGATCAGGTCCTCGAGGTGGATGCCGGTGTTCTCAAAGCGCTTGGCGATGTAGACCACGAGCCGCAGGTTGCGCTCGATCAGCGTTCGCCGGGCTTCCTCGTCGCCGCGCTCGAGCGCCGCGACGGCGCGCTCCTCCTCGGCGTGTTCCAGCGGCGGCGGCAGGGTCGTGCTGCCGCCCAGGTAAAAAACCGCCGGGGGCTCCACGCCGAGAATGGACAGAATGCGGTCCTTCAGAAATGCGATCTGGGGTTTACAGAGCATGGCGTCGTCCTTTCTTCACAAAATCGCTTCAAAGCCGTCCCCCCGCGCGCTCTCCGACACGGCCACCAGGCGCCCGGTCTCCGTCTTGCCGTCGATGCGCAGCTCCTCCGGACGAAACGCCGCCAGCAGCCCCGCGGCGCCGACGGCGCGGTAGGGGATCAGGCGAAAGCGTCCGGCCTGTCCCGGCTTCTGCAGCAGCGCGAGCGGGTCGCCGCCGAGCTCGGCGCCGGGAAAGAGCGGGGCGAGCGCGGCCGGGGTGGCGAGCAGCACCGGCTCGCCGGTCGCGGGGTCGCACAGGCCGTTTCCGCTGTCGCGCAGCGCGGTGAAGCGGACCTCCCGTCCGCCGATACGGACGCGGATCTCCGCGCGCGCCCGCCCCGGAAAGCGCGGGCGGGCGCGCAGATAGAGCGTGAGCGCGGCGTAGCAGAGGGAGAAGGAGAGAATCAGCGCGCGCGCATCGAGCAGCGGCAGATCGCCGGCGAGCGTCAGCGCCCAGAGCGCTCCGCCGAAGAGCGCGCTCACCGCGAGAAAAAGCGCGGCGCAGCGGAGAAAGTGCGGTTCGCCGGCGAAGGCCAGCCCTGCCGTCAGCAGCCCCGCGGCCAGCCGTGCGGGCGGGGACAGCAGCGGCGAGAAGCCCGGCAGCACGGACAGCACGGCGTACAGCGCGCCGAAGAGCGCCGCCAGAGCGAAACGGCCGCGCCGGAGCGGGACGCCCCCGACGCGCCCCGAGGCCAGACACAGCAGATAGTCGCACAGGAGGTTGACGAGAAAGAGCCGGTCGAGGTAGATGACTTTCATGCAGGCATCATACACCCGCGCCGCGGCAAAGGACGTCGAAGCCCTGCCGCCGGCAGAGGTCCCTTTCGGGGACTTTTTGTCCGGCGCTTCCGGGGGCCTCCGCACAAATTATCAAATGGGAATTGTCAAAAAGCCCGCGCTGTGGTAAAATAAAACGGAATATGCAAACGGGGAGGCACAGAGCTATGGACAAGCCGCACTATCGGCGCATACTCGTCAAGATCAGCGGAGAAGCGCTGGCGGGAGAAAAGAAAACCGGCTTTGATTTCGACTTCGTGACGCGCGTGTGCAAGGCCGTGCTGAAGTGCACGGAGCTGGGCACGCAGGTCGGCATCGTCATCGGCGGCGGCAATTTCTGGCGGGGCGTGAAGGACGGAGCCGGCAAGGTGGAGCGCGTCAGCGCAGACCGGATGGGCATGCTCGCCACCGCGATGAACTGCCTGGCCGTGTGCGACGTCTTCAAGCAGCTCGGGGCGGAGGCCCGCGTGATGACCGCCGTGGACATCCAGGGCGTGGGCGAGCGGTACGACACCCGGAAAAGCCTGGAGTATCTGGAAAAGGGCGCGGTCGTGCTCTTCGCCTGCGGCACCGGCAGCCCATTCTTCTCCACCGACACCGCGGCGGTGCTGCGCGCGCTGGAGATCGGGGCGGAGGCGATCCTGCTCGCCAAGAACGTCGACGGCGTGTACAGCGACGATCCGCGCACGAACCCCGAGGCCGTGAAGTTCGACCGTATCCGCTACGAGGAGGTGCTGGCGCGCCGCCTCGCGGTGATGGACCTGACGGCGACCTGCCTTGCGATGGAAAAGCGCATCCCCGTGGAGGTCTTCGCCCTGGCCGAGCCGGAAAACCTCGTGCGCGTGCTGCTCGGCGAAAAAATCGGAACTTCGCTGGAATGATCCGGCACAGCATAGACGACGAACAATAACAGGAGGTACAGCCATGTCTGACTACAAGGAATTTGAGTACAAAATGAAGAAGACCTGCGAGGCGCTGACCGCGACCCTCGCGACGATCCGCGCCGGCCGCGCCAACGCCGCCGTGCTCGACCAGATCCAGGTGGACTATTACGGCGTGCCCACGCCGATCCAGCAGATGGCCTCCGTGGCGACACCGGACCCGCGCTCGCTGATCATCGCGCCCTGGGATCACAGCGTGCTCAAGGCCATTGAGAAGGCGATCCTCGCCTCCGACCTCGGCATCAACCCGCAGAACGACGGGCGCGCGATCCGCCTCGTCTTCCCGCCGCTGACGGAGGAGCGCCGCCGCGATCTCGCCAAGCAGACCCGCCGCTACAGCGAGGAGGCCAAGGTTGCGATCCGCAACATCCGCCGCGACGCGATCGAGAAGTTCAAGAAGCAGCAGAAGAGCTCCGAGATCACCGAGGACGACTACAAGATCGCCGAGAAGGACGTGCAGAAGCTCACCGACGACTATATCAAGGAGATCGACAAGATCGCCGAGAAGAAAGAGAAAGAGCTCACCGAGATCTGATGGCCAACAGGAGCGAAAAGGAGATCAGGGCGGGGGAGGGGGCGCGTCCCCTGCCCCGCCACATTGCCATTATCCTCGACGGCAACGGCCGCTGGGCCCGCCGAAGGGGACTTCCGCGCACCGCGGGGCACGCCGCCGGCGCGGAGACCTTCCGCCGCATCGCCACCGCCTGCAAAAACCGCGGGATCGGCTTTCTGACGGTCTACGCCTTCTCCACCGAGAACTGGAAACGCCCGGAGGAGGAGGTCGGCACGATCATGAAGCTGCTCGGGCGCTATCTGCGCGAGGCGGTCGACACGATGGAGCGGGACCGCATCCGCATGCGCGTGTTCGGCGACCTCTCGGCGCTGACGCCGGAGCTGCGCGCGCTCGTCGCGGAGACCGACCGGATCTCCGCGCGCTACGAGGGCTTCCAGGCGAATATCTGCCTCAATTACGGCGGGCGGGACGAGATCGTGCGCGCCGCGCGCAGCTATGCGGAGGACTTCGCTGCCGGCCGGGCCGGAGCGCTCACCGAGGAGGGCTTCGCCGCGCGCCTCGATTCCGCCGGCATCCCGGACCCGGATCTGCTGATCCGGCCGGGCGGCGAGCAGCGGCTGTCGAACTTCCTGCTCTGGCAGTGCGCCTACGCGGAGTTTTATTTTACCGACTGTCTCTGGCCCGATTTCGACGAGGCCGAGCTCGACCGCGCGATCGCCGCCTATCAGAGCCGCGACCGCCGCTACGGAAGGCTGAGCGGCGTCTGACGCCGACGCGCGGGAGAAATACAGAGGGCCCGGCTCCGGGAGCTTCGGGCACGGAAAGAGTAAAAAAGTATGGTACAGTCACTTTCCATTCTGGGCAGCACCGGCTCGGTCGGGCGGCAGAGCGTCGCCGTCGCCGAGCGGCTCGGCATCCGCGTCGCGGCCCTGTCGGCCGGGCGGCGGATCGACCTTCTGGAGGAGCAGACCCGCCGTCTGCGCCCGCGCTTCGTCGCGGTCTTCGACGAGGCGGCGGCCCGCGATTTCCGCACGCGCGTCGGCGATCTGGACCTGCGCGTCGGCTCCGGGCTCGAAGGCCTCGTGGAGGCGGCCTCCTCTTCCGACAGCGACTGTGTGGTCACGGCGGTCTCCGGCGCGGTCGGCCTCAGGCCGACGCTCGCCGCGATCGACGAGAAAAAGCGCATCGCGCTGGCCAACAAGGAGACGCTCGTCTGCGCGGGCGAACTCGTGATGCGCCGGGCCGCCGAAAAGGGCGCCGAGATCGTGCCGGTGGATTCCGAGCACTCGGCGATCTTCCAGTGTCTGGCCGGCCGCAGCCGCGCCGAGCTCAGAAAGATCCTGCTCACCGGCTCGGGCGGCCCCTTCCGCGGGAAGAAGCGCGGGGAGCTGGAGGGCGTGACGCCGGAGCAGGCGGTGCGCCATCCGAACTGGAGCATGGGCGCCAAGATCAGCGTGGACAGCTCCACGCTGATGAACAAGGGCCTCGAGTTTATCGAGGCGATGCACCTGTTTTCGGTGCGCCCGGAGCAGATCCAGGTGGTGATCCACCCCCAGAGCGTCATACATTCTATGGTGGAGCTGACCGACGGGGCCGTGATCGCGCAGCTCGGCGCGCCCGATATGGGGCTGCCGATCCAGCTCGCGCTGACCTGGCCGGAGCGGGCGGATTCGCCCTTCGAGCGGCTGGATTTTCGGACGCTGCGCGCGCTGACCTTTGAAGAGCCGGATCTCGAGAACATGCCCTGCCTGCGTCTGGCGATGGACGCGGCGAAAACCGGCGGCACCGCGCCGGCGGTGATGAGCGCGGCGAACGAGGAGGCGGTCCATCTGTTTCTGCGCGGCCGGCTCGGGTATAATCGCATCTATGACGCCGCGGCCGGGGCGCTGGAAAGCCTCGGCTCCGTACCGCAGCCGGATCTGGAGACGATCCTCGCGGCGGACGAAGCGGCGAGAGCCTACGTAAGGGAGCATTTTTCCGCATGACCTTTTTTTATGTAATCATCGCGATCCTCATTTTCGGCCTGCTGATCGTCATCCACGAGCTCGGCCACTTCTCCGCCGCCAAGCTCTTCGGCGTGCGCGTGGAGGAGTTCGCCGTCGGCATGGGGCCGGCGCTGCTGAAAAAGCAGAAGGGGGAGACCCTCTATTCCCTGCGGGCGATCCCGCTCGGCGGCTACTGCGCCATGACCGGCGAGGACGGCGAGTCGGAGGATCCGCGCGCCTTTATCAATCAGAAAGCCTGGAAGCGGCTGATCATCCTGGCGGCCGGTTCCTTCAACAATTTCCTGCTGGGCGTCGTCATCGTGCTCTGCCTTTTTGCCGGGACGAAGCAGATCCTCAGCCCCGTGATCGTCGAATTCATGGAGGGCTGCCCCTACGAGAGCGCCGAGGGTCTGCAGGTCGGCGACCGGATCACCGCGATCGACGGGCACAGCGTGCTGATCCACGGGGATATCGACCGCCTGCTGCACGGCGACGGCGTTTACGACATCGAGGTCGAGCGCGCCGGACAGAAGCTGCTGCTCAAGAGCTTCGAGCTGCGGCGGGTGGAGTATCCGGAGGGCCTGTTTTTCGGCCTTCGCTTCGGACAGTACGACGAGGCGACGCCGCGGCAGATCTGGCGGCACTCCTGGAATACCGTCCGGGATTACGTCGGTCTGGTGTGGCAGAGCCTCGGCATGCTGCTGCACGGCGAGGCGAGCGTCAACGACCTCGCCGGGCCGGTGTATATCGTCGATATGATGGCCGAAAGCGGCGCGCAGGAGGAGACGGTCTCCGGCGGGCTGTGGACGGTGTTCAACTTCGGCGCCTTCATCGCGCTCAACCTCGCCGTGATGAACATGCTGCCGATCCCCGCGCTCGACGGCGGCCGGATCTTCCTGCTGCTGGTCACGGCGCTGATCGAGGCGCTTACGCGCAAAAAGCTCAATCCCAAGTATGAGGCCTATATCCACGCGGCGGGCATGGTGCTGCTGCTGGCGCTGATGGCCTACGTGATGCTGCACGACATCGTGCGTCTGGTAACGGGCTGAGATGAAAAGAAACGAAACAAAACAGATCCGGGTCGGCCCGGTGCCCGTGGGCGGAGGCGCCCCGGTCACGGTGCAGACCATGTGCAATACGAAGACCTGGGATGTGGAGGCCACGGTCGCCCAGATCCGGGCGATGGAGGCCGCCGGGGCGGAGATCGTCCGCCTCGCGGTACCGGATGAGAAGAGCGCCCGCGCGATCGACGCGATCAAGGCGCAGGTGAAGGTCCCGCTCGTGGCGGACATCCACTTTGACCACCGCCTCGCCCTGCTGTGCGCCGAGCGGGGGATCGACAAGATCCGCATCAACCCCGGCAACATCGGCGGCGAGGAGAACGTGAAGGCCGTGGCGAAGGCCTGCCGCGCGCGGGGAATCCCGATCCGCATCGGCGTCAACGCGGGCAGCCTGGAAAAGCGCCTGCTGGAAAAATACGGCCACCCCTGCGCCGAGGCGCTCGTCGAGAGCGCCGCGGGACATGTCGAGCTGCTGAACCGCTTTGATTTCGACGATATCTGCCTGTCGCTCAAGTGCTCGCAGGTGAAGCTCACGGTCGAAGCCTACCGCCTCGCCGCCGAGCGCTTTCCCTATCCGCTGCATCTCGGCGTCACCGAGACCGGCACCGCCTGGAACGGAACGATCCAGTCCGCCGTCGGCATCGGGACGCTGCTGATGGAGGGCCTCGGCGACACGCTGCGCGTCAGCCTGACCGCCGACCCCGTGCAGGAGGTCAGGACCGGCATCGCCATCCTGAAGGCGGCGGGGCTGCGGCGGGGCGGCGCGAAGCTCGTCTCCTGCCCGACCTGCGGCCGCACGGAGATCGACCTGATCTCCCTCGCGCAGGAGGTGGAGCGGCGGCTGGAGGCGATTGATCGGCCGATCACCGTGGCGGTGATGGGCTGCGTGGTCAACGGGCCCGGCGAAGCGCGCGAGGCCGATTACGGCGTCGCGGGCGGCGTCGGCAAGGGCCTGCTGTTCAAAAAGGGCGAGGTCGTCGGCACCTATCCCGGCGAAGAGCTGTGCGAGCGGCTGATGCAGATGATAAAAGAAGACGGAGAGCGCGCGTAAACGCGCCCTCCGGCGTTTTTGAGAGGTACTTATGGACCAGATCCCATTCCTGACGGTGTTTCCCGGCCTGGCGGACCGCGCGGACAGCTGCGGCGGGCTGGAGAAGGCCGTCGTCACATACGGGCAGATCGACGTGGCCGGGCGCAGCCTTTCGCTGTGCGTGCGCTTCGCGGCGATGCCCTCGCCGGTGGACGAGGAGACGATCTGCGCGCGTCTGCGCGGGGAGTACGGGCTGGAGCGCGTGACGCTCGAGTCGGATTATCCCAGGCCGCGCGGCACGGCCCGGCCGGAGGGCGAGGCCGCGTCTTCCGCCGCTCCGGCCGGCGTCGCTCTCTTCGGCGGAGCGATCCGGCAGAAGCCGGTCCGGATGGACACGCTGACGCTCGAATCCGGGCGCGTGACCGTGGAGGGCGACGTGGTGGCCGTTTCCAGCCGCACGACCAAAAGGGGCGGCTCGGTGCTCGCCTTCGATCTCAGCGACCGCACGAGCACGATCCGCGTCTCCCATTTCTTCACGCCCGAGAGCGACGCCGCCGTGATCGGCAGGATCGCCGCGGGCGACCATCTGACGGTGCAGGGCAGCGTGACGTACAACAAGTTCGAGGACGACATGGTGCTCGACCCGAAGAACATCGTCAAGAGCAAAAAGCCGGTCCGCACGGACAAGGCGCCGGAGAAGCGCGTGGAGCTGCACCTGCACACACGCTTTTCGACCCTCGATGCGCTGACGGATCCGGAGGCCGCGGTCAAGCGCGCGGCCGACTGGGGCATGCCGGCGATCGCGGTCACCGACCACGGCGGGGCGCAGGCCTTCCCGGACATGTGGAAGGCCGGCAAAAAGTACGGCGTCAAGATCATCTACGGGCTCGAGGCCTATTATTACAACGACATGGACGGCAACAGCGCCGTCATCGGCAAGTCGCGCCTGCCGCTGGACGCCGAATTCGTCGCCTTCGACGTGGAGACGACCGGGCTGAACGCGCAGGACGACCGGCTCACCGAGATCGGCGCGGTGATCTTCGCCGGCGGCGAGGTCAGGCGGGAATTCAACACCTTCGTCAACCCCCGCCGGCCCATCCCCGCCAACATCACCGAGCTGACCGGCATCCGCGACAGCGACGTGGCGGACGCGCCCGACGAGGACGAGGCGCTGCGCGCTTTTCTGGATTTCGCCGGGGACCGGCCGCTGATCGCGCACAACGCGCATTTTGACATCGGCTTTCTCAGCGCCGCGGCCGCGCGGCACCGCATCCGCTTTTCGCCGGTCTTCGTCGATACGCTCGCGCTCAGCCAGGCGCTGCTGCCGGAGCTCAAGCGGCACAAGCTGGATATCGTCTCGAACCACCTCGACCTGCCGAAGTTCAACCACCACCGCGCCTCCGACGACGCGATGGTCGTCGCGCGCATCATGGGCAAGTTCTTCCCGATGCTGGCCGCGCAGGGCGCGCACACGCTCGACGACGTGGAGAGCGTGTATCACGCGCTGCGGCGCACCGACACGGCCAAAACCTGGCACATGATCATGCTGGTCGAGAACCGCAAGGGCCTGAAGAATCTCTACGAGATGATCTCCAAGTCCTACCTGAACTATTTCCACCGCACGCCGAACATCCCGAAGAGCCTGCTGCTGCAGCACCGCGAGGGATTGCTGATCGGCTCGGCCTGCGGTATGGGCGAGCTGTACGGCGCGGTGATGCGCGGCGAGAACCAGCGCACGCTGGAGAAGATCGCCTCGCTCTACGACTATCTGGAAATCCAGCCGATCTGCAACAACGCCTTCCTCGTTGAAAACGGGCGCGTGCGCGACGAGAAGGTGCTGCAGGACTACAACCGCACGATCCTCGAGCTGGGCAGGAAGCTCGGAAAGCCCGTGATCGCGGCCAGCGACGTGCATTTTCTCGACTCCGAGGACGAGCAGTTCCGCAAGATCCTGCAGGCGGCCAAGAAATTTTCCGACGCCGACCGGAGCTGCCCGATCTACTTCCGCACCACCGACGAGATGCTGAAGGAATTCGACTATCTCGGCGAGGAGACGGCCCGCGAGGTCGTCGTTACGAACACGCGCGCGATCGCCGACCGGATCGAGGCGCTCGAGCTGCTGCCGAAGGGCCTCTTCCCGCCGAAGATCGAGCACTCCGCCGAGGAGCTGCGGGAGCTGGTCTACGGCAAGATGCACCGCATCTACGGCGAGGAGCCGCCCGCGATCGTCAGAGACCGCGTGGACGTCGAGCTCAAGACCATCCTCGACCACAACTACGACGTGATCTACATGTCGGCCCAGAAGCTCGTGCAGAACTCGCTCGAAAACGGCTACCTCGTCGGCAGCCGCGGCAGCGTCGGCTCGTCGATCGTGGCGTACATGTCCGGCATCACGGAGGTCAACTCCCTGCCGCCGCACTACGTCTGCCCGGACTGCCGCTATTCCGACTTCGACAGCGGCAAGGGCTACGGCTGCGGCGCGGATATGCCGGAGAAGAGCTGCCCCCGCTGCGGCGTGAAGCTCCGCCGGGACGGCTTCGACATCCCCTTCGAGACCTTCCTGGGCTTCCCCGGCAACGAGAAGACCCCCGATATCGACCTCAACTTCTCCGGCGAGTACCAGGCGAAGGCGCACAAGTACACCGAGGTGCTTTTCGGCTCGGACCACGTGTTCCGCGCCGGAACGATCGGCACGCTCGCGGAGAAGACGGCCTACGGCTACGTGAAGAAATACCTCGAGGAGCGGAACATCCACACCACGAAGGCGGAGGAAAACCGTCTCGCGCAGGGCCTCGTCGGCATCAAGCGCACCACCGGACAGCACCCCGGCGGCCTCGTCGTCATTCCGCAGGACATGGACGTGACGGACTTCTGCCCGGTGCAGCATCCGGCGGACGATCCGAACAGCGACATCGTCACGACCCACTTTGAATATCACTGCATGGAGGCCAACCTCCTCAAGCTCGACGAGCTCGGCCACGACGACCCGACGATGATCCGCATGATGGAGGACATGACCGGCGTGGACGCGAAGGAGATCTCCCTGTCCGACCCGGACACGATGGCCATTTTCACCAGCCCCGCGGTGCTCGGCCTGCCGGAGGACGACCCGATCATCGGCCAGACCGGCAGCATCGGCATCCCGGAGTTCGGCACGGGCTTCACCCGCCAGATGCTGGTGGAGACGAAGCCGAAGCAGTTCGACACGCTGGTGCGCCTGTCCGGCTTCTCCCACGGCACGGACGTCTGGGCGGGCAACATCCGCGAGCTGATCGTGAATAAGGTCGCCACGGTCAACGAGCCCGTCGGCTGCCGCGACGACATCATGCTCACGCTCATCCAGAAGGGCATGGAGCCCGCGCTGGCCTTCAAGTTCATGGAGGCCGTACGCAAGGGCGCGATCCATAAGGGCAAGCCCTGGCCCGCGGGCATCGAGGAGAAGATGCGCGCGCTCCAGGTGCCCGAGTGGTGGATCGAGTCCTGCCGCAAGATCCAGTACCTCTTCCCGAAGGCGCACGCGGTGGCCTATGTGATGATGGCCTTCCGCATCGCCTGGTTCAAGGTGCACCGGCCCCTGGCCTTCTACAGCGCCTACTTCTACCGCCGCAGCCAGAAGGGCGGCTTCGACGCGGCGATGATGACCGGCGGCACGGCCGTCGTGCGGCGGAAGATCAACGAGATGAAGCGCCGCAACAACCTGACGGCCAACGAGGAGGATCTGCTCGTGACGCTCGAGGCGGTGTATGAGTTCAACCTGCGCGGCTTCAGCTTCGCGCCCATTGAGCTCTACAGCTCCGACGCGAAGAAGTTCCTGCCCGTGGGCGAGACGCAGCTCCG
>JAILOS010000056.1 GCA_024690695.1 Oscillospiraceae bacterium
ACGAGCTGGTCTCCGGCAACGAGATGGGCGTGCTGCTGCTCGACTATATCTGCGCCGGCCGCATCGAGCAGGGCACCATGCCTGAGAAGCCCGTGGCCGTCATGTCTCTGGTCTCCACGCCCCTGGCCGACGCCGTGGCGGAGCACTACGGCGTGGAGCTGCGCCATGTGCTGACCGGCTTCAAGTGGATCGGCGATCAGATCGCCCGCCTCGAGGCCGACGGCGAGGTCGATCGCTTCATCTTCGGCTTTGAGGAGAGCTACGGCTACCTGGCCGGCCCCTACGTGCGCGACAAGGACGCCGTCATCGCCTCCATGCTCATCTGCGAGATGGCCGCCTACTACCGCTCCATTGGCTCCTCCATCAAGCAGAGGCTGGAAGAGATCTATGCCCAGTACGGCCGCTACCTCAACAAGGTGGACTCCTTCGAGTTCCCGGGCCTGACCGGCATGGACAAGATGGCCGCCATCATGCAGGGCCTGCGCGACAATCCCCCGAAGGATTTTGCAAACATCGCTGTCGTCTCCGTGCAGGACTTCGCAAAGCCCGAGGAGACCGGCCTGCCCAAGGCAAATGTGCTCATCTACAAGCTTGCCGACGGCTCCACCGTCATTGTGCGCCCCTCCGGCACCGAGCCCAAGATCAAGACCTACTTCACCACCAAGGGCAAAGACCTGGCCGAAGCCCAGGCGAAGAAGGAACAGCTGGCCGAGGCCTGCAAGCCCCTGCTCTCCTGAGCGAAGCGCTCTGCGATACGACGTTCCCGCGCTCTGCCGCGACGCGCGTTTTCGGGAAAGGCTCTTCCGGCCCGACCTGCCGGCGGCCTGCTTGCGGTAAACCCGGGAAACACCGGACATAACGCCGTTCTATATCGTTCAGAACGAAAGGGAGGAACGCCATGTTTTCGTTGAAAGGACCGAAATTGAAGATCCTCGCCGCGGTGCTGGCCGTGATCAGCCTGGCCGCCGGGATCTACGTGAGCTTTTTCCAGTCGCGAGGCTTTGTCAAAACCACGGGCACGATCATTGACCTGCGGGAGGACAGCGCCGGAGAGGGTTCGACCTTCTATCCGACGGTGGAGTATACCGTGGACGGTAAAACCTATACCGCGGAGCTGAAGCAGGGCAGCGGGTCCTACAAGCTGGGCGAAACTATCACCGTCATGTACGATCCGCAGGATCCCGCAACGGCCGTCGGAGGCAGAGGCTTCGGCCTGTACTTTATCTGCGTCGGCGCCGTGATCCTGGCTGTCGTCCTCGTTTCCACGGTCAGAGAGAAGAAAAGCCGGCAGCAGGCGAAGGAGCTGCGCGAATCACGGGGGAGCAGAGACTATGCCCCCTCCGTGCAGGGCGAGGAGCGCGAGGTCTATTTCCTGACGGATATGGGGACGCCGAAATACGGCCACCGCATCGAGGACGGCGCCCGCCGCGTACTATACGAGGCGAAGATGACGAAGTTTACTCTGACCACGCCCTACGGCTTCGACTTCATCGACCACGAGCACGGCACCGTCACGCCGCACCTCGTGGGCCACGAGGAGGAGACGGACTGGGGCGGCGGCATTCTGCTGGACAACCACTACACCTTCGAGCTGGACGGCGTGGACGTGTGGAAGCACCTGAAGGAAAACGGCATCGGCGCCGAGACCGAACGCATGGACGGCTCGATCTGGCCGCGCTACCGCGTGACGCGGGACGGCGCGGAGATCGCGACGATCGAATCCAGCAGCCAGTACGTCCACGAGGAGGACGCCGCGGCGCACAGCGTCATGAATAAGATCGCGGCGCCGGGCTTTTATCGCATCTGGACGCGCGAGGAGTACCTGGACGCCGTCTTCGCGGTCGCCATGGCCTTCGCCCGTACCGGCGCGCTCAACGACGAGGGCGGCGGCTTCGGGAAGCAGATCCGGCAGTCTTTTCAATCCAAACGCGGATAAAGCAAAACAATATTGATAACAGTAGGAACGCAGCAAGACGTACGCCATCATCGCAGTCGTTGCCGCCGCGCTTGTGATCGGCCTTGTTTTCAACGATAGGCGCAGCAAGGCGATCAACGAAAGAGGGATCGAAGCAGACGCCGTCGTATCCCGTATCAAGGAGATCGAGAGCACGAACGAAGACGGCAGCAGAGACGTGAGCTGCGAGTATTTTGTCAAGTACCGGAACGGGGCGGGCGAGACCGTGGAAGCCAAGCCGGGCAACCCGCCGCGCTTCATAACGGAAGGCGCCGGGCTGCGCATGAAATATCAGCCCGAAAAGCCGAAATACGCGCTGATCGTCAAAAAGGATTAACGGAGGATATGCCAATGAAAAAACTGCTCTGCCTGCTGCTGACGGCAGCGATGATCCTCTCCTGCGCAGCCTGCGGAACGCTGCAGGAGACGGCGGAGACGCCCGCCCCCGCGGTAGAAACCGAGCCTGAGCCAACTCCTTCCGCCCCTGAAACCACGGCGGAGCCGAAGGCCGCCGGCCCCTTCTCCCCGGAGGGCGACTTGATCTTTGAGCACAACGGCGTAAAGGTGAGCACCGCCGGTCTGGCGTTCGACCCCATGTACGAGGGGTACGTGCCCATCGTGTGGATCGACATAGAGAACGCCGGGAGCCAGGACGTCTGGCTCGGCGTCACGTTCGGCTCCGTCAACGGCGTCATGACAGGCGTCCGTATGAACGAGTACTACATGGAGGACGGCGAGTGTTACGGCGGCAGCGAGGATTTTGGTACGGCCGTTCCCGCCGGGGAGACCGTCCGGCGCGCTCTGGGCTATTCGAAACAGGAAGCGCCCGGTATCCATATGGACAGCCTCGACGAAATGGAGCTCTGCTTCACGCTGGCGCCGGATGAATGGACCGCGCCGACGTATGTCTCGGAGCCTGTGATCATCAGCACGGGAGAGCTTTTTGATCTGCCGGATATCGCCGGACTCGGCACCGTCGTGCTCGACAACGACGTGCTGACGCTTGTGCTCGGCGAACAGGACTACGAAGACTGGTCCGGTCCCGTCGTGTACGTTTACGTCGAAAACAAATCCGATCGCTGCATCGGCCTGTTCCCGGAGAGCTCCGTAACGGACGGCGTTGCCTGCGATTACCTGTACGGCGGCTTCCAGGCGGCGCCCGGAAAGCTGGCCGTCGGCAGCGTCATGTTTGACGGCGAGGCAAGAGAGCTCAAGGGCTTTGAAGAGCTGAGCATGACCTTCAGCCTCGGCGTTGCGGAGACCGGCAGCGATCTCTACAATATGGAGTTCACCACGCTCGAGCCGGTCAGCGTCAAGTACCCGCCGCAGGTCTGGGGCGAGTACGAAAACGGCGGCCTGCGCATGGAGCTCCAGCCCAAATACAACGGCCTCGTCACGGTGGAAACGCCGGAGAACGACGAAAACGGCGTCCTGTTTTCCGTCTCCGAAACCGCCTCGCTGCAGGCCGGCGGCGAGGGCATGGGCTGGCTGTTCTCCGTCTGCCGGATCAGTGAGGAAGAGCTTCACGAGCTGCTCTGCTTCGATATGTCCGGCATGGAGATCTTTGCAAAGGACGGAGACGGGAACCACTATCTGTTCTGCCGCCCGACCGACGTCCGCTATGCGCGCGCCACGACCGAGGAGATGCAGCGCGACGCGGAAACCTGGTCGATGCTCTGCGAATGGGCGGACAGCATGAAGGATACGCTGTCGAACGCAAACGAACTCGAATGGGAGAGCTTCGATACCTATTCCTATCCGGCCATGCTTATCGCCCGGGCCGCCTGGGAAAAGGGCGTGACGAGCTATCTTGCCACGACGGAATATATGGACGCGGACGCGAAGGCCGTGGACGGCACGCCCTTTGCGGAATACGTCCTCCATGGCGGCTTCTGGGAGATCGGTCGCGAGGAGCTGCCGGACGATGATTATCTGACGGGCGAAAACCTCGTCCTCGGCTTCCCGGACGAAGACGTGCATCTGCATTTCTACCCGGTGGACGGCGGCTACGTCATCCTTGACGACGGCGAGAACGAGACGATTTATCAGGGCTGGGGGAACGACGACGGGATCAGCGTTTACGAGGCCATGCTGGGCTGGTACTACGCCGCGGCGGAGAAGAGCGGCGTCAAGCCCGCCGACGAGAGCCTCACGCCTTTCCTGGGACAGTGGCATGAGAAGATCGCCGGCCGCGGCACGATAACCGTCGCCCGGAGCCCGGCTCCCGGCAAGGTGAAAATCTCGGTCGAATGGCCGGACAGCGCTGCCGTACACAGCACCTGGACCATGATCGCCGCCCTCACGGAGGACGGAAAGCTCGTCTATGAAAACGGAACGTTTGAAACCGTCGAGACCGACGAGAATGGCGAGAGCTGGGTGATCGACAGCGACTGGGGCTTGACGGGTGAGCTGTCCTTCAGCGGAGACGGCGAGCTCTGCTGGTACGACGCGCACGCCGAGGGAGACGGCCTCAGCACCTTCGTCCGATAAAGGACGCTGCTCCGCTCCGCAGTATCAAGAAAACGGCACAGGCATTCGGAGACCGCGCAAGCGGCTTTTCCGGGCACCTGTGCCGTTTCCGCCGGTTGAAGAGAAGAGACGGAAGCGCATATTGCGCGGTATTCAAGCGCGTTTTGAGTTGCCTTCTTCGTCAAGATGTGATACAGTAAATTGAAAAAGTATAAACCAACGGTTTTCCCAAAAGCAGAAGGAGAGTATTCGGAAATGGCGGAAGAAAAACGCTTTGCCAGGGCGACCTGGCAGATCATGGAACAGCTGCTGGAGGTAGACAATCTTGAGGACGCGCTTTCGCTGAGCCTGGAGACAATCGTCAAGACCCTCAACAGCGAGGCCGGCGCGATCTGGTTTCTCGATCCGAAGACGGATCGTCTGAGCCCGCTGTTCCACATCGGTCCCGCGGACATCTCCAACATTACGGTGGAAAACGGCTTCGGGCTGGAGGGCCTTGTCACCAAAACCGGCAAATCCGTCATTGTGGAAGACGCGGCCAATGACGCGCGCTTCGACGGCACGGTGTTTGACGACGCGGGCCTCGTCACAAAGACGATGATCTGCGTGCCGCTGAACAATCTGCACGATGTGATCGGCTGCGTACAGGTCATCAACAAAAAGGACGGCTCTCTTTACGACGCCGAGGAGCTGCAGCTGTGCGAGCGCATGGCGTCTCTGGCCGCGATCACGATCGACGAGAAGGGCCTGATTGTCGATCTCGGCGAAAAAAAGGAGGTGCTGGCCGTCCTCCGGGACGTGACCAAGGAGTTTTCTTCGGGCGACGGCGTGCTGCAGGTCCTCAAAGGGATCAATCTTGAGGTCTATAAGAATGAATTTGTGGTCGTGCTGGGCGAATCCGGCTGCGGCAAATCCACGATGATGAACATCCTCGGCGGTATGGACTTTCTGACCGACGGGACGCTGACGATCGAAGGAAAGGACTTCTCCCATCCCAGCGATGCGGAGCTGACGAAATACCGCCGCGAGACCGTAGGCTTCATCTTCCAGGCCTATAACCTGATGCCCAACCTGACGGCGCTGGAGAATGTACAGTTCATCGCAGAGCTGGTGGAGCATCCCATGAGCGCGGAGGAAGCGATCGGGAAGGTCGGGCTCGGCTCGCGGGCGAACAATTATCCCGGCCAGATGTCCGGCGGACAGCAGCAGCGCGTGTCAATCGCACGCGCGATCGTCAAGCGTCCGCAGCTCATTCTGGCTGACGAGCCGACGGCGGCGCTGGACTATACGACCAGCATCGAGGTGCTGTCGGTGATCGAGGAGATCGTGCGCAGCGAGGGCGCCACAGTCATGATGGTCACCCACAACCCGGAGATCGCCAAAATGGCCGACCGGGTCGTGAAGGTGAGAAACGGCAGGATTGCCAGCATCAAAAAGAACATGCATCCGCTGCACGCGGAAGAGCTCGTCTGGTAAACGGCGATGAAGAGGACACAAATCAAGGATACTGTCCGGAATATCCGTAAGCAGCTCGTCTCGTTTTTTTCCATCATCGTGATCGCGCTGCTCGGCGTTTCGATTTTTCTCGGACTGAATTATTCCTCCTGCGCCATCGCCCGTAACGGCTCGGAGTTCTTTGCGCAGCAGCATTTCCGCGATATCGAGATGATCTCGACGCTTCTTTTCACGGAAGAAGATCTGAACGTCATACGGGAAACGGAAGGCGTTGCGGACGTTGAACCCGTCTGGATGGTCGGTGCCGCGGCGTCCTCCGGAGGAGACCGCGTGGACGTGAACGTCGTTTCCGTGACCGGACGCTTGAATCTCCCGGTGCTGATCGAAGGCCGTCTGCCCGAAAACGGGACGGAATGCGCCGTCGAGCAGAAGCTGGCCGAAAAGATGGGCTGGACGGTCGGCAGCGAGATCCGGCTGCAGAACACGGCCGGTTCGACCGTGCAGTATCTCAACGGCGAGCGCTTCGTGATGACCGGCGTTGCCAACCATCCCGATCACAGCAACACCATGGTGACCGACACGTTTTATATCCTGGTTACACCGGACGCCTTTGACCGGGAGGCGCTGGACGGCTGCTTCATGCGTGCGGAGATCGCCGTGGAAGGCGCCGGGACAGACCGGTTTTCCGAGACCTATAAGGAAATAACCGAGGCTGTGCGGGAACGCCTGGAGGCGCTTGCGCTTTCCGGACCGGGCAGACGCGACGAGGAGATACACGAACAATACAGCGCAGAGATCGAAGACAGGCAAAGGGAGCTGGACGACGGAAAGAAAGCTCTCGAGGAGGGCAGGGCCGAGCTCGACGAGGGATGGGCCGCCTGCGCCGAAGGCGAACGGGAGCTGATCTCGGCCGATGAGGAGCTGGAAGAGGCCGCCCGTCAGCTCGACGACGCGAAGGCGGAGCTGGAGAGCGCGGAAAAGCAGTTGTCTGAGGCAAAAACCACGCTGGAGGACGGCGAGGCCCGGCTGAAAGACGCCGCCGGTCAGCTGTCCGCCGCCCGCAGAAAGCTGAACAACGGCTGGAATGAGCTGGAAGACGCCAAAGCGCAGATCCGCGACGGAATACGCGGCGCGGCGGAAAGAGTGCTGGGAGACGGCGCCGGCCTGATCAACTGGGCCGACAGACAGACCGTCGACCTGGACGCCGGTCCCGCGACGGCTATGACGCTGCAAATTACGGAAACGTACAGCTTCGACATGAACCTTTCGCTGGATTCCATCGCGGCGTCGTTTGCCGATTCCGACGCAATCTCGGACGAGGTTCTTTTGCAGATCTACGAGATGAGGACCGGATCGCAGGAGGGCTTCGACGCCGCCGCCGAGCGGTCTGCGCTGAAGGCCGAAACGGTTCAGGCCGCCGCCGAGCTTGAGGGAAAGTATCATGAGCTGCACAGCGCCTGCAAGCAGTGGGACGAAGGCGACAGGCAGTTCTGGGACGGCCTGACGCTCTACTATGTCAACAAGAGAGAATACCGGATCGGTCTCGAGGCCTACGAGGAAGGACTCAGACAGTACGAAGAAGGCAAGGCTCGCTATGAGGAGGGCCTTGCGAGCTATGAGCAGGGGCTGCTGGACGTCGAAGAGGGAAGAAAGAAGCTGGAGGAGAGCAAACGGCAGCTCGAAGAAGGCGAGAAAGAATACGCGGACGGTCTCGCCCGGCTGAGCGACGGCGAGGAGCAGATCGCGGCCGCGCGCGAACGGCTCGATAAGCTCGATCCCTGCCGCTGGCTCGTGATGGATATGGACGGCAACGCCGGTTACGTCCAGATCAAGCTGGGCAGCAACAACCTGAAAAGTCTGGAAAGCACCTTTGCGACGCTGTTTGTTCTCGTCGGCGCTCTGGTTATTTTCGCGACCGTCAGCAAGATGGTGGACGAGCAGCGGACTCAGGTGGGAACTACGAAGGCGCTGGGCTTTTTCAAGCGGGAAATTTTCGCAAAATACCTCAGCTTCGGCGCCTTCGCGTCCGTGCTGGGGGCCGTCCTCGGCGTGCTGGCCGCGTATTTCGTCATGGAAGGCATCGCACTGGGAGGATATGACGACTATTCCGTTATCGATCTGAAGCGGCCCGCGATCACGCCCGTTCCGACCCTGATCGTGCTGCTGGCCGCCGCGGCTCTGGCTGTCGCCGCCGTTTGGGCGGCCTGCTCGCAGCTGCTGCGCACGCCGGCGATCCGGCTGATGCAGCCCAAGGTCCCCGCGGGCGCCGGAAAGAAAGGAAAAAACGGGAAGTCGCCCTTGTCGCTGTATTCCCGCCTGATCCTGCTGAATATGAAATCGGACTTCAAACGGGTGCTCGTGACGATCGTCAGCGTCGCCGGCTGCTGTGCGCTGGTCGTGATCGGCGTGACGATCAAATCGGCTCTGACAAGGTCTCTGGACAGACAGTTTGACGATATCGTGAAGTACGACTGGCGCGTCAATTTCAACCCCGAGGAATCGGAAACTGCCGAATCGGAGATCAGGGCGCTGCTCGAAGAAGCCGGAACCGACTATACGTCGCTGTATTTCTCCAACGCCGCCTATCAGGTAGAAGAAATACAGGCTGCCGAGCTTTTCTGCGGCGATTTGGAAGAGATCGAAGATTTTTACCGGCTCAAAGACTGGAAGACCGGAGAAGACATGGAGGCCCCCGACAAAGGCATCCTGATCCAGCGGCGCGTTGCCGAGAGCTATGGGCTTGAAGAAGGCGAAGAGCTGGAGATCGCCCTCGGCGGCGTCAAATCGGCGACGGTGACCGTAGAAGGGATATTCGAGCATTATATAGGCCGGCCTGTTTTCATGAGCCCCTCCGGCTTCGAGCGGAGCTTCGGAGAAAAATATGAACCGAACGTCTTTTTCGTTCGGCTCAACGGCGCCGACGCCGGAAGGCTGGAGGACGCGCTGCGCTCTGTCAGGGGATTTGCGAGCATTACGTCGGCCGACTCCGGCAAGGCGGTGTTCAACGCCTCTGCCGGCACGATCAATTCGTTGGTTGCGATCTTCATTTTTATGGCTGCGGTCATGGCCGGCGTGGTGCTGATGAACCTGACGAGCATTTACGTGCTGCAGAAAAAGCGCGAGCTGACGATCATGCGCGTCAACGGCTTTACCGTCAGGGAAGTCGTCGCCTATATGCTGCGCGAGACGGCGCTGACGACGACGATGGGCATTCTCCTCGGGATCGCCGTCGGCTCGGCCATTTCCTACAGAATATGCCGCCTGCTGGAGCAGCCTTTCCTGCAATGCGCCAGAGAGCCCAGCGCCGTCGCGTGGATCGCCGGCGCCGGACTGACGCTCTTCTTTACGGCTCTGGTCAATCTGATCGCGCTCAGACCGGTCAGAAACCTGAAGCTCACGGATGTCACCTGAAAAAACTAAACATACAGGAGGAAACACCATGCTGAACATCAAGAAAACCATCGAAAACGGAGAAGCCGTTTTCAAACTGGAGGGACGCCTGGACACCGGCTCCGCGCCGGCTTTCGAGGCTGAACTCAAGCAGTCGCTGGACGGCGTAAAAAGCCTGGTCCTTGACTTCGAAAAGCTGGAGTATATCTCCTCCGCCGGTCTGAGGAGCCTGCTTCTTGCGCTCAAGCTCCTGCACAACAAGGGGAGAATGAAGGTCATCCATGCCAATGAACTCGTAATGGAAGTTTTTGAGGTGACCGGCTTTGCCGAAATGCTCAACATCGAGTAACACGAAAGGAGAACAGCCATGAGATCCGACATCATTCAAATCGACAATCAGGGAAACGGCTATGACCGCGCTGTGGAGGAAACCCGGCGGGTTGCCCGGTATCAGGGTCTGGATCAGAAGCAGTCTCTTCGTCTGCAGCTTTGCACCGAGGAGATGCTGAGTCTGGCCCGCAGCGTGACGGGCGAGCTGAACGCGGCCTTCTACATGGAGTGCGAAGGCAAGAAGGTCGACCTGCATATGACCACCAAAACCGTCATGGACAAGGAGAAACGTTATCATCTGCTCTCCAGCGCCACCTCCCGCAAAAACGAGGCGGCCAACAGCTTTATCGGCAAGCTGCGCGACATGTTTGAGCAGGCCATGCTCTCCGACGCGGATCATGCCTATTACGAACTGCCGGACGAGGTCGCGAAGGATATTACCGGCCAGCCCGTTGACGACCCGGAATGGGATCGCTATGAGCAGTCCACGCTCCGCAGACTGGCGGATGACGTGAAGATCGGCATTCGCGGCGGCGTGGTCGACATGACTGTGACCAAAAATTTTGAATAACGGGAGGCTGCTTTCATGACTATTGTTAAAGACATGGAAGGAAGCAAACTGCTGCTTTCTGTGGAGGGCAGGCTGGACACCACGACCGCGCCCCAACTGGAAAAGGAGCTGAAGGAAGCGCTTCCGGGCGTGACCGCACTGACGCTGGACTTTGAAAAGCTGGACTACATTTCCTCGGCCGGTCTGCGCGTACTGCTCTCGGCCCAGAAGATCATGAACCGTCAGGGGAGCATGAAGCTCGTCCATGTCGGCGAGATCATCATGGAGATCTTTGAGGTCACCGGCTTCTCGGATATCCTGACGATCGAATGAGGCGGAAACAATTATGAAAAGCGATGTGATCGCCGTCTCCAGCAGGCAGGACTGCACCGAGGCGGTACTGTCCCAGGCGGAGCGCGTGGCGGCTTATCAGCGCCTGTCGCCCAAAGCCGCGCTGCATCTGCGGCTGCTGGCGGAGGAAATGATGAACATGATGCGCGCCATCACGGGCGACGTGGACGGCGAATTCTGGATCGAAAACAGGGGAGATCAGTACGAGCTGCATCTGCGCGCCAACACGGTCGTGGACTTTTATTCCCGCGAGCAGCTCCTGTCCGCTTCCACCAGCGGGAAAAACGAAGCCGACCGCGGTCTGATGGGCAAAATTCGCGCGTTCTTCGAGCCGGTCGAGGGGGTGCCGATGATGTTCGACCTCAATCCCGACGGCATGGGGACGGATATGAGCTGGAGCATGCGCGCCTACCGTGAGCAGATTGTACAGGCCGTGCAGCGGAACCAGACCGGTGCGGCGGAGGAATGGGACGAGCTGGAAAAATCCGTCATTGCGCATGTCGCCGACGAGGTCAAGGTCAGTATCCGTTTTCGCGAGGCAGAGATGATCGTGTACAAAAAACTGGCATGACCGGCGGCGCCGCTTCGGACGGCCGGAGATGGGGTGTGGGAACATGGATAAAAGTCAACAATTGCTTCTCCGCTTGAGGAAAGCCAGGTGGCTGCTGCCGGTCGGCCTTGCCGTACTGACGCTTCTGCTGGCTGCGGGGATCGCGCTGGCCTTTGTCAGCGGACTGGAGCGTCTGAAGCCGAGCTGGATCTTCAACCTCGGCGCCGACATCGTCGGCATTTTTATCTGCGCCGTCCTGTATTACGGCTGCATGATGGGCAGGGACGGCGAGGAGGAGACGACCCTTCTGTTCGTCTCGCTCCTGTCCACCAACGGCTTCATGCTGTTCCTCGACGAGTGCGCCTGGCTGGTGCAGGGCGTCCCGGGCCTTCGGATCTGGAACATCACCGTGAACGCGCTGTTCTATGCCGGCGGCATGATACTGCTGTATCAGTTCTGGCGCTATATCCGCTATGCCCTGGAGCTCGGCGACAAAAGAGCCAGACTTTCCAGCCTCATCATGCAGATTGCGCTGATCCCGACTACGCTTCTTTGCTTTGTCAATTTCTTCTATCCGCTCTATTTCAGCGTAGACGCGGCGGGCGTCTACCGGCGGGAAGTGCACTATCCGCTGAGCTATGCCTATGCGCTGCTGAGCGTGATCATCCTGCTGATCGCCATGTTTCGCTCCGACGCGCCGAAACGCCAGAAGGTCGTGGTGGTCTCTTTCGTGGCCCTGCCGATCCTCAACGCGATCCTGACCTACAGCACCTTCGGGATCTCCACCCAGTACGTGGCGACGCTGATCTCGATCGTGCTGATCTACTGCGTGCTGTTTTCCGACCGCAGCAAGTCTCTGGCTGCCACCCAGACGGAGCTGCGTACCGCGACGCAGATCCAGGAGAGCATGCTGCCGAGTGTGTTCCCGCCTTATCCGGACCGAAGCGAGTTTGACCTCTACGCCAGTATGGATCCGGCCAGGGAGGTCGGCGGCGATTTTTACGATTTCTTCCTCGTGGACGACGACCATCTGTGCCTGGTGATGGCGGATGTGTCCGGCAAGGGCGTTCCAGCCGCGCTGTTTATGATGGCCTCGAAAATCATTCTGGCCAACAACGCCAAGATGGGCAAGACCCCGGCGCAGATCCTCAACGACACCAATGTGTCGATCTGCTCGAACAACCGCGAGGAGATGTTCGTCACGGTCTGGCTCGGCATCCTCGAGATCTCCACCGGCAGGCTTACCGCGGCCAACGCGGGGCACGAATACCCCGCGCTCCGGCGGGCGGACGGCTCTTTTGAGCTGTTCAAGGATAAGCACGGTCTGGTGATCGGCGCGATGGAATTTGCCAGATACAAGGAATACGAGCTCCAGCTTCAGCCCGGAGACAGGCTTTTCGTCTACACTGACGGCGTGCCGGAGGCCACCGACGCGCAAACCAAGCTCTTCGGCACCGAGCGCATGCTCGCGGCGCTGAACGAGGATGCGGGCGGCACGCCGGAGGAGATTCTGAAAACCGTCCGCCGCGCGGTGGACGGATTCGTGCAGGGCGCGGAGCAGTTCGATGATCTGACGATGCTCTGCCTGGCGTACAAAGGGAACGGAAAGGGAGCGGGCGCATGAAAGAATTGACGCTGGAAGCGAAGGTTGAACGCCTGGACGAGGTGCTTGCCTTTATCGACGGCGAGCTGGAAGCCGCGGGCTGCCCGATGAAAACCATGATGCAGATCGACATAGCTGCGGAAGAGCTCTTCGTTAACGTCGCCAATTACGCTTACGCGCCGGGCGTCGGCATGGTTACCGTGCGCGTGTCCGTCCGTGAAAACGAACGAACGGCGGCGGTGAGCTTTCTTGACAGCGGTGTGCCGTTTGACCCGCTGAAAAAAGAGGATCCGGATGTGTCTCTGCCCGCCGAGGAACGAGAAATCGGCGGTCTGGGGATTTTTATGGCAAAAAAGACGATGGATGAGCTGCGCTACGAGTACGCCGAAGGGCAGAACCGGCTTACGATGATCAAAAAACTATAAAGCGGAAGAGTTATCGGGTATGATGAAAACGAAAAAGATTATTCTGTGCGCTTTTGCGCTGCTGCTGACGCTCTGCCTTCTGGCCGGCTGCGGAAAACAGACGCCGGGGAGGGAAGCGCAGGCGATCATTGAGGAGATGGTCGTGGATTACGGCAGCTACGGCGAAGATGCGAGCGAGCGCGTGGCGGAGCTTCTCGGGGAACTGAAGGCCGCCGACGCCGATCTCGGCGCGCGCTGGGAGCGGATCATGGCGCTGTGGAAGACGGTCAACGCCGATCTGCCGCTCAACGACGGCGCGCTGCCGGACGGTCTCCCGGACAGCGACGAGCTCTGCCTCGTCGTGCTGGGCTTCCAGCTCGAGCCGGACGGCACGATGCGCGAGGAGCTGATCCGGCGCCTCACGGTCGCCAAGCGCTGCGCGGAGCAGTACCCCCAAGCGCTGATCGTATGCACCGGGGGCGGAACGGCCGCCGAGGACAAGACCGCGACCGAGGCCGGAAGGATGGCGGAATGGCTGATCGAAAACGGGGTCGCGCCCGAGCGCGTGATCGTGGAGGACCGCTCCCTCACGACGGCGCAGAACGCGATCTACACCTTCGACATCCTCGCGGAGAAATATCCGCAGGTCACGAAGCTGGCCATCGTGTCCAGCGACTACCATATCGCCACCGGGGCGCTGCTTTTCGGCGCGGAGGCGATCCTGCGCGCCGAAAAGGCCGGCGGAGAGAGCGTGGCCGTCGTCTCCAACGCCGCGTGGCGGGCCCCCTCCGGCAGTCTCTCGACCATGTTCCAGGCCGGCGCGCTGATCGAGCTGTCCGGCGACGTGGAAACGGCTTTTGAGATTTACTACGAAACCTACGATATCCACGAGCTTCCGCCGATCAATTAAGCATGAGAACACAATACGGAAACGATCCGACTATGGATTCCTCCGGCTTCGTGCTGCTGGCGGACTACGTGCCGCTCATTGTACAGGAGATCCGGTATTATTCGACCTATAATTTTATCGGCGAACGGATCGACGGCTATGAGGAGCCCTGCGCGCTGCTGACCATCGAGGCGGCGCGCGCTCTGAAATCGGCCGCGAGCGAGCTGCTCGTGCAGGGCTATCGGCTGAAGATCTTCGACGCTTACCGGCCGGCCTGCGCGGTCAGGCAGTTCGTGCTCTGGGGCATCGAGGATCAGGACGTCCGCATGAAGCCCTGGTTTTATCCGGGGCTGGAAAAGCAGGCGCTTTTCGCCGAGGGATACATCGCCAAACAGTCAAGCCACAGCCGCGGCAGCGCCGTGGATCTGACCCTGCTGGATATGAAAACGGGAAAAGAGCTGGATATGGGCAGCCCCTTCGACCTGTTCAGCGAGGTCTCCCATCCCGATTACCGGGGGATCACCGAGGAACAGTATCAGAACCGGATGCAGCTGCGGCACGCGATGGTCCGCAGCGGCTTTCAGCCCATTGACTGCGAGTGGTGGCATTTTTCGCTGAAGAACGAGCCCTATCCCGACACCTATTTTGCGTTTCCGGTCTCGTCGGCATACCTGAGAAGGTAACCGGCGCGTTTGAGAGAAGACCGCAGCGCCCGGACACGGCGGGGGAGAGCTGCGCCTGCGCGCAGATCGTCCCGGCGGCGTCCGCAAGGAGAGAAGGAGTGAATCAAATGCCCGGGAAAATCGGACTTATCGCCTTGAAATCGGCGGAAAAAACAGGCAATCGGATCACGCAGATCCTCTCCGAATGGCGGGGTGGAGAGTCGTGCCTGATCGAAGCGGAATGCCCGCGCTTCAGCAGCGGTGAAGGAAAGTGCGTCATCCGCAGCTCCGTGCGCGACAGGGATATCTATATCCTCGTGGACGTATGCAACAGCTCGCTGCGCTACCAGATGTTCGGCGAGAGCAACCGCATGTCTCCGGACGATCACTATCAGGATCTCAAGCGGGTCATCGCCGCCTGCAACGGAAAGGCGGAGCGGATCACCGTGATCATGCCGTTCCTGTACGAGGGGCGGCAGCACAGGAAGACGACCCGCGAGTCTCTGGACTGCGCCGTGATGCTGCGCGAGCTGGAAAGCCTGGGCGTCCACAGCCTGATCACCTTTGACGCGCACGATCCCCGGATGCAGAACGTGGTCCCGCTGATGGGGCTGGAAAACGTATCGCCGGCGCTGCAGTTCACACAGGCCTTCTTGACGGAGTACGAGGATCTGCGGCTTGACGGCGAACACATGATGTTCATCGCGCCCGACGAGGGGGCGACGGAGCGGGTTGTGTTTCTGGCCTCGCTTTTCGGCGTGAACATCGGCATGTTCTACAAGCGCCGGGATTATACCCGGATCGTGAACGGATCGAACCCCGTTATCGCACACGATTTCTGCGGGACCTCCGTCGCGGGGATGGACGTGATCGTGGTGGACGATATGATCGCCTCCGGCGGCAGCATGCTCGATACGGCCCGCCAGCTCAAGGAGATGGGGGCACGGCGGGTATTTGTTTTCTCGTCCTTCGGACTGTTCACAAGCGGCCTCGATAAATTTGACAAGGCCTTTGCCGACGGCTGGTTCGACCGGATCTTTACCACCAATCTGGTATACCAGAGGCCGGAACTCAAGGAGCGGGAATGGTATTTCTCCGTGAATATGGATCGCTATCTCGCGGCTTTGATCGATACGCTCAACAAGGGCGAAACCCTGGAAAAGCTGATCAAACCGGCGGAGAGAATCAAGCAGATGCTGGATCTGTACAAGGCCGGGTAAAGAGCGGCGCCGGGAAAACGGAGCAGGCCGGAAAGGCCGGCGCCCACCGGAATACGAAAAAACCGTTCTTTTATAAGAGCGGTTTTTCTTTGGGCGTCCTCGGGACGTCTCCCGCTGCGATTCGGACGGATTTTTGCGGCGTCTCGAAAGCACGGCGAAAAACCGATCTCCCGCACAGCGGCGAAAGCTCCGCTCCGGGGCACAAGGGGGGCCTGCTATGAAGAATGAAGGAAAAACGGCTTCGCGCCTGTATGAGCTGGACCTTTTGAAAGCTCTGGGGATCGTCGGCATGATCCTGTGTCACTGCGTCATCCGGCTGGGGCTGCATCTGCCCGCATACGAGCAGGACCTCCGCTATCTGATCGGCGATATCTTCTTCGGGGATTATCTGGCCGTGGCCCACGCCTTTATGTTCGCCATGGGCGTCGCGGTCAACTACTCGAGCAGGAACAGCCCCCGCGAGCTCTTTCTGAGGGGCGTCCGGCTTTACGTGCTCGGCTTTGTCCTCAACTTCCTCCGCTACGGGATCTACGCGCTGGCGGACGGGCTCCTTTCGGGCGAGTTCGCTTCGGAGACCGTCTACGCGCTGACCGTGCAGGACATTCTCCACTTTGCGGGGCTGGCGCTGATGGCCACGGGGCTTTTCAGGCGGCTGAAGCTGAAGGAAGGACATATCCTGCTCGTCGGCCTGCTCCTGTCCGCGCTTGGCGGGCCGCTGGCCTTCGTCTTTCAGGGCGGCCCCGCCGCCGACTATTTCCTGGGACATTTCATCGTGACGACGGAGGAGAGCTCCTGCTTCGCGTTTTTCAACTGGTACGTCTTCGTCGCCGCCGGTCTGCTGTACGGGGCGGTTCTCCGAAAAACGGAGGATTTGGACCGCTTTTATGGCCGGCTGATGCGCGTTGCCTGCCCGGTCATGGGGATCTATCTCGTGCTGACGGCCGTTTTCGGACCGTTATTCCTGACGAAGAACGGCTGGTATTACGCGGCGAGCCTCCCGGAGGCGGCGGGGCTGCTGTCCATCGACCTGACGCTGCTGGGCGCGTTTCACTTTTTGCTGAAGAGGGTCGGCGCGTCCCGCTTTTCCGTTTTCATCACGATGAGCCGAAACCTCAACCGGATCTACTGCGTCCACTGGTGCATCCTCGGCTTCGTGGATTCGATCTTCTGCTATCTGCTGGGTGTCGTTTTCCCCTGGCCGGCCATCTATTTGTTCGGCGCCGCGCTGATCGTCCTGTCCGCCTGGCTCGCGGAGCGCTGGGCGGGTCGGAAGCGGGCGGCAAAGACGGCGTAAGAAAAGAGAAGGATCCATGCCCGGAAGGCGCCGAGGGAAAGCGACGAAAAAAGCGGGATGCTGCACAGACGACAGCGTCCCGCTTTCAATAATCAGAACAATTGAAAAATGAAGAAGTCAGTATTTTTACGGCATTTTAAGATGCTGATAAAGGCTGCACCGGGCTCCCGGGAGAAACAGATCCGCGTTGAAGGCAGACGATGCTGTCACGTACGGCTGATTTTCGGATCTGTTCAGTATTGATAATGCTGACAATTCAGCCGCCGATTGATAAAGCTCTGTTCGCTGCCGGAACAGGCAGCGGAGAAATGCAGGTAATACAACAAAAAAGGCCGCTTTCACGATCTCTTGAACGTGGAAACGGCCTTTCCCTTTTGCCATGAAGCAATATATAGAATTGAAATGCAAAATATACTTGACAA
Source organism: Oscillospiraceae bacterium (assembly GCA_024690695.1). The sequence goes on from JAILOS010000056.1 coordinate 17,544, forward strand.
TTCGGAAGATGCAATATATAATTTGCATTGTTAGGAGGGAAGCCCGTGAGAAACTTGAAAATGAAGTTCAGACGCATTGAACTGAACATCTCTCAGACTGAGCTGGCGAAACGCACAGGGGTAACAAGGCAGACGATCGGCTTGATCGAATCCGGGGAGTTTAATCCTTCTATTAAGTTGTGCGTCGCCATCTGCAAAGCGCTGGGAGTAACACTAAATGATCTATTCTGGGAGGAAGAAGAAAATGAAGCTGAGGAAAACTAATTTGGATGAACA
>JAILOS010000088.1 GCA_024690695.1 Oscillospiraceae bacterium
CTGCCCGCGGCGCTGCCGCCGGGCTCCCCGCTGCGCGAGCGCGTGCTGCGCATCGGCGGGCAGGATTATCTTGTTTTTCGTCTGTAGCTGCGCTATAATGGTTATATTAATCCCATTTTTACACAGAAAGAGGTTGATCGTATGCAGATGACCGACTGGATCGCCAAAAAGAGAGACGGCGGCGCGCTGAGCACCGAAGAGATCCGCGCGATCGTCAAGGGTTACACCGAGGGCAGCATCCCCGATTACCAGATGTCCGCGCTATGCATGGCCATTGTGTTTCAGGGCATGGACGACCGCGAAACGCTCGATCTGACGATGGCGATGGTGGACTCCGGCGAGACGCTGGATCTGAGCCCGATCCGCGGCGTGAAGGCCGACAAGCACTCCACCGGCGGCGTCGGCGACAAGACGAGCCTGATCCTCTGCCCGATGGTGGCGGCCTGCGGCGTGAAGATCGCCAAGATGTCCGGCCGCGGCCTGGGGCACACCGGCGGCACGATCGACAAGCTCGAGAGCTTCCGCGGCTTCGTCACCGGGATCTCCGAGCAGACCTTTTTTGACAACGTCAACCGCATCGGCATCGCGATCGCCGGCCAGACGGCCGACCTCGTGCCGGCGGACAAGAAGCTCTACGCGCTGCGCGACGTGACCGGCACGGTGCCCGCGATCCCGCTGATCGTCAGCTCCATCATGTCGAAGAAGCTGGCCTCCGGCGCGGACGTGATCGTGCTGGACGTGAAATGCGGCAGCGGCGCCTTTATGAAAACGCCCGAGCAGGCGCGGGAGCTTGCCCGCGGGCTGACGAGAGTGGGCCGCCTCGCGGGGCGGAAGGTCGCCGCCGTGATCACCGACATGGACGAGCCGCTCGGCTGCGCCGTGGGCAACGCGCTCGAGGTCAGGGAGGCCATCTCGGTACTCCGCGGCGAAACGAAGGGCGAGCTGCTGGAGCTCTGCCTGACGCTGGGCAGCTGCATCCTCACCGAGGCGGGCTTCGCCGCGGACGACGCGGAGGCGAGAGCGCGCCTGCAGGCCGTCATCGACGACGGCAGCGCCCTGCACAAGCTCTACGAGCTGGTCGAGGGCCAGTTCGGCGAGGCGGCGGCCGTGTATGACGAGTCGCTGCTGCCGCTGGCGCCGGTGCGCCTCGAGGTTCCGAGCCGGGAGAGCGGCTTCGTCGCGCACATCCAGGCCGAGCAGGTGGGTCTCGTGTCGATGCACCTCGGCGGCGGGCGCGTCACGAAGGACAGCGTGATCGACCTCTCCGTCGGCGTCGTGCTGCACAAGAAGGTCGGCGACCGGGTCGAGCAGGGCGAAAGCCTCGGCACGATCCACGCCTCCGACGAGGCGAAGGCCCGCGAGGCGGCCGAGCTGCTGCGCGCCTGCTATACGTTCAGCGGCGAGCCCGTCGAGAAGCCCGCCTTCATCAAGGGCGTCGTGCGCTGAAAAGCGCGAAGAACGGAAAAATCCCCGGGAAAACGGTCAAAAGGCCGCTCTCCCGGGGATTTTTCTCTTTTGTCCGGCCCGTGCTCTGCCGCGTCCGCGCCGCCGCGCAGGCCTCCGATCGCTCACGCCGCCTGCTCGAGGCCGTATCCCTCCGCCAGCTTCTGCACGACGACGGCGGGGTCGCTGCAGCGGAGCGTCCGGTCCTCACAGAAGGCGCAGTACAGGTCCGCCCGGTCCGCGAGCGCCGTGTCAAAGGACGCCGTGACGAAGGCCCTCTCCGCCAGCAGCGCCAGCTCGCCGCAGCTGCGGGTATCAGACCAGAGCAGCAGATCGTCGATGGCCGTCCGGGGCAGGCCGTCCGCCGGGTCCAGGTAGATCGCCCGCGTCGCGCCGTCCGCGTATTCGTAATACAGGTCGTTGCGGGCGGGCTTCCTCGCGTAGCTGTGCAGCGAAACGAAGCTGAGCGGACGGTCATAGCTCAGCTGCGCGATGAAATAGTCCCCGGAAAAAGCCCGGTCAAACACGTTCAGCAGGAGGGTTTCCTTTGTTTCGCAGAGATTGCGGCCAAAGCCGTCGTCCGACTGGATATAGCCGCGCGTAAAGCCCGCCCGGCGGACGGTCTCCGCCAGGTCGTCCAGAATGAAGGCGTTTTTCATCCAGCCGAAATCCACGAAGGTCCCGATGTTGTTTTCCTGCGCAAGCTGCAGATACGCTTCGGAGATCCGCAGCACCGCCCGGTTTTCGCCCAGCAGCTCGACGTCGATCTGCGCCGGGTCTCCCGCGAAGGCCGCGAGCATCTCAAAGCGCCGCGCCAGCTCTTCGTTCCGGAGCGGATCGTACACCAGGGCCTCCTCGTCGGTCTCGCTGAAAAACAAAGGCATATATTCGCTGTAGAGCGGCGCCAGATAGACCGTTCGGCTGCCGCTGTCCCGGATCTCCTCCAGCGCGCGGTACAGCTCCGGCTCCAGCAGGATCTCCCGGTTGGGCGAGGCGTTCAGCGTGTAAAGGTTTCCGACGTCGGGAAACGCCTCTTCGCTGTTGTACAGCTTTGCCTCGCGCTCGCAGGCGTCGGTGTAGAGCTCGTACAGCGCCCGGTACTCGGCGTTGCCGTTTTTGTCGTCCAGCAGGTATCGGAAGCTGAACTCCTCCGCGCAGCCGGGCGAGCCGACGCGGACCTCGATCTCGGTCCAGCCGCCCTGCTTCGTCAGCGCCATGTTGATGCCGCGGCCGAGGAAGAACATGCCGATGCCCAGAAAGAGCACCAGCAGGACGAGGTTCCTCCACTTTTTGTCCTCCCGCAGGACGATGGGCTCCGCCGGTTCCGACGCGAATGTTTTTTTGCTTTTTTTCATGTCAATAACCCAAACATAAAATGTACCGCGCACCGAGGATTCGGCGCGCGGTACCCTTCGTCAGTGAGCTGCTATGAATAGTAGTATCAGGAAGATCAAGACGATGGCGAACTTGACGGCCAGGCCGATCAGCGCGCCCTTCCGGCACATATTGGAATTGCGGATGTAGTTGAACTTCCGATAGATGACCGCGCCGATCAAACCGAGGATGGAGAGGAAGAAGGACAGGATGCCGAACCAGAGGCTGCCGGTGTCGTGCAGCGGGCGGTTCAGAATGTAGTTGGAGCCGTGCAGCGCGCCGGACTCCTCGATCTTCTGCTCGATCTTCTGCTCGTCGTCGGAGATTTCGACCGACTTCAGCGGGATATTCTTCTCGCGGATTTCCTTGTACTCCGCGATCTCCTTCTTGTTGCCGTAGACCCAGTGGCCGTGTCCGATGTCCACCAGCTCCGGCTTGTCCTCGGAGTAGTCGTGGATCGAGGGATCGTAGGTGTAGAGCACCTTGTGCTTTTCCAGCTTGGGGTCCGGGATCGGGATCGCCGAAATCAGCGAGTGCGTGTAGGGATGCAGCGGGTAATCGAAGAGCTCCTCCGTCTCCGCGACCTCCACGATCGTGCCCTTGTAGATGACCGCGATACGGTCGGAGATAAAGTGGACGATCGACAGGTCGTGCGCGACGAACAGATAGGTCAGGCCGCGCTCGCGCTGGAACTTCTTCATCAGGTTCAGAACCTGCGCGCGGATGGACACGTCCAGGGCGGAGATGGGCTCGTCCGCGATGACCAGCTCCGGCTCCATGACCATGGCGCGGGCCACGCCGATACGCTGGCGCTGGCCGCCGGAAAACTCGTGCGGATAGCGCGTCAGATGCTCGGGCAGCAGGCCGACTTCGCTGATCATCTTCTCGACCTTGGCTACGCGGTCCGCCTCGTTCTCATACAGGTGGAAGTTGTACAGGCCTTCGGAAATGATGTAGTCCACGGTGGCGCGCTCGTTGAGCGAGGCCGCCGGGTCCTGGAACACCATCTGGATGTTGCGGATCACTTCCCGGTCGAGGGAGCGGGGGATCTTGCCGGAAATGCGCACGCCCTTGTAGTCGATCTCGCCGGCGGCGCAGGGGTTCACGCGGATAACGGCTCTGCCGATGGTCGTTTTGCCGGAACCGGATTCGCCGACGAGGGAGAAGGTCTCTCCCTTGTAGATGTTGAAGCTGGCGTTCTTGACGGCGCGGACGGCGTTCTCTCCCTTGCCGAACGTGATGTCCACGTTCTTGACCTCAAGAAGGATCTCCCGTCCGTTTTCGTCCAGCGGGCCGTGTTCCGGGAAATGCGACTGGGTCTGCGTCATCTTGTCATTTTTCTTACTCATTTGACGCATCCCTCCTTAAATGTTGTAAGCCCGTTTCAGCTTGTTGTGGGAATCCTGGATGATCGCGGGCTTCTCGATCTTCGGCGCTCTGGGATCCAGCAGCCAGGTCTTGGCAAAGTGCGTCTCCGTGATCTGGAACATGGGCGGCTCTTCCAGCGTGTCGATCTTCATGCAGTAGGGGTTGCGCGGAGCAAAGGCGTCGCCGACGATCTTGTTGTAGAGGGACGGCGGCGTGCCCGTGATGGAGAACAGCTCCGTCTCGCGCTCAGCCAGCTGCGGAAGCGAGCTCAGCAGCGCCCAGGTGTAGGGATGTCTCGGATCGTAGAAGACCTCTTCCACGGTGCCCAGCTCGACGATCTGGCCGGCGTAGAGCACGGCCACGCGGTCCGCGATGTTGGCCACGACGCCGAGGTCGTGCGTGATGAACACGATGGTGTAATTGTAGTCGCGCTGCAGGTCCTTCAGCAGCTTCAGGATCTGCGCCTGGATCGTCACGTCCAGCGCGGTGGTGGGCTCGTCGCAGATCAGGATCTTCGGCTGGCAGCTCAGCGCGATCGCGATAACGATACGCTGGCGCATGCCGCCGGAGTACTGGAAGGGATAGTCGTCGAAGCGGTTCTCCGCGTTGGGGATGCCGACCTTGTACATCAGCTCCAGCGCGCGGGCGCGGGCCTCGATCTCCGTGCAGTCCTGATGCTTGAGGATGATCGACGTGATCTGCTTGCCGATCGTGATGATCGGGTTGAGCGAGGTCATCGGGTCCTGGAACACGGTCGCGATGCGCTTGCCGCGGATCTGCGTCCAGTCCTTGGCGTTCTTGATCTTGGAGAGGTCGTTGACGCTCGTGCCGTAGTAAGCGTTTTCATCCTCGCGGTCGTAGAAGGTGTACAGCACCAGATCGCCGAAGACGCTGAGACGGGTGTCGCGGTCGTTCAGATCGACGCCGAGACGCATCGCCTCTGCCGCGGCCTTTCTGAGCTGGCGAAGAGTCTTCGCCCGGCGGATCGGATTGTAGCGCGCGACGGACAGATAGAGCTCCTTGGCCAGCAGGCGGTTGAGCTCCTTCGCCTGGTCGGCGGCGGGCTTGGCGATCTCCTCGTGGTAGGTCTTCTCCAGCGCGGCCATGCGGCTCTTGTAGGATTCGAGATATTCGGCGTCCTGACTCACGCTTCCCTTGCGGGCCTTGATCAGGGCGGCCTTCTCGGCCTCCTTGGCCTTGATGGCGCTCTCGAGGTTCTTGATCTCTTCCTCGGCCTGGCGGATCTTGTCTCTCTCGCGCTTGGGATCGAGCGTCTGCTTGTAGTTGCCCTTCTCGGTCTTCTGGAAGACCAGGCTGTGGAGCTCCTTGGCAAAGCGCTCGTCTTCCTCGTCGCTGAGCGTCTCGCGGGTCTTCTTTTCCTTCTGAAGATTCAGGATCTTCTTGTAGGTTTCCGCGCCGGCTTCGAGCCTGGCGCTGTGATCAAGGGACCTGGTCAGCTGCTCGATGATCTGGCTGGAGACGGTGTTGCGGGCGGCTTTAACCGTGGCCAGCTCTTCGTCGTTGTAGAAGATCGAGCCCTGGTCGATGAAGCCGTTCTGATCCAGCATGCCGGCGAAGGTCTTCGTAAAGACGGATTTGCCGGAGCCGGACTCGCCCACGATGGCGATGGATTCGTTTTCGTAGATGTCCAGAGAAATGCCGCGAATGGCGGTGAGGATACGGCCGCGGACGCGGAACTTGACGTTCAGGTTGCGGACGGACAGCAGGACTTTTTTATTTTCCATCTTGCGTCCCTCCTCACATATGCGTCCGCGGGTCGGACGCGTCGCCGAGATTCTGGCCGGCCACGTAGAGGACGATGGTCACGATCGCGGAGACGATGACCGGGCTCCAGAACTCGAAGCCCCAGCCCGGGGTCTGCATCGCGCTCTGCGCCGCGCCGATCAGACGGCCCAGCGACATGTCGGAGATGCCCATGCCGATGAAGGCCAGGAACACCTCGTAGGACACGTAGGACGGGACCTCGATGGCGATCTGCGTCACGATCAGGGAGGTCATGAACGGCAGAATGTTCTTCGTGGCGATGCGCGTGATGGGCGTGCCCAGGCAGCGGGAGGCCAGATTGTATTCGCGGTCGCGGATGATGATGACCTGCGTGCGGAAGAAGAAGGCGATAAACAGCCAGCCGGTCACCGTCAGGGCGAAGACCATGGTCCAGAAGCTGGGCTTGAACACAAGCACCAGCACGGCGATCAGCAGCGTGTAGGGGACGTTGCCGATCGTGTTGACGACCTCGATCATAATGATGTCCAGCTTCTTGGAGAAGCCCCACACCGCGCCGAGCAGCACGCCGATGACCATGTTGATGGCCGCGCAGATGAAGGCCAGTGACAGGGAGATGCGCGCACCGTTCCAGACCGCGTCGAAGGTGGGCTCGCCGGAGGCGCCGGTGCCCAGAATGTAGTGGATGGATGGGCCGTATTTTTCAAACGCGGCCTTCGGCAGCAGATGCTTGGCCCCGCCGTCCATCAGGTTGGCAAAGGGATCGTAGTCGATGAACATCGGGTAGATGAAGGCGAGAGCGAATACGACGGCCAGAACGCAGAGGATCGCAATGTTGATTTTCTTCTTGAAAAACACGCGGAAAACGCTGCGCCAGTAGGAGTAGCGCGGAGCCGTAATCTTCTCGGACTCCAGCACGTTGTGGTCCACATGGGAGAACAGCTCCTCATCGGTGAGGCCGTATTTCTCAAACAAAGACTGTTCCTGATTCACTCTGCTCACCTCGCTTTCGTCGTAAAGCTGATCCGCGGATCGACCATCGCCATCAGCGCGTCGCCGAGGATCGTGCTCAACACGGTGATCGTCGCGTAGAACAGGGTGACGCCGACAATGACGCCGTTGTCATAAGCGCCGATCGCGTTGATCAGCAGGCCGCCGATACCGGGAACCACGTACACGCGCTCGGTGATGAACGCGCCGGTCATGGCTCCGAGAAGGGCGCCGGGGATGCCGTGAACGATGGGGATCGCCGCATTCTTGAAGATATGCTTGGTAAAGATCTCGCCTTCGCCCAGGCCGCCCGACCGGGCGAACTTCACGTAGTCGGAGTTCATCTGGTCGATCATGAAGCGTCGCAGCCAGCGCATCAGACGTCCGACGGCGGGCAGCATCAGCGAGACGATCGGCAGGATGAACATCAGCTTGCTCTTCGAGTCCATAATGAAGGTCGTCGGCAAGCCGGTCATGTTGCCCAGAGCCTTGAAGATCAGGATGTAGGACAGGCTCGGCACCGCCATGATGAACACGATGTAGGCCGTACCGATCTGGTCGGCGAACTTGTCCTTCTTCAGCGCAACCAGCACGCCGAGCGGAAGGCCGATCAGGTAGCTCAGCAGCGTGGCGATGATGCCGATCGTGAAGGAGTAGCCCATACGGGACATGCCCGTCTTAAAGGTCTGCACGCTGGTGTAATTGTCCAGGAAGCGCTCCTGGTTGATTACGTTGCCTTCCAGCGAGCCGCTCTGATAAATCGCGGAATGGAGATCATCGGCGCTCTCCTCGACCAGGCCGGTGGGATAGGTCACCGTCCGGATATCAAAGGAGCCCTGGCTCTTGGTCATCGTGGTCGTGACCTCGATGTTCTTGTTCACCGAATACGATTTGCCCAGATTGATGGTAAACAGATTCTGGTGAATGTAGGGGAAGCTGTTGTCGCAGTACAGCAGGTACTTGTGCAGCGTCCCGTTGCCGATGATGGCGGGCGAGAACTTCTCGCCGCCGTACAGCGGATCATGGAGCGTGAAGGTGAGGCCGCGCTCGCCGACGTCGTCTTCCACCTTGTGGATGTTGTCCACTTCAACCAGATGGGAGAAGTAGTTCGTCAGGCGGAGATACAGCGGGCGGTCGCGATAGGCGAAGAGCTTGGCCTGTCCGCCGGGCGCGACGGTCTTCGGCGTTTTCATGATCGCCTCCAGGCGGATCACCGTGTAGCCCTGCGCCTCCATGTCCTTTGTGAATTCTTCTATGTACTGCGCTGCGACGCTGTTGTCGTTGCTGGCTTTGCGGCCGATCTTGGCCGCCTTGGCGCGAGTTTCCTCATCCAGCGTTCCGTCATTGACGCGCTGCAGCAGATAATCGGCATAGGTAATATAGTCGATATAGCCGAACTCTTTCCAGGTCCGATACTTGTATACGGTTTTATCGTTGTTGGATACTTTGGAATATTGCGGGTCGGACGCAAAGATCTGATTTCGGTCCAGCATGGAGTAAATCATGATCATGACGATCGCGACCACAATACAGACTGAGATCAGTCCTCTCAGCAGTCTCCCTAAAAAAAACTTTGTCATATGGCACCACTCACATTACTCATTATATTGCCCCGCTTTTTGCAGGGCCCGGATTTGTGCCAGTCCCGTTTTCGGGATAAAGGATGCCCGGCTGAAGTCCGGACGCGGCCGGGAGGCTCTGTCCGGCTGTTCAGCCGGGTATGACATCCCAATTGATGATGGTGAGAATGGGCTTTCGCCCATTCTCACCGTTTGGGTTCTTTATGCTGTTTGTTCCTTCAGAAGGAAGGGATTAATAGATGCCGCAGGACTTGACCATGCCGCCGGGGGCGGGAGTCATGGTGGCGAGGTAGGTCTGAGGATCGCCGTAGTCGGGGCCCCAACCGGAGACGTCCATGAAGTCGGCGTTCATCTCATAACCGTAATCCGGGTAGTAGCCAGCGTAGAGCCAGCCGGCGGTGTCGATGCAGTCGACCAGAACGACCTTGACCAGGCCGCCGAAGGTGGCCTCGATGCTCTGCTTCACGACGTTGGCGCGGTTGGTGCGGACCTGGCTGTTGCCGGCATAGGGGATCTCAATGACGATCGGGTTGTCCTTGTCGACATTGTAACCCTCAGCGGCGAGCTCCTGGAGAGCGATCTGGAACTCGGCGTTGGAGTACTCGGGATTGTACCAGCCGTCGTAGCCGTCGCCGGAGCCGATGCCGCCGTCAGCGGTCGGATCCCAAACCTTGACCTGGAAGCCGTCGGCGTCCAGCTGAGCCTGCATGATGGCGCCGTAGTAGGTGCCGGCAGCGAAGGTGGTGGGAGTGCCGTTGATGTCAACGGTGACTTCCTCAGGCAGGGACACGAAGTTGCCCGGGACGTAGGAGTTGCGGAGGTTGTTGAGCTTCAGCTCTTCGCCGACGGACTGGGCGTTGTAGGTGCCGCGGTCGACGGAGGTGGCCAGAGCATGACGGAAGTGGATGTTCTGCATGAAGGCGTTGTAGGTCTTCGCCTGATCAACCGTCTTCGTGGACACGCCGACCGTCGCGTCGTTGACGTTGACGAACTGGTTGCGCATGACGTTGAAGAAGGCCATGTAGGAGGTAGCGTCGGTGTCGGAGATGTAGGAGTAGGTGTCAAACAGACCGTCGGCGCGGGCAGCCTCGACAGCGGCGGTGTTCAGGCCGCAGCCGGAGATGACGCCGTTCTGCGCGTCGTGGTAAGCCTTCAGGTCATCGGAGCCGTCGTTGAACAGCCAGGTGATGGTCTTGAGCTTGATGTTGTCCTTGTTCCAGTAGTTCGGGTTGGCGGCAAAGACGATGGTGTTGGCCTCAGTGGCGTTGGTGACGAGGTAAGGACCGCAGTAGGCAATGTGGTCGGGATCCTTGCCGAAGAGGTAATCGGCAGCCTCGGCGTCGAAGTCAGCGCCGAACTTGCCTCCCTGAGACTCGTAGTAAGCACGGTTCAGCGGGAAGAACGGGTTGTAGCCGAGCAGCGTGGTGAACCACATGCAGGGCTCTTCAACGGTGTACTCAACGGTGTACTTGTCAATAGCCTTGACGCCGACTTCAGCAAAGTCGACGACCTCGCCGTTGATGTAGGCGCCGGCGTTGACGATCTTAACACCGTCGTCGGCAGCCAGACCTTCCAGGCCTCCCTGGACGTCGAGCAGGTGCTGCATACCGGCGACAAAGTCGTCAGCAGTCACTTCGCCGATCACACGACCCTGAGAGTCGCACCAGACAGCGCCTTCGCGGAGCTTGAAGGTGAAGACGGTGTGGTCGTCGTTGATGGTGTAGCTCTCAGCCAGAGCGGGCTTCTGGACGTTCTCGATGTCGTACTCGAGCAGGCCGTCAATGGTGTTGACAATGGCCTCGGAGTCGGCGGAACGATAGGTGGCCAGACCGTCCCAGGTCTGGGGGTCGCTGGTGTAGCCCAGCTCGTAGTGGTCGACAACCTCGTAGCCCTTCTCGGCCAGGAAGTTCTCAACCCAGGCAGCGAACTCGCCGGTGCCGGCCAGCTCAGCCCACTTCGCCTTGATCTCGTTGCGGTCGGCGGGGAGCATGAACTCGGTCACGACCAGCGCGTTGTGGAAACGGTCGCTGTCGTTGCCCCACAGAGTGGAGTTGATGGTCTTGGGAACGACGCGGGAGATCGCATAGTTGCCGCCCTTGGTGGTGGTCGGCAGCATGATCGCGGCGTTCAGCAGCTTCGCCTCAGCAATGGCCTCGAGAGCATAGCGCTCGGAGACGTCGTTGGCGGCGAGAGCCTTCTCGTAGTACTCGTAGTACTCGCCGAGAATGCCGTTGTACACGACCTCGGAGTCGTCGTAATAGTTGGCCGGGTCGTACTCCCAGGTCTCAGCGGCCATGGCGGGGCCGGCAGGCTCCGTGCCGGGCTCGGTGCCGGTGGGCTCCGTGGTGCCGGGCTCGGTGCCGGTGGGCTCCGTGGTGCCGGGCTGCTGCTGGTTGCTGGTGCAGGCAGCGAGGCTGGCCAGCATCATCAGGGCCAGAAGCAGTGCGATAAGCTTCTTCATTTTGTATCCTCCTTGTCGGATTTGTTTATTTTGAACCTTGGCCGGTTCGGGCCGAGTTCACTGGATTCAGGCGCGTCTTTCCGCGCGGCCCGCTCCCTCCGGAGCGAAGAAGACAATACAGCAAGGGTATTCTATGAGCATACTGAATTTTACCATAAGTCTTTTTAAGATGCAAGCACTAATTTGGCTTTCGTTAACAAACTGTAAAATTTTATGCAGGCTGACCGAGGGCGCGGCGGGTTTGTCCCTGTGTCTTCGTGCGCCTTGTTCAATTCGGAGGCCCAAGATATGGGTGCCTTCCGCCCTCCGGCCCGCTTTCCCGGCCCGTCTTTTTTCTCACAGGCCGATAGAATATTCCTTATTTTTCTAAAATATTCATTATTTATCCGATAAAAAAGCCGCCGTCGGCGCTCAGGACCTGGCCGGTCGTATAGCTCGCCTCCTCCGCGAGGTACAGCACGGCCCGCGCGATCTCCTCCGGACGGCCGAGGCGGCCGAGCGGAATGACGTCCCGCGCGAGGGCGTTCAGCGTCTCCTCGCCGAGCACCTTCACCATGTCGGTGTCGATGACGCCGGGGGCGACGCAGTTGACGCGGATGCCGCTGGGCGCAAGCTCCGCCGCCAGCGAGCGCGTGAGGCCGATCAGCGCGTGCTTGGTCGCGGCGTAGGCGGTCTCGCAGGAGGCGCCGTGGCTGCCCCAGATGGAGCTGATGAAGACGAGGCAGCCGGCGTGCTCGTGCAGCATGTGCGGCAGCACCGCCTGCGCGCAGTGGAAGGCGCCGTTGAGGTTGACGTCGAAGATGCGGCGCCACCAGTCCGGCGAGATGTCCTGAAACAGGTGCTGCTCGGCGATCCCGGCGTTCGAGACCAGCAGCTCCACCGGCCCGAGCTCCCGCTCGGTGCGCGCGACCATGTCGAACACGGCCTCGCGGTCGGCCACGTCCGCCCGGCAGACGATGACGCGCGCGCCCTCGGCGCGCAGCTTCGCCGCCAGGGCCTCCGCCGCGTCTTCCCTTTCTATATAATTGATGCACACCGCCCAGCCCGAACGGGCCAGCAGCGCCGCCGTCGCCGCGCCGATGCCGCGCGACGAGCCCGTGACCAGCGCGACCTTCACGCCTGTCCCTCCTTTTTCAGCTCCTCCAGCCTCGCGGCGATCTTTGAGCGGGCCTCCTCGGCCAGCTCCGCCGTGCTCATCGCGCACACGCGCTCGGCCTCGAGCACCTCCAGCACCTCCAGCCGCAGCGTGCGGACGCCGGGGAAGCGGCGCTTCTTCAGCGTGGCCGCGCCCGAGGTGCACACGATCGCCACCGGCACGCCGGCCTTCTGCGCGATCTTGAACGAGCCCGCATGGAAGGGCAGCAGCTCGCCGCTGCGGCTGCGCGTGCCCTCCGGATAGATGCCGATGCTGCACAGGCCGCGCTTGAGATAGTCCGCGGCGGTCAGGATCGTCTTGAGCGCCTCGCGGTTGTTCTCGCGGTCGATGGCCAGATAGCCCGCGTGCCGGGTGGTGCTGTCGACGATGCGCACCTTCAGGTTCGAGGGCTTGGTGATGAAGGAGATGTTGTACTCCCGCAGCGCCGAGATCACCGAGAGCGGGTCGAAGGCGGAGCGGTGGTTGCTGACGAAGAGGAAGGGCGTCTTCGGCAGCTTTTCCCTCCCGACGACCTCCACGCGCACCAGCGAGTAGCCGCAGAGCCATTCGCCGACGTTGGCGCAGATCCAGCGGCTGAGCCGGCGCTGCTTCCGGATCGGTTCGCCGGGTGCGAGAACCGGCAGCAGCAGGCCGTTGACCGTAAAGGTCAGCGCGAAGAGCAGGTTGCCGAGCAGAAAGCCCAGCACCGCGTACAGCAGCGCGCTCCAGACGCTCGCCCCCGGGATCAGCGCGAGGCAGAGCGCGGTAAAGACCGCGTCGAAAATCCAGATCAGCTTGAAGATCACGTCTTCGCCCCCCTGTTGTTTTTCAGGCTCTTTTTATCATACCCCATCCCGGCGATTTTTCCAAGAGCTTTTTTCGGCTTGAAAAAAGCCCCGGCGAATGGTAAAATAACTGTGTATGCGCGCTATTATATAATAGTAGCGCCGCGAACGACGAGAAAGGGGCGTTTTCCGTGAAATACATCATGGCCCTCGATCAGGGCACGACCAGCTCCCGCTGCATCCTCTTCGATCACGCAGGCAACATCTGCGCGATCGCCAACCGCGAATTCCGGCAGATCTTCCCCAAGCCCGGCTGGGTCGAGCACGACGCGGAGGAGATCTGGAACACGACGCTGGAGGTCTCCCGCTCCACGATGGACAAGCTCCACGTCACCGCCGCGGACATCGCGGCCATCGGCATCACGAACCAGCGCGAGACGACGGTGATCTGGGACAAGGCCACCGGCAGGCCGATCGCCAACGCGATCGTCTGGCAGTGCCGCCGCACCTCGGACATCGTAGACGATCTGGTGCGCCGCGGCTATACCGACGTGATCCGGGAGAAGACCGGCCTCGTGCCGGACGCCTATTTCTCCGGCACCAAAATCAAGTGGCTGCTCGACAGCGTGCCCGGCGCGCGCGAGCGGGCCGCGCGGGGCGAGCTGCTCTTCGGCACGATCGACACCTGGCTGATCTGGAAGCTCACCGGCGGGCGCGTGCACGTGACCGACGTCACCAACGCCAGCCGCACCATGCTCTTCAACATCCACACCCTGAGCTGGGATGCGGAGCTGCTCGAGCTGCTGGACGTCCCGGCGAGCATCCTGCCGGAGGTCAAGCCCTCCAGCCACGTCTACGGGACGACGGATTTCGAGCTCTACGGCGGCGAGATCCCGATCGCCGGCGCGGCGGGCGACCAGCAGTGCGCCCTCTTCGGCCAGTGCTGCTTCGAGCCGGGCACGATGAAAAACACCTACGGCACCGGCTGCTTCCTGCTGATGAACACCGGGCGCGAGCCCGTGACCAGCCGGAACGGTCTCGTGACGACCGTGGCCGTCGGCTTTGACGACCACGTGGAATACGCGCTCGAGGGCAGCATCTTCGTCGCGGGCGCGGCCATCCAGTGGCTGCGCGACCAGCTCCAGGTGCTCACCTCGGCCAGGGAGAGCCTCGACTACGCGCTGAGCGTCAGCGACACCGCCGGCGGCTACGTCGTGCCCGCCTTCACCGGTCTCGGCGCCCCCTACTGGAACCAGCGCGCCCGCGGCTGCGTCGTCGGCATCACGCGCGGCTTCAGCCGCTCGCACCTCGTGCGCGCGACGCTCGAGAGCCTCGCCTACCAGACCTACGACATCTGCAAGGCGATGGAGCAGGACTCCGGCATCCCGATCCGCTCGCTGAAGGTGGACGGCGGCGCCTCCGCCAACAACTTCCTGATGCAGTTCCAGAGCGACCTGAACGGCTGCGAGGTCACGCGCCCCCGCTGCATCGAGACCACCGGCCTCGGCGCGGCCTATCTGGCCGGACTGGCCGTCGGCTTCTGGAGCGGGCTGGACGACGTGCGCCGCAACTGGGCGGTGGACCGCGTGTTCGAGCCGCAGATGACCGCCGGCGAGCGCGCCGACCGCGTCAAGGGCTGGCACAAGGCCGTCCGCTGCGCTCAGCTCTGGGGAGAAGAGTGATCCCCGCCGGTCCCGAATTTTGCACTTTCCGGGAAACGATGACGAAATCCGCGAGAGCGGTCTGCGAGGATTTTTTCGTCGCAGCAAAGGCGAAAAATCGCAGGAATCCTTTGTGTATTTCAAGGTTTTGAGACAAAGCTGAGGCGGAAAAAGACCGCGGAGCGCCGAAGCGGCATTGAATCGGCGCTTCCCTAAAGGAGAACAAGTATGAACGACTATACGAAGCTCCGCGACTGCGAGCTGTTCCTGTTCGACATGGACGGGACGCTCTATCTGGGCGACGAGGTCTACGAGGGCGCCGTGGCGCTGATGGAGGACCTGCCCCGCCTGGGCAAAAAGTACATCTATCTGACCAACAACTCCTCCCGCGCCGGTGAAGACTATATCGGGCGGCTGCGGCGGCTGGGCTTCCCCTGCGAGGCGGAGAACGTCTTCACCTCCGGCATGGCGACCGGGCAGTATCTCAACCAGCACCACCCCGGCGCGAAGGTCTACCTCGCCGGGACGCGCGCTTTTTATCGCGAGCTCACGAGCTACGGCATCGACCTCGTCAACGACGAGCTGGGGCACACGGAGGCCGAGGACGTGGACGTGGTCGTGCAGGGCTTCGACACCGAGCTCGTGTACGAGAAGCTCGACCGCGCCGTGCACTATCTGCGCCGCGGCGCGGCCTTCATCGCGGCCAACCCCGACTGGGTCTGCCCGATGCCGCGCGGCGAGGTCCTGCCCGACTGCGGCAGCATCTGCGCGCTGCTGAAGGCCTCCTCGGGG
>JAILOS010000121.1 GCA_024690695.1 Oscillospiraceae bacterium
GCCGCCCTCGTCGCCGCAGCCGCCGCAGCTTCCGCCGCAGCCGCCGCAGCCGCCGGAGCAGGCCCCGTCGCCCGGGGCGAGCGGGAGCCTGCCGAGAATCAGCAGCTCCGCCGCGGTGTCCGCGTCGCCGCAGTAGCCGACCACGGGCACGATCCCGTAGCTCAGCAGCAGGGCCTTCGCCTCGCCGCCCATCATGCCGCACAGCACCGCGTCGACGCCCTCGGCCTTCATCCGGTCGGCCATCGCCTGATGGCCGTGGAGCTCGCGCACGTCGATCAGCTTCTTCGTGCTGCTCATGTCCCGCACGTCGAAATCATAGATCGCAAAAAACTCGGCGTGGCCGAAGTGCTCGTAGATCTCTCCGTCCTTGTAGCTGACAGCGACTTTCATTTCAGCAGTCCCTCCAGAACGTCGGCCAGCGGAGCCAGATGCTCGCCGTCCGCAGATTCGATTTCGCCGGCGTCCACCATCGTCGCGACGGCGGGGTCGATCGGCAGGCGCGCGGTGTGCTCGATACGGAAGGCCGCGGCGGTCTCCGCGACGTGGCTCTCGCCGAAAACGGCCAGCTCCCTGCCGCAGTCCGGACACTTGAAATAGGCCATGTTCTCCACCAGCCCCAGCACGGGGATCTTCATCATCGCGGCCATGTTGACGGCCTTTGCGACGATCATGCTCACCAGATCCTGCGGGCTGGTCACAATGATCACCCCGTCGACCGGCAGCGACTGGAACACGGTCAGCGGCACGTCGCCGGTGCCGGGAGGCATATCGACGAACATGAAGTCCACGTCCTGCCAGAGCACGTCCGTCCAGAACTGCGCGACGGCGCCGGCGATGACCGGGCCGCGCCAGACGACGGGAGCGGTGTCCTCTTCGAGGATCAGGTTCATGCTCATCAGCTGGATGCCGCTGTGCGTCACAACCGGGAGCAGGTACTCGTCCGTGCCGTAGGCGTGCTGCGTGACGCCGAAGGCCGTGGGGATGGACGGCCCGGTGATGTCCGCGTCGAGCACGGCGGCGTGATAGCCGCGGCGCTGCATCTCGCAGGCCAGCAGGCTCGTGACCAGAGATTTGCCGACGCCGCCCTTGCCGCTGACGACGGCGATCACTTTTTTGACCGAAGCGCCTTCGCGCAGCGGTTTTCTGAAATCCACCTTGCGGCTGTCGCAGTTCTGGCTGCAGGTGGAGCAATCATGCGTGCATTCGCTCATGTTTCCCTCGTAATGATCATCATATATTTCTGCGGAGCAGACGACTCTATTATACCCGGTTTTTTTCCCCTGTCAAATCAAAATACGGCCGTTCCGGTTTTTTGCGGGAAAACGGGAAATCTTAAAAAGAAAAAAATTTTGAAAAACCTGTTAACATAACGCAAAACTTGCGCTATAATGAGGGCCGTAAAAAACAAAGCACAGGTTGTGGGAACAAGTGGACGAAAAAGAGAAGAAAAAGAAGCATAAAAAGAAAGACTCCGGCGTGCTGGCAATCTCGGTGATGATCGCTTTCCTGACCGCGGTGGCGGCCACGGTCGCCCTGCTGATCTACGACGGGCGGCACAGCGAGTTCGAGCTGCTGGGAGAGCCGGAGCTCACGCTGGAATACGGCGACAGCTACGAGGACCCGGGGCTGGAGATCCGCTCCGTGGGACGGCTTTTCCCGGAGCCCTGGTCGGTCGAGATCGCCCATGCGGTCAACGAGCCGGACACCCGCCGCCTCGGCGAGCAGACGCTGGAATACGTTGTGGCCGACCGCGGCGTTGAGAAGCGCTTTACGCGCAGCCTCCGCGTCGTGGACACCCGCGCTCCGGTCATAGAGCTGACGCCGCTGTCGGCCACCGGGGCCATGAACTGGATGACCGGCTACACCGAGCCCGGCTACCGGGCGACGGACGCCGTGGACGGGGATCTGAGCGACCAGGTCGTCGTCACGCGCCTGCCCGACCGGCTGGTCTACACGGTGGAGGACGCCTCCGGCAACCGCGCGCGCGTCGAACGCGAGCTGCCCGACAGCTTTGACCCACCGGTGATCGAGCTGATCGGCGGCAGCGAGTACAGCTTCGCCAGCTGCATGAGCTGGGAGGACCCGGGCTTTACGATCTCGGGCGGCGGCGGAGATCTCAGCGGCAGCGTCGTCGTGGAGGGCAGCGTGACGCCGTATCACAGCGGCGAATACGAGCTGAGCTATACGCTGACGAACGCGGAGGGGGAGAGCGTGACCGCGGTGCGGCACGTGACCGTGGAGCCGGTGCAGCAGTCCGACTCCGTCTACCCCGACCGGAAGACGATCTATCTCACCTTCGACGACGGACCGGGGCCCTACACCGACCGGCTGCTGGACATCCTCGCCCGCTACAACGTCAAGGCGACCTTTTTCGTGACGAACTGCGATTCGGATTACCGGGACTGCATCGGGCGGGCTTACCGTGAGGGACACACAATCGGCGTGCACAGCTACACCCACGACTACTACCGGATCTACGCCAGCGAAGAGGCGTATTTCGACGATTTCAACGCGATGCAGTCGATCATCTACGACGAGACGGGCAGCTACGCCTCGATCTTCCGTTTCCCGGGCGGCAGCTCCAACACCGTCAGCCGCTTCAATCCCGGCATCATGAGCCGTCTGGCGCAGGATATGACCGACATGGGCTACAGCTACTTCGACTGGAACATCTCCAGCGGCGACGCCGGCGAGACGACGGACACCGAGGACGTTTTCGACAACGTGACCTCCGGCTGCACCTTCCGCTACAACGTCGTGCTGCAGCACGATATCAAGGGCTTCAGCGTGGCCGCCGTGGAGCGGATCATCAACTGGGGATTGAACAACGGCTATCAGTTCCTGCCGCTCGAGCCGGGCAGCTTCAACGCGCACCACCCGATTGCCAACTGAACGATAAGCGACGAAAGGCCGCCGGTGAAGAACCGGCGGCCCTGTCTTTTGAGGGGGGACTGGATTACTTGATCTCGAGGCTGCGCTTGGCGGGAACGGTCTCGACCTTCTTGGGCATCTTCAGCGTCAGCACGCCGTCGGTATAGGCGGCTTCGATGCCGTCGACCTGAATGCCGGACACGTCGAAGCTGCGGCTGAAAGCGCCGTAGAAGCGTTCGCGCTTGATGAAGTTGGGCTTCTTTTCGTTCTCGTCCTTGTTCAGGCGGCGCTCCGCCGTAATCGTGAGGACGTCGTTCTCCACGTCGATCTTGATGTCCTCCTTGCGGAAGCCGGGCAGCTCAGACTGCAGCTCGAAGGCCTCGCCCGTATCGATCACGTCGGTACGGAAGGAGCTCACGGTATTGGGCGTACCCCAGAAGGCGCGCTCCAGCTCTTCCATCTCGCGGAAGGGATCAAAGCCGGTCGAGCGGCGCATATGACGGTCAATAGGGATCAGTTCAAACATGATAACAACCTCCATTCAGTTTGTTCGGAAGGATCCGGAGCGAATCACGAATCTCTTGTCTTTACAGCTATATAAGATACCTTGCAAAAATTAAAAAATATAGTGTATTTTATGAACAAACTGTGAATATTAGCACTCTAACAAAAAGAGTGCTAATTCTGATTTGCCCTGTTTTCAAGGCGGCAAAGCTGTGTTATAATAAAAAACACAAGGCGAAAAAAGAGGGGAGGGCCTGCTGTGATCCGCGTGATGAGCATTTTCGGCACCCGGCCGGAGGCTATCAAGATGGCGCCGCTGGTGCGCGAGCTGGACAGACGCGAGGGCGTGGAGTCGCTGGTGTGCGTGACGGCCCAGCACCGTCAGATGCTCGACCAGGTGCTGGAGGCGTTCTCGATCGTCCCGGATTACGATCTGAACGTGATGAAGCCGCGGCAGAGCCTCTCGGACATCACAACGGCGGTGCTGAAGGGGCTGGAGGGCCTGCTGGCGGAGACGAAGCCGGATCTTGTGCTGGTCCACGGCGACACGAGCACGACCTTCGCCGCGGCGCTCGCCGCCTTCTACTGCCATACGGCGATCGGCCACGTCGAGGCCGGCCTGCGCACGAACGACAAGTACAGCCCCTATCCCGAGGAGATGAACCGCCAGATGACGGACCGCCTCTCGGACCTGCTCTTCGCGCCGACGGCGCTCAGCCGCGACAATCTGCTGCGCGAGGGCGTTCCGGCGGAGAGGATCTTCGTCACCGGCAACACCGCGATCGACGCGATGGCCGCCACCGTGCGCGCGGACTACCGCCACCCGGAGCTCGACCGGCTGAAGCCCGGCGAGCGGCTGATCCTGCTGACGGCACACCGCCGCGAGAACCTCGGCGAGCCGATGCGCCGCATCTTCCGGGCGGTCCGCCGCCTGACGGAGCGCTTCGAGGAGCTGCAGGTCGTCTACCCCGTGCATTACAATCCGCTGGTGCGCGCCGCCGCGGAGGCGGAGCTCTCCGCCTGTCCGCGCGTGCGGCTGATCGAGCCGCTGGACGTGCTGGATTTCCACAACTTTGAAAACCGCGCCGAGCTGATCCTCACCGACAGCGGCGGCATCCAGGAGGAGGCCCCCTCGCTCGGCAAGCCCGTGCTGGTTCTGCGCGACACGACCGAGCGACCCGAGGGGATCGAGGCGGGCACGCTCAAGCTCGTCGGCACGGACGAGGAGCGCATCGTTGAAGAGGCCTCGCGTCTGCTGACCGACGCGGCGGCCTACGCGGCCATGAGCCGCGCCTCCAACCCCTACGGCGACGGCCGCGCCAGCCGGCGGATCGCCGACGCGATCGAAGCGACTTTTCGGAAGAAGTGAGCGCCTATGAAGGAGATCCTGTCCAAGCTCGTCAACGTCTATAAAAAATACGGCTTTCGCGGCTTTTGCCGCAAGCTCTGGGGCCGCTTCCGGGTCGATGCGATCGACAGGCTGGGGCTTTCGGTCCGTCTGCGGCCGGAGCGCTGCCGCTCGGAGCTCCGGCGGCTCCTCGCCGGGGATTTCGACCGTGTGATCCTCTGGCGCAGCAGCTTCGGCTTTCAGGTGCCGCTCTACCAGCGGCCGCAGCATATTTCCCGCGCGCTGGCGAAGAACCGCTGCCTGGTCTTTTACGAGGTCAACAGCATGACCGACGGCGTCCGCGAGCTGCGGGAGAGGGAGGCCAACCTCGTCCTCTTCAACTTCACCAACGCCCCGCTGCGGCGGATGCTGGCGGAAGAGCTCGCCGCCTGCCCGAAGCCGAAGTACGTGGAGTTTTACTCGACCAACTGGGAGATGCCGCTGCAGCGGCTGAAGGAATATGAGGCGGCCGGCTATTCGCTGATCTACGAGTACGTCGACCACATCAGCGCCGACATCGCCGGCACCAGCACGCTCCCGCGCAGCATCGCCGAGAAGTACGACTACGCGATGACGCACCCGGAGGTTTTCGTGGTCGTCACGGCGGAGCTGCTGCGGCAGGATGTGCTGCGCCGCCGCGGAGAAGGGCGCCTGTGCTTTTCGTCCAACGGCGTGGATTACGGCTTCTTTCAGCGCTTTGAGGCGGGGGCGGAGCCGGACGAGGCCTTCCGGGCCGTGCAGCGGAAAGGAAAGCCGATCGTCTGCTATTACGGTGCGCTGGCCAAGTGGTTCGATTACGAGCTCGTCCGGAAGATCGCGGACAGCGGGGATTACAGCGTCGTGCTCTTCGGCGTGCGCTACGACGGCTCCTTCGACAGCGAGCTCGGCGGGCGGGAGAACGTGTTCTTTCTCGGGCCGCGCGACTACTCGGTGCTGAAATACTACGCCCGCGAGTGCGACGTGCTGATGATCCCGTTCCGGATCAACGACGTGACGCGCTCGACGAGCCCGGTGAAGATCTTCGAGTATATGGCGCTGCACAAGCCCATCGTCGTCACCGACATGGACGAGTGCCGGCAGTACCGCAGCGTGCTGATCGGGCGCGACCACGAGGAATTTCTGGCGAAGCTCCGCGAGGCGATGGCCCTGCGCGGCGACGCGGACTATATCGCTCTGCTCGACCGGGAGGCGCGGGAAAACGACTGGTCGCAGAAGGCCGGGGCGATCCTCGATATGCTGCGGGAAAACGAATGAACGGGGCGGTTTTTTCTTGCCTGATCCGCCTGCGCGCGGTATAATAAGAATACGGGAAACTGACAGAGGGGACGAAGGAAGCGATGGCCGATTCCGACGCCCCCTCTTCCGTATACGAATCGGCTAAGGAGACGGCACCATGAAGCTGATCCATCTATCCGACCTGCATCTGGGAAAGCGCGTCAACGAGTTTTCGATGCTTGACGACCAGCGCTTCATTCTTGACCGGATCCTCGCCGTCATCGACGGCGAAGAGCCGGACGCCGTGCTGATCGCCGGCGACGTTTACGACAAATCCGTCCCCTCCGCGGAGGCGGTGGAGCTCTTTGACGACTTTCTGGTGCGTCTGGCCGCGAGGCGCTTCCGCGGCCGTCCGCTGCAGACCTTCGTGCTCAGCGGCAACCACGATTCGCCGGAGCGCCTGGCCTTCGGCGGACGGCTGATGGATGCGAGCGGCGTGCATCTCGCGCCGGTCTACGGCGGACGGGTCGAGCCCTTTGCGCTGACCGACGAGTTCGGCGAGGTGAGGTTCTACATGCTGCCCTTCGTCAAGCCCGTCCACGTCCGCCGCTTCTTCCCGGAGTCCGGCGTCGAGAGCTATACCGACGCGCTGAGCGCCGCCGTGCGGGCAATGAAGCTAGACGGTTCCGTGCGCAGCGTGCTGATGGCGCACCAGTTCGTCACCGGCGCCGAGCGCTCGGAATCGGAGGAGATCTCCGTCGGCGGGCTGGACAACGTGGACGCATCGGTTTTTGAGGGCTTCGACTACGTCGCCCTGGGGCATATCCACGGCCCGCAGAATATCGGCTCCGAGCGCGTGCGCTACTGCGGCTCGCCGCTGAAGTATTCCTTCTCGGAGGCCGCGCAGGAGAAATCCGTCACGGTCGTGGAGCTGGGCGGGAAGGGCTCGCTCAGGATCCGCACGGTGCCGCTGAAGCCGAAGCGGGATCTGACGGAGCTGCGCGGGCGCTACGAGGAGCTGATGCGCAGGAGCTTTTACGAGGGCAAGCCCTGGCAGGAGGACTACGTCCATATCACGCTGACCGACGAGGACGACGTGCCCGAGGCGATGGCGAGGCTGCGCACGGTCTACCGCAATCTGATGAAGCTGGACTACGACAACGCCCGCACGCGGCACACGGCGCAGATCGACGCGGCCGCTGAAACGGACCGGAAAAGCCCGCTGGAGCTGTTCGGCGAGTTTTACGAAAAGCAGAACGGCGAAAAGCCGAACGACGCGCAGCTTGCGCTGCTGTCGGGGCTGATCGAAGAGATCTGGGAGGAAGCATGAGACCGATCAAACTCGTCATGTCGGCCTTCGGCCCCTACGCGGGCGAGACGACGGTGGATTTTGAAAAGCTCGGCCGGAGCGGCCTGTACCTGATCACGGGCGACACCGGCGCCGGCAAGACCACGATCTTCGACGCGATCACCTACGCGCTTTTCGGCGAGGCCAGCGGCGACAACCGCGACGCTGGTATGCTGCGCTCGCAGTATGCCGACGCCGAGGCGAAAACGGAAGTCCGGCTGAGCTTCGTCTACGCCGGAAAACGCTACGAGATCCGGCGAAACCCGACCTACCAGCGGCGAAAGAGCCGCGGCGAGGGCTTTACGGAGGAGAAGGCCGCCGCCGAGCTGATCGAGCCGGACGGCCGGGTGATCACCAAAGTCCGGGAGGTCAACCAGGCGGTCACGGAGATTCTGGGGGTCGACCGGGATCAGTTCTGCCAGATCGCGATGCTCGCGCAGGGCGACTTCAGGAAGCTGCTGAAGGCCTCGACCGCCGACCGGATCGCGATTTTTCAAAAACTTTTCCACACGGAGAAATACGCCGTTTTGCAGCGAAAACTGAGCGAGCGGGCGAGAACGCTGAGCGAAGGCTATAAAAGCGTCAGCCAGAGCATCCGCCAGTATATCGGCGCCGTCGCCTGCCGGCGGGACGACGAGCTGTTCCCCGAGCTGGAGCGCGCCGGGCGGGGCGGGCTCCCGTCGGACGAGCTCACGGCGCTGCTGGACCGGCTGATCGGGCGGGACGAGCGCGAAAGCCGCAGGCTCGCCGGGCTCGCCGCAGAGCTGGAGGCGCAGCGCGCGGAGATCACGAGCCGTCTGGCCGTGGCCGCGGCGCAGCGAAAGACCGAGGCGGCGCTGAAAAAGGCCCGCGAAGACTGGGCGGCCGAGGCGCCCAGACTGCCGCTGCTGCAGGACGAGCTCGCGCAGCGGCTGGCCCGGCAGCCGGAGCTCGACACGGCCGGAAAGCGGATCGCCGTGCTGACGGCGGAGCTTCCGGACTACGCCGAGCTGGACGAAAAAAAGAAGCTCGCCGCGGACCTGACCAAGTCCGTCGGAGAGCTGGAGAGAGCGATCGGCGAAGAGGAGGCGCGGGCGCGGTCGCTCAGCGAGGAGAGCGGGCGCCTGCAGGCCGAGCTGGAGACGCTGGGAACGGCCGAAACGGACGCGCTTTCCGCCGAAAACGAGCTGGAAAAACAGACGGAGCAGCTTCGCGCCGTCCGCGAGCTGCAAAAAGAGACCGGCGAGATTCGGCGCTGCGAGCGGCAGCTTCGGCTTTTGCAGGCGGAGTACCTGGACAAGGCGCAGCAGGCCGCGGCGCTGAGGCGCTCCTACGAAAGAAAGTACGCAGCTTATCTGGACGAGCAGGCCGGAGTCCTGTCGCAGACGCTCGAGGAGGGGAAGCCCTGTCCGGTCTGCGGCTCGCTTTCCCATCCCTGCCCGGCGCAGAAATCCCCGGCGGCGCCGACTAAGCCGGAGCTCGATCGGGCGAAGGCCGCCGCGGAGACTGCCGAGGCCGAAACGGTCAAGGCCAGCGAGGCGTCCGGGAAGCTGGGCACCGAGATCGCCGCCAGGAAAAACGCCGCCGTCCGGGGAAGCCGTTTCGATGCGGCGGATTACGAGACGCTGCTCCGCCTGCTGCCGGAGAAGCTGGCGGCGATCGAAGAGGAGAAACGGGCGGGGGAGGAAACGCTCGCCCGGCTTCGGGGCCGCGTCAGGCGCAAGCGGGAGCTGGAAGGCCTCGTGCGGGAAGCCGAGAACCGGCTCAGGCAGAGCCGGGAGTCGAAGGCCGCGCTGGAAAACAACCTGAGCGCGCAGCGCGAGCAGCGGAAAGCCGCCGAAGCGCGCGTCGGAGAGCTGAGCGGCAAGCTCAGCTTCGCCTCCGCGCGGGAGGCCGGACTTGAGATCGAGCGTCTCGAGACGCAGAGCCGGCGCCTGGACGCCGAGCTCCGCGCGGCGAAAAACGCCTGCCAGGAGCAGGAGAAGAAGCTCGCCGCGCTGGCCGCGGCCGTGGCGGAGAACGAGAAGCTGCTCGAAAACCGGGTGGAGCTCGACTACGCGGCGGAGGAGGAGCGGCAGGCTCGCCTGGGCGAGGAACAGGCCGCGCTCGCCGAAGAGACCAGACGGACCTGCAGCCGGCTGGACGCCAACCGGCTGATCCGGGAGCGCGTTGCCGAAAAGCTCTCCGAGGCGGCCGGGATCGAAAAAGAGCTCCTTTGCGTCAAAAGCCTGTCCGACACCGCCAACGGCAGCCTGACCGGCAAGGAGAAGATCATGCTGGAGACCTACGTCCAGATGATGTTCTTCGACCGCATCCTCGAGCGCGCGAATACGCGGCTGCTGATGATGACGGGCGGACAGTACGAATTCATCCGGAAGAAGGCGGCTTCCGACTACAGAAGCCAGAGCGGGCTGGAGCTGGACGTGATCGACCATTACAACGACAGCGAACGCAGCGCCAATTCCATCTCCGGCGGCGAGAGCTTCATGGCGTCTCTGTCGCTCGCGCTCGGCCTGTCCGACGAGATCCAGTCCTCCGCCGGCGGCATCCGGCTGGACACGCTGTTCGTCGACGAGGGCTTCGGCTCGCTCGACGACAACGCCCTGCAGGACGTGATGAAGGCCCTGATCGGGCTGACCGAGGGCGAGCGGCTGGTCGGCCTGATCTCCCACGTCAACGAGCTCAAGGAGCGCATCGACAGGCAGATCGTCGTCACGAAGGAGAAGACCGGCGGCAGCAGCGTGCGGATCTGCGTGTGACGGCGCAGGGCCGCCGCGCTTATTCGTCGTTCTCCTCGTCCGCCGACTCCAGGATCGCGAGGGACAGCGCGACGTCGTCAGGGTCGACCCTGCCGTTGCCGTCCCAGTCGATAAAGGGCAGAAAAACGGGGAACTCGTCCATTTGCGTCACCTCACACAGCATTCTCGGAATACAGAACAGACCGGGGGAGGAAACGTGCCCCCGGTCTCTTCTTCTGCCTCCGTCTTCCGAGCCGGAAGACGGCCTTTTTATTTCCCGGTCAGATCCCGGACGACGGCGCCGGCGAGCATGAAGCCCGCGGCCGCCGGGACGAAGGCCACGGAGCCGGGAATGCTCCGGCGGCCCTGCGGCGGGGCCTCGTTCGCCTCTTCCGCCGGGGCAAGCGGCTCCTCCGTCGAGTAGACCACCTTCAGACGGTCGATCCCGCGCCTGCGCAGTTCCTTACGCATCACCCGCGCGAGCGGGCACATCGAGGTCTCGCTGATGTCGCCCACGCGGAAGGCGCAGGGATCGAGCTTGTTGCCGGTGCCCATCGAGCTGATGATCGGCACGCCGGCCGCCGCGGCCCGCTCGGCCAGGGCGAGCTTGGCGGCCACGGTGTCGATCGCGTCCACCACGTAGTCGAAGCGCCGCAGGTCGAAGCCGTCGGCGTTTTCCGGCAGATAGAAGCAGCGGTGCTCCACGACCTCGCAGGCGGGGTTGATCGAGCGGATGCGCGCGGCGGCGGCCTCCGTTTTGTACAGCCCGATCGTCTCGCGCGTCGCCAGAAGCTGGCGGTTGAGATTCGACTCGCTGATGCGGTCGCTGTCGATCAGCTCCAGCGCGCCGACGCCGCTGCGCGCGAGCGCCTCCACGACGCCGCCTCCGACGCCGCCGAGACCGAACACGGCCACGCGGGCCGCGCGAAGCCGGGCCATCGCCTCGCTGCCGAGCAGCAGGCGCGTGCGCGAAAAAGCGTCCGCCATAGTCATTTCTCCCTCCGAGCTCCTGTTTTTCCCGTATAGTTTAGCAACAGCGAGCCGCAATGTCAAGGAAGGGTGAAAGCGGCCCGCCGTATTTCCCCGCATTTTCCACGGCAAAGACGGCTTCTTCAACAGCGGCAAATGACCGCCTTCACCGCCGGTCGCTTCTATAATGGGCCTATCTTACGAAGCTGACGGGGAGGACCATTATGGACGTGCAAGGAACCGGGCGGTTATCCGCCCTCAAAGGAAAGCGGGAAGGTCTGAAACTCGACCGACGCGCGCTGACGGTGCTGCACGGGCTCGTTTTCGCGCTGCTGGGGCTGACGCTCTCCTGCGCGCGCGTGCTCGACGACGGGGCGCCCTTCGGCGTGGCGATGGCGGCAGCGGCCGGACCGGGGCTGGCCGGCGTATGCGCGCTGATCGGGGCGGCGCTCGGCTATCTGAGCGGCGGCGTCGGCTGGGGGATCCGCTATATCGCGGCCTCGGTGCTGGTCTACACGGTGGCTTTCGTGTTCCAGGAGACCGCGCTCTACCGCCGCAGGCTGTTCATGCCCTGCGCCGCCGGGCTGATCGTCGCGGCGACCGCGCTGCTGAGCACCTTCAGCCTGACTTCCGACGGCGTTCCGCTGGCCGCGCGCTTCGCGGTGGAGAGCTGCCTGGCCTTCGGCGGCTGTTATTTCTTCCATGAAGCCTTTTCCCCGGAAAAGCCCCGCAGCGAGGCGGAGGAGCAGCGGCGCGGCGCGGCGGTCACGGTGCTGACGGCGGCGCTGCTGGCGGCGCTGAGCCGTCTTACGCTGTTTCAGAACCTGTCGGTCGGGCGCGCGGCGGCGCTGCTGCTGATCATGACGACCGCGATGAAGGGCGGCATGCTCACCGGCGCCGCCGTCGGGACGGTGCTGGGACTGGCGATG
This sequence comes from Oscillospiraceae bacterium, assembly GCA_024690695.1. Next base: position 11,941 of record JAILOS010000121.1, read on the forward strand.
GATCTCAGCCGCGTGGGCGGCGCCTACTATACGCCGATCTACGCGTTTGCGGGGCTCCTGGCCGGCGGGACGGGCCGTTACGGGCGCTTCCTGTTCGCGCTGAGCTTCGTGCTGGCGCAGGCGCTGGCGGTCTTCGCGCTCTGGGCCCCGGCGCGGGCGCTGAGCTGCCTGTGGGAGGGCCTGGCGGCCTCGCTGATCTTCCTGCTGCTGCCCGCCTCGCTGCTCGGACGCACGGGCGTGCTGCTGCAGCGCATGGAGAAGGGGAACGGCGAGCTCGGCCTGCGGCATTTTTCGGCACGGCGTCTCGGCGAGCTCGGACGGCTGTACGAGGAGCTGTACGAGTCGGTGCGCGACACGCTCGGCGAGAGCGGAAACGACGAGAACGTCGCCCGCGTCTTCGACCGGGCGGCCGACGCCGTGTGCGCGTCCTGCAGGGAAAAGAACCGCTGCTGGAACGCCGAATACATGGACACGCTCGCCGCGATGAACGACGCGACCGCGGCGATGCGGCGAAACGGCAGCCTCGCCGCGGAGGATCTGCCGGAGCATTTCCGCGCGCGCTGTCTCGCCGTGCCGGCCTTCGTCGCGGCGGTAAACGCGGAGCTCCGCACGCTGGCCTACCGGCGCGAGCTGCGCAGCCGCCTGTCGGAAAACCGCAGCGCGGCCTGGGAGCAGTATCACGACGTGGCGGGCGTGTTGGACAGGCTCAGCCGCGACATGAGCCGCGCGGGCTCCGAGCCGCTGGCCGAGCAGCGTCTGCGCCGCTATCTGCGCTCGCTCAACGTCGACGCGGAGACGGCCGTCTTCCGGGCCGGCGGACGGCTGCGCGTGCTGATCGACGGCGCGTCGCTCGGCCCGCTGCTGCGGGAGGAGGGCTATCTGGAAAAGCTGTCGGAGATCGTCGGGACAAGATTATGTCAACCGGAAGAGCTGGCCCAGGACGGCCGGCTGACGCTTCTGGAGGCGGAGCCGCTGGCGGTTTCCGTCGGGATCGCGGCGCTGAAAAAGAAAGGAGAGCGCGTCAGCGGCGACAAGGGGAGCTATTTCAAAACCGAGGACGGCGTGCTGTGCGTGATCCTGTCGGACGGCATGGGCTGCGGCGACGAGGCGGCCCGCGACAGCGCGCGCGTCGTCGGGATCCTCGAGCGCTTTCTGCGCAGCGGCGCGGAGCCGGCGGTGGCGATGCGCATCCTGAACTCGGTGATGTTGCTGCGCTCGGGCGACGGCTGGGGCTACGCGACCGTGGATCTGATGTGCGTCGATCTGTTCAGCGGGGAGACCTGCTTTTACAAATACGGCGCGGCCCCGTCCTACGTCAGGTCCGGGAAGAATATCCGCCGTATCCGCAGCGAGACGATGGCCCCCGGCCTCTGTCCGGGCGACGGCGCTTCGCCGGACGTGGTGCGGATGAAGCTGCGCCCGGGCTCCACGGCGCTGATCGCCAGCGACGGGGTGATCGCGGACAGGGAGGACGACTGGCTGCGCGAGCTGCTGCAGCCGGAGAACGACGACATGAAGAGTCTGGCGAAAGCCGCTCTGATGGCGGCGGAGGAGCAGTACGGCGCCGCGGACGACATGACGGTGATCGCGGTGCATCTGGAGAAGCGCGCATGAGACTGCGCCCCTTCGCCCTTCGCCGCGCCGTGCTGCGCCCGCCCAGAGAGGCGCTGAAGGGGAAAACCCAGCAGGCGATCGTCGTAAAGGAGCCGGTGCCGGGCGTCTTTCGGGAGGCGGTCTTCTTCCTCCGGGAGGACTATCTGCGCGAGGGCGAAAACCGGCGGGAGCTGCTGGAGCAGGCCCGGCGCGCGGCGGAGGACTATCTGCGCGAGCACGCGCCGCAGCCGGCGGAGCTTCCGCGCTGGCAGATCCCGGCGCTGCTGCTGCTCGGGATGGCGCTGGGCTTTCTGCTGGGGCTGTTCCTCGGCGTATAAGGCATAAAAAGGCATGGAAAAAACCGGCCCGCGGGGGATTTTGAAAACCCCGGCGGGCCGGTTTGGCGTTTCGTTTATTTTCCGACGCAGAAGCGGGAGAAGATGCGCTCCGTTACGTCCTCGCGCACGCTGCGCCCGCTCAGCTCGCCCAGCGCGGCCATCGCGCCCTCGGTCTCCGTCAGCACGACGTCGGGCGTGGCGAACGCGGCCATGGCCTCCTCCGCCGAGCGCAGATACTCGGCCGCGCGGCGGATCGCCTCGGTCTGGCGGGCGTTCGTGAGGATCTCGCCCGCCGGGACGGCAGGCAGCGGGAACAGCGCTTCGATTGCCCGCTGCAGCTCGTCCAGCCCCTCGCCGCGCAGCGCGCTCACGGTGACCTGCGGGAGAGCCGTGTCCAGGCGCTCAAGCCGCTGCGGCAGGTCGGTTTTCGACAGCACGGCCACGGCCTTCGGCGCCTGCTCGGCCAGACGCAGGATCGCGCGGTCCTCCTCGGTGAAGGGCACGCTCGCGTCGAACACGGCCAGCACGAGCTCAGCCTGCTCGGCAGCCTGCCGGCTCCGTTCCACGCCGAGCCGCTCCACCTCGTCCGCCGTTTCGCGCAGGCCCGCCGTGTCCGTCAGGCGCAGGGTCAGCGCGCCGAGACGCAGCTTCTCCTCCACGGTGTCCCGCGTCGTCCCCGGAACCGCCGTGACGATCGCCCGGTCGTAGCCGAGCAGGGCGTTGAGCAGGGAGCTCTTGCCGGCGTTCGGCCGGCCGATGATCGCCGCCGGCAGGCCGCTCTTCAGCAGCCGCCCGCGCCCGCTGCTGTCCAGCAGCCGCTCAAGCTCGTCCAGCGCGCCGCGCAGGGTGCCGCGGTAGGCGGTCAGTTGAAAATCCTCGATATCCTCGTCCGGGTAATCCAGCACGGCGTGGTAGTGCGCGCTGATCTCGCCCAGCGCGGCGTAGATCGCCTCGGTCCGGCTTCGAAGCGCGCCGGACAGCTGACCGGCCGCGTTTCGCATGGCCTCCTCGCTCTCCGCGTCGATCAGGTCGGCCACGGCCTCCGCTTCGGTCAGCTCCAGACGGCCGTTGAGAAAAGCCCGGCGCGTAAACTCGCCCGGCCCGGCCTGGCGGGCGCCGAGCGCGAAGCAGCTCTCCAGCGCGGCGCGCAGCACGACGGGGGAGCCGTGGCACTGCAGCTCCGCAGTATCCTCGCCGGTATAGCTGTTCGGCGCGCGGCTGACGGTGCACAGGCAGCAGTCGATCAGCCTTCCCTGCGCGTCGAAGAGCGAGCCGTAGACGAGGCGGCGGCTCTCCTGCGCGCGCATCTCCGAGCCGTCCGCCGGACGGAAGAGCCGGCTGACGAGCGCGATCGCATCCGGCCCGGAAAGCCGGACGATCCCTATGGCGGCCACCTGAGCGCCGGTGGCGACGGCGGCAATCGTATCGGTCATGGCGTTTCACTCCAAAAGCCGATCATTCCGGGACGCGGAGTTTGCCGCGCTCGGAATGATCGGCTTTTCTGGTCCTTTCGGTTTATAATCCGGCTTTGGCTGCCCGCTCGGCCCGGGCGGCCCGGCTGGCGATCTCGTCCTTCCGTTCCGCCACGTAATAGCTCAGCGAGAGCAGGCTGTCCGAAAAATGGACGTTTTCCACGATGACGTCGCTGTTCGGCTCCGTCAGCTCCACGTTGGTGAAATTCCAGAACGCGCGCACGCCGCAGGCGATCAGCCGGTTGGCGACGCGCACGGCGGCCTCCTTCGGAACGGACAGCACCGCCACGTCCACGGGATTGTCGGCCAGATAGCTCTCAAGCCCGTCGGCGTCCAGAATCGGGACGCCGTTGAATTCGGTGCCAATCAGCTCCGGATTGATCTCAAAAGCGGCCTTCAGACGGAAGCCCCACTCGTCGAAGCAGAAGTTTTCGATCAGCGCGCGGCCGATGTTGCCCACGCCGACCAGCACGGCGGAGAAGCCCCGGTCGGCGCCGAGGATGCCGGCGATCTCCTCGCGGAGCGCGGCGACGTTATAGCCGTAGCCCTGCTGGCCGAATTCGCCGAAGCAGCTGAAGTCCTGCCGGATCTGCGAGGGCGTGAGTCCGAGCTGCTGTCCCAGATCGAAGGAGGAGATCCGGCTGACGCCGGTCTCCGCCAGCTCGTCCAGGTGCCGCAGATAGCGGGGCAGACGCCGGATCACGTTGTTCGATACCTTGACACGCTTCAAATCCATCTCTCCCTGTCGCGCCTGTATGCGCTTGTTGAAGACAGTTTATCATATTTTTCCATGCGTTTCAAGGAGAAAAACGGGGCATTCAGGACAGGCCGAGCAGCGCAAGGATCTCTTCGGCGCTGCCGTCGATCCAGTAGAGGTTGTCGCCGTCGCCGCGGACGTAGAGCGCCGCTTCCCCGACGATCAGCAGATGGAGCTCGCGCTCCCCGTCCTCGTCCCGGCACAGCACGAAGTACTCCGCGTCCGGCGTCCGGTCGGGAAGATAGGAGCGTACGGTGAGCTTTTCCAGCAGCTGTTTGCTGGCTTCCTCGCCGAGGACGATCCGGTCTTCCCCGAAGTCGTAGGCCGCGCCGCCGGCCGTCTCCTCGGATTCCGCCGGTTCGCGCACGGCTTCGACCGAATCCGCCGGCGCGCAGTCCTGCGAAACCGGGCCGGCGTCGCCGCGTGCCCTGGACTGATTGGAAACGCCCTCCGTCACGGCCTCAAAGGCCGCCATCGGCAGATCGGCGGATTTTTCCGCCCGCGAGGAGCGGACGTCATCACGGTCTTTCTGCAGGAAGCGCGCGCTGCCGAGCCCAACGGCGACGATCAGCGCGAAGCACGCGGCGATCGCCAGCAGCGGGCGCCAGCGGCGCATCCGGGCGTTCGCGGCGCGGTTTTTCTCGCGGAGGCTCTCCCGGCGGATCGCGGCCATCATGTTTTCGTGCAGGCCCTCCGGCAGCTCCCCGGCTTCGGAGCCGAGCTCCTCGGATACGGAGCGGAACGCCACGTACAGCGCGGCGCATTCGGAGCAGCTCTCCACGTGAGCGGCGAGCTCGCCGCGTTCTTCCTTCGTCAGATCTCCGTCGATCAGACGGCTGATCATTTCCTGATAACGATCGCAATCAGTCATGGCGTTCACCTCCTTCCGCATACTTAGACGCTATCGGATCGGGAAGGTTCCCGTCCTCCAGCAAAAAGGCGCACAGTCTTTTTCGCGCGCGGAAAATGCGCGATTTCACGGTTCCGGGCTCCAGCTGCAGCACCTCGCCGATCTCCTCGTAGCTCAGTCCCTGCAGCTCGCGCAGCAGCAGGATCTGCCGCGCCTGCTCGGGGAGCTGCCGCAGCCCTCGCTGCACGGCCTCGCGCGTGAGCTTCTGCTCCAGCAGCCGCTCCGGCGAGAGGCTCTCGTCCGGTACGGCCAGCTCCTCGGCCTCGCCCTCGTCGTCCTCCGCCGTCAGCGACTGCTCGGGGCGGCGTTTTCGCTGCCGCAGCAGGTCCAGACAGAGGTTCGAGGCGATGCGGTAGAGCCACACGGAAAACTTGCTGTCGCCCCGAAAGGAGGACAGCGAACGATAGGCCTTCAGAAAGGTCTCCTGCGTGACGTCCTCGGCGTCCTGCGCGTTCGAGAGCGTGCGCAGCGCGAGGGCATAGACGTTTTTTTCATAGGCGAGCATCAGCGGCTCGAAGGCCTCCGCGTCGCCGGAAAGCACCTTCCGGATACAGCGGAGCTCCTGTTCGGGGGTCAAGAGGATCCCTCCCTTCTTTGTCTCAGCACAGATCCCGTTTGATGTTTTTCGCGATGCGCCGGATCGCCTCCAGCGATTCCACCCGCACCAGCTCCTGCCGGTAAGCCCCGCTGTAGGGGACGCCGTGGAGGTACCAGGGGAGCTGATGGCGCGCCTCCATGCAGGCGAGACGCTCGCCCGTGACGGAGGCCAGCAGCTCGATCTGCCCCACGGCGGCGTCGATCCGCTCGTCCAGCGGGGGCGGGGGCGGAGCGTCCAGCCCGCGCAGCACGGCGTCGGCCTGCCGGAAAAGCCAGGGGTTTCCGAAGCAGCCGCGCCCGATCATCACCAGGTCGCAGCCGGTGTAGCGCAGGATATGCGCGGCGTCCTCCGCGCTGAACACGTCGCCGTTGGCGGCGACGGGGATGCGCACGGCCCGCTTGACCTCGCGCAGGATATCCCAGTCGGCGCGGCCGGCGTACATCTGCGCGCGGGTGCGCCCGTGGACGGCGAGCGCGGAAGCGCCCGCCTGCTCGAGCACCCGGGCGAATTCCACGGCGTTGACGCTGCCGCCGTCCCAGCCCTTGCGGAACTTCACGGTCACGGGCTTGTCCACGGCGCGGCAGACGGCCTCGACGATGCGTCCGGCGAGCTCCGGGTCGCGCATCAGCGCCGAGCCGTCGCCGGCCTTGACGATCTTGCCGACCGGGCAGCCCATGTTGATATCCACGAGCTCCGCGCCGCTGAGCACCAGCGCGAGCTGTGCGGCCTCCGCCATCACCTCCGGCTCGTGACCGAAGATCTGCACGGCGAAGGGCGTCTCGTCCGGCGGCGAATAGAGGAGCGCGCGGGTCTTTTCGTCGCGGTAGACCAGCGCCTTCGCGCTGACCATCTCCGAGGTCGTCAGCGCGGCGCCCTGCTCGCGGCAGAGGCGGCGGAAGGCGAAATCTGTCACGCCCGCCATCGGCGCCAGCACGGCGCGGCCGGAGAGAGTAACGCTTCCGATGCTTACCATGTCAGCTCGAGCCCCACGGGGCAGTGGTCGGAGCCCATGATCTCGGGGAGGATAAAGGCCTCCCGGATATTCCCGCGCAGCCGGTCGGACACGACGAAGTAGTCGATCCGCCAGCCGACGTTGCGCTCTCTGGCCGCGGCGCGGTAGCTCCACCAGGAGTAGGCGTCCGCCCGGTCGGGATAGAGCCAGCGGAAGCTGTCGGTAAAGCCGGCGGCCAGCAGCTCGGTGAATTTGGCGCGCTCCTCGTCGGAGAAGCCGGGATTGCCGACGTTGCTCTTCGGATTTTTCAGGTCGATCTCCTCGTGGGCCACGTTCATGTCGCCGCAGGCGATCACGGGCTTGACCCGGTCGAGCTCCTGCAGATAGGCGCGGAAGGCGTCCTCCCAGCGCATGCGGTAATCCAGCCGCCGCAGACCGTCCTGCGCGTTCGGCGTGTAGACGCAGACGAGGAAGAAATCCTCGTATTCCAGCGTCACGGCGCGGCCCTCGGCGTCGTGCTCGGGCAGGCCGAGGTTATAGCGCACGGACAGCGGCGGATGCTTCGTAAAGATCACGGTGCCGGAATAGCCCTTTTTCTCGGCGTAGCTCCAGTAGCTCTGATAGCCGGGGAAGTCCAGCTCGATCTGCCCGGCCTGCAGCTTGGTCTCCTGCAGGCAAACGAAATCGGCGTCCAGAGCCTGAAAGATTTCTTCGAAGCCCTTTTTCATCACGGCGCGCAGGCCGTTGACGTTCCAGGAAATGAATTTCATCGCTCGTTCCTCACAGTTCATATCGGTAAATGCAGGCGTGGGTGCAGCGCCGGTCCCGCCGCATATCGTTGTCCTCCGGCAGCTCGGCGATCTCCAGCAGCTTCCCGCCGAGCCGCTCGCAGGTGCGGCGGGAGGGGAGATTGTCGGGGCTGCAGGTAATGTACAGATAAGTCATCCCGAGCCGCCTCGCAAGCTCGAACAGCAGGCGGCAGGCTTTTTCGGCAAGGCGGCGGCCCCGGCAGTCGGGAAAGATCCCGTAGCCGATGTTGCCGCCGTAATAGAGCTTTTCGTTGTGGCCGACGCGCAGATCGCAGCGGCCCATGACCGTCCCGTCCGGATCGCAGATGCTGAAGTGACAGGCGGGCACGAGCTCCCGTTCGGGGTCGGCCTCCGAGCTGCGGTCAAGCCGGAGGAAGAACTCGTCGGTTCTCAGAAAGGAGGCGTCCGGTATGTCCATGCTTCACCTCGCCGCATCCAGGGCCGCGTACGCTTCCTTCGTCAGGCGGTAGTATTTGAGATGCTCGTCCTCGGAGACGAGGCGGAAGCCGAGCTTCTCCAGCACGTGCTGGCTGCGGGCGTTTGCGCGCAGCGTGTCGGCCAGTACCGTCTCCATGCCGAGCTCCTCAAACGCAATGCGAAGCGCGAGCCGTTCGGCCGCCGTGCCGTAGCCCTTGTTTTTGACCGTGTCGTTGACCAGCATGATGCCGAGCTCGCAGCTCTTTTTCTCCGGATCGACGTGCTTGAGAACGACTTCGCCGATCACCTCATCCCCCAGCAGGATGTAATAGGGCCGGTTGTCGGTCCGCTCCCGCCGCCTGTCGAAGCGGGCGTCTGCGGCGGCCTCGTCGTAGACGAAGGGGACCAGCTCGCTCGGGTCCTCAAACAGCGCCGGATCGTGCTCGAAAACCCGGTAAAAGGCGCGGCAGAGCTCCCTCGTGGAGGGCGCCAGGCGAAGCTCGGCGCCGCGTGCGGGCCGATAGCCCCGCGCGTCGGCAAGCGCCGCGTCGCGCAGCCGCGGCAGCGCCCCGTCGGCGGTCGTCTTCGTGTCGGCCGTCCGCGTTGCGACGAGGCGGTTGATGCGCACGCCCTGCTCGCAGAATTTCGCCTCGTAGTCGGTCATCACGCCGACGGGGCCGTTCGCGTGCAGATCCCGCGTCAGCTCCGAGACGGCCCAGCCTTCCGCCTCAAACTGCTTCAGCGACCAGTCGAAGAGCGGGCCGTTGTCGGTTTTGAAGCGGATCTGCCCGCCGAGCGTCAGCGCGTCGGCGTACAGGCGCAGGAAGGAGGGCGCGGTCAGACGGAATTTGGCGTCGCGGCTCTTCGGCCAGGGGTCGCAGAAATTGATGAAGATCCGCTCGACCTCGCCCGGCGCAAAGAGCTCCGCGAGACGGGCGGCGTCGAAGTCCAGAAAACGGATGTTGTTCAGCCCCTGCTGCAGCGCGCGCTCCATCGCGATGATCATCGCGTCCGGGACCTTTTCCACGGCCACGAGCAGCGCGTCGGGGTTTTCGGCGGCGGTGCCTGCGGTAAAGCGGCCCTTGCCGCAGCCGAGCTCGAGCCACACGCGCCCGCAGGCGGGGAAGCTCTCCAGCCAGCGCCCGCGAAAAGCGGCGGGCTCGTCAATCAAAACGGCGGCGCATTTTTCCATCCGCGGGGAAAGATTGCGCCGTTTTCTCATTCTCATGCCTGTTCACACTCCTGCCGACAGCATATCACAAGCGCCGCAAAACATCAAGAAATCTCTTGCGTGCCGACAGAGGATGGAGTATAATAACACGGCACCGGAGGGCGCAGCGCGCAGCGTGCGTCCTCCGGCGATACGTCCGGGTGTAGCGCAGTTGGTAGCGCGGGTGGTTTGGGACCATCAGGTCGGGGGTTCAAGTCCCTTCACTCGGACCATTTCTTATAAATGGACTCTGATTATGATACGATCAGGGTCCCTTTTTATATACGGCATACCGTGTATGAAAAGCAGTTGGAGAAAAATACACATTGACAAATTTCTATAAGTGTGTTACTCTACATATAGAATATTTTGAATGTGAGGGAAGTGCATGGAACAGGTCTATATCGACACCGCGAAAATGCTGCGCGCCATGTCCGATCCCAAACGGCTGCGGATCGTGGATATGCTCTCTTGCGGAGAACTGTGTGGCTGCAAGATCCTGGAGGAATTTCATATCACACAGCCCACGCTGTCCCACGACATGAAGGTGCTGAGCGAGGCAGGGATCGTGAAGCAGAAGCGAGAAGGGAAAAACATCTACTACTCTCTCAACAGCGAGGCGCTTGCCACGATGCATCAGACGCTTGGCCGGATGTTCGAGGATAAGCCGGACTGCATTTGCCGTCAAAATAGCGGTTGCGATTGAGCCGACGCAAGCAGCGTCGGCTTGATCCAGGCCCTATATATTGAAATAATTAAATGTTTCGATGAAAGGTTGTATTTTATGGGCAAGTTTATTCAAGATCAGATCCTCGGCATGAAGTGGCTCAACGCTTTGATCGGCAAAGGGCTGAGCGCGCTCGGTCTGGACACCGCTTCCCGCTGGGGCGGCAGCATTCAGTTTTTCCTCTATGACGTCGTCAAGATCACGATCCTGCTCTGTCTGCTGATCTTCATCATCTCCTACATTCAGAGCTTCTTTCCGCCGGAGCGCAGCAAACGCATTCTGGGGCGCTTCCACGGGATCGGAGCCAACGTCGTCGGGGCGCTGCTCGGCACTGTGACGCCGTTCTGCTCCTGTTCGTCCATCCCGATCTTCATGGGCTTTACGAGCGCCGGCCTGCCGCTGGGCGTGACCTTCTCGTTTCTGATTTCCTCCCCGATGGTGGATCTCGGCAGCCTTGTTCTGCTGATGAGCATTTTCGGCGTCAAGATCGCCGCGGCTTATGTGGCGCTGGGGCTGGTGGTCGCCGTCCTCGGCGGAACGCTGATCGAGAAGCTGCGCATGGAGGGCCAGGTGGAGGACTTCATACGCCATGCAAATTCCGGCGTCAGCATCGAAGCGCCGGATCTGACG
>JAILOS010000052.1 GCA_024690695.1 Oscillospiraceae bacterium
CAGGGCTCCCATCGAAGCGCTTCCGCTTCGATGGGAAGAGGAGGCGCAGCGGAGGGAGCGAGCTTTCGCCACAGTTGGCGGAAGCGAGACGATCCGAAGCTTGTGCCGACGAAACGAAGCATGGCACAAATCCAGCCGCAAAGATTGTCTGATTTCTATTAGGTTTTAGTATGAAAACAGTATAGCACGCAGCTTGCCGGAATGGCAAGAAAAACGAAAACGGACAGAGCGTTTCACTCTGTCCGTTTTCCTGTTCCGCCGGCCTCAGAAGCTCACGCTGCGGGGCTGTTCGCCGAAAGGGCTCCGCAGCTGGAAAATCCTTCCGCTTTTCGAAATTCTTTCGGGCTCTTTGACGAAAATCACAAAAAAGCTATTGATTCTTGAAGGAATATCGTATACAATATGTGAAGTCCGGGAAAGGCTCCGGACCGCCGTGGCATTCGGACCGCCGGACCGCGGATTACCCGGTTTGCTGACAGCGTGCGGCAGCGCGCTGCGGTAATACATCATTTATCAAAATGAAGGAGAGGACACTATCATGAAGAAGTATGTAGCACTGATGCTGGCTGTTCTGATGGTTTTCGCTCTGGCCGCCTGCGGCGAGACGCCCGCTCAGACCGAGCAGACCCCCGAGCAGACCACTGAGCAGACCCCCGAGAACACCGAGAAGACCCCCGAGAACACCGAGGGCGGCGAGCCGACGGCTCCCGTTGTGCTGGCTGACGAAGGCCACGCTGCCTGGGTCGCCCACGGCCAGTACCTGCTTGCCGACGGCACGCCCAACAGCTGGAACGGCAAGGACAGCTCCCTGTACGAGGCCTCCGCGCTGACCCCCATCGCGCTTGAGGATGCGGACCCCGCCATCCAGGCTGCCCTGGCCGGCAAGGAAGTCAAGTACCTCTACACCATCGACCTGATCTTCGGCACCAACGACGCCGGCTGGACCGCCAGGTTCCTGAAGGACGGCAAGCTGTTCAAGGCCAACGGCTCCTACGCGGTCAAGATCGCGCAGTGCAGCGTTGACAAGGACGGCGACAACGTCGTCTACGCCGAGGAGCAGTGGATCAGCGACCCCAAGACCGCGTACGTCGAGTCTCTGACGCCCGATACCATCTTCTATCCCACCTGGCAGGAAGAGCCCGATGAGAACGGCTTCAGCTGGGCTGACAACCCGGTCGTCACCGGCGGCCCCGGCCTCTACACCCTGGTCATCGCCCAGTACAAGACCGTCTCCGCTGCCGGCAACCCCGGCTTCGGCGTTGGCCTGATCCTGAAGGAAGCCAAGGAAGGCATCGAGTACGAAGAGATCCTCGAGTGGATCCCCGGTGATCACACCTACGGCATCATCGGCGGCTTCAACGGCTGGGCTGAAGACGTCGCCATGGAAGCCGGCGAGAACGACACCTGGACCGGCGAGGTCGAGCTGACGGCCGGCGAGCAGTTCAAGGTTCGCGCCGACGGCGTCTGGGACAACAGCTGGGGCGATCCCAGCACCGAGAGCGGCAACTGCGTGGTTGCTGAGGACGGCACCTACGTCGTCACCATCACCTTTGCTGACGGCGCCGGCACGGTCACTGCTGAGAAGAAGTAAGTATGTTTGAACAAAGGGGCTCCCATGCCTTTGGGGCCCCTTTGTTTCCTTATCAGTCCTTTTTCGGGAGGGATGACGCCGTGAAAACAACACAAAAGCTCGTCTGTCTGCTGCTGGCCCTGCTGCTGAGCCTGTCGCTCGCCGCCTGCGGCGGAGAGACGGCCGCTCCGGCGGGCGCGCCGGCGGAGACCCCGGCGGCCGAACCGATGCCGGAAGCGCAGGAAGCGCCCTCCGGCGGGGACGAGGTCATCCCGGACTATGAAGATTTCCCGGACGCCTACGTCGACGCGCTGCCCGAAAACGCGGCCGACGGGCTGACGCTGCACGCCTTCAACTGGACCTACCGCGAGGTGACGGACAATCTGGAGGCCATCCGCAACGCCGGCTTCAAAAACGTGCTGCTGATGCCGGTGCAGCAGCCGAAGAGCGGCGGCTCCGCCTGGTGGGCCTTCTATCAGCCGCTGGGCTTTTCCATCGGGGACGCTTCCCCGCTCGGCACGAAGGAGGAGCTGGCCGAGCTCTGCGCCGAGGCCGAGAAATACGATATCTGCATCCTCGCGGACATCGTCGTCAACCACCTGGCGACCACCGACGACGAGGGCAAGGAGGCCGACGGCACGCCGATGGTCTGCCCCGCCGTCGAGGAGTACGAGCCGGTCGTCTACCGCAACCGCAACGAGGACGTGGACGGGATCGGCCTGACCTTCCACCACGACCGCGGCGCGAAGGGCTCCGGGGCGGAGACCCAGTACTACGCCTACGGGAACCTTCCGGACCTGAACACCGCGAACCCCTACGTCCAGCAGCGGATCCTGTCTCTGCTGGAGGAATGCATCGACGTCGGGATCGACGGCTTCCGCTTTGACGCGGCCAAGCACATCGAGACCTCCGCCGACCCCGATTATCCGAGCGATTTCTGGGAGAATACCCTGGAGCTCGCCAAAACCTATTACACCGAAAAAACCGGAAAAGAGCTGTACGTCTACGGCGAGATCCTCAACGCGCCGTCCGGCCGCAGCCTTTCCGCTTATACGAAATACATGCGCGTGACCGACGACGGCTTTGCCGCGCAGTACAAGAGCGTCTTCTCCGTCAAGGATCCGGAGAAGATCCTGAACGCCGCGCTGAAAACGGAGGACCCCGCCCAGCTGATCGCCTGGGTGGAGAGCCACGACGAGTACATCACCGCCTCCACGCACTACTCCGAGCAGCGCGTGGCCAAATACTGGGCGGTCATCGCCGCGAAGAAGGATCTCGGCGGCCTGTATCTGGCGCGGCCGACGGAGGAGCTGACGGTCGGCACGGTCGGCTCCTGGGCCTTCGAGAGCGAGCTCGTCGCCGTCTCCAACCGCTTCCACAACCGCTTCGTCGGCGCGGCCTCCTTTGAATCGGCCGACGGGAGCTGCTACGTCTGCGAGAAGATCGCCGAAAACGACCAGGGCGCGCTGATCCTGAACGTCGCCGAGGTCGAGCCGGGCGCCGCCGTCGAGGTCGCCGTCCCCCATCTGGACGAAGGGAACTACTACGACGCGCTGACCGGCGCGAAGGCTGTCGTGAGCGGTGGGATTGCCCGCGTGAGCTTTGACGGCAGCGGCCTCGCGGTGCTCACGCGCTCGAAGGACACGCACCCGCAGCTGGAGATCTCCGACCGGGGCGGCAGCTTTGCCGGCGGGAAGGAGATCACGCTGAAGGCCGTCAACAGCGACGAGTCTTACTATTATTTCAACGGCCGGGAGGACGAAAAGACCGTCTTCACCGACACGGCCTCGATCCGTCTGGAGGAGCATCTGGACGGCGGCGCCGCGGAGCTCACGGTCGTCGTGCGCAAGGGCGCGAACCGCTTTGAGCAGAGCTTCCGCTACAGGCAGCTCGAGCTGATCGAGGGCCGCTTCAACGTCGTCAATCTGCCGGAGAAATACATCAACGGCGAGTACGAGCTCTATATCTGGAGCTGGTCGCCCGGCGTCTGGAGCAAAAACTACGAGATCCGCGACGGCGTGCTGCTGGTCGACACGAGCGGGATGGAGGGCTTTTTGCTCGCGGCTTTCGAAAAGGGCTATGAGATCACGGATCTTCACAGCTGGGACAGCCATGTGCTCAAGCAGAGCGCGGATATCAAGGGCGAGCTGCTCAAGACCGGCTTCTGCGACATGAGCGGCTTCTGAGAAAAAAGCGAAAGGAAGGGGAAGGACGATGTTCAGACACGGAGAGATCAGCACCGAGACGGACAAAAAGCCCTTCTTTTTCGCGCTCGGCGGCTTTGCCGGCAGCCTGATCGCGGCCGTGCTGCTCTTCGCGCTCGGCGGGGGGCAGGGGCTCGCGGTGTTCGCGGGGATCATGCTGGCTATCGTCGCGCTCGCCGCGGGGGCCGTGCTCTTCGCGATGGCGACGGACCGGGCCTGGATCACGGACGATACGCTGACGATGAGCTACCTGTTCCGGAAACGGGAGATCAAGCTGAGCGAGATCGGCAGGATCAGCTTCAAGGACGGGGTCTACTCCGTGTACGACCGGAAGGGGGCCCTCGCGGGGACCGTCAACGGCCAGCTCACCGGGATCGACCGGCTGCTGATCGTCCTCGACAGAAGCGGGATCCGCTTCGTATGACCCCCGGCGGCAGCAAAACGGGAAGTCCGCCCGATGGGATCGGGCGTTAATTCCAGAATAGATCACACTAAAAATAGAAGAGGGAGGAGAATATGGCAAACTTAAAGCTTTCCCACATCTACAAGGTCTATGAAAACGGACACAAAGCGGTCAACGATTTCTGCATCGACATCGCCGACCGGGAATTCATCGTTTTCGTCGGCCCCTCCGGCTGCGGTAAATCGACCACGCTCCGCATGATCGCGGGCCTGGAGACAATCACCGCCGGCGACATGTTCATCGGCGACACGCTGGTAAACGACATGGAGCCGAAGGACCGCGACATTGCGATGGTGTTCCAGAGCTACGCGCTGTATCCGCACATGACCGTGTACGAGAACATGGCGTTCGGCCTCCGCAACCGCAAGATGCCCGAGGAGGAGATCAAGCAGCGCGTCCTGAAGGCGGCCAAGATGCTGGACATCGAGGACTACCTGCAGCGCAAGCCCAAGGAGATGAGCGGCGGCCAGCGGCAGCGTGTTGCGCTGGGGCGCGCGCTCGTGCGCGATCCGAAGGTCTTCCTCCTGGACGAGCCTCTGTCCAACCTGGACGCCAAGCTCCGCGCCGCGATGCGCACGGAGATCACCGCGCTGCACAAGAGCCTGAAGACGACCTTCATCTACGTCACCCACGACCAGGTGGAGGCCATGACGATGGGCACGCGCATCGTCGTCATGAAGCTCGGCTACGTGCAGCAGATCGACACGCCGATGAACCTGTACAACGAACCGTACAACAAGTTCGTCGCCGGCTTCATCGGCACCCCGCAGATGAACTTCTTCGACGTGCGGCTCAACCGCGAGAAGGACGACGTGCAAGTGACCTTCTCCAACGGCGACGCGGTCACGATCCCCTATGAGAAGGTCTGCAAGATCCACAAGAGCTATCTCGACGGCAAGACGGTCGTGACCTTCGGCATCCGTCCGGAGCACATCGCGCTGGAAAAGAACGGCCCCGGTCTGAAATTCATCGTGACGAACGTGGAGCGCCTCGGCAACGAGACCATCGTCTACGGCAAGCTGGGCGATCACCTCGGCGAGTTTACGATGAAGGACGAGGGCAACGGCATCATCGTCAAGGTCGTCGACCGCGACGACATCGAAGTGGGCGACGTGGTGTACGCCGTTCCCAACCCGAGCAAGGTCCACTTCTTCGACGCGGAGACCGAGATCACGCTGATGAGCAAGATCCCGCCCTTCAACACGATCGAGGCCAAGGTGGCCGGTACGGACATGGAGCTGCTCAACAGCCGCGTGCCGATGCCGCCCGTCTTCCGCGAGCCGCTCAAGGGGGCCGACCGCTTCGAGCTCAACGTGCCGCCTCAGGCGATCGTGCCGGGCAAGGACTTCCGGCTCAAGGTCGCCCGCATCGAGGCCGTGGACGACAAGCGCCTCGCCTATCTCGAAAACGGCGACAGCTACATCTTCGCGCTGGTCGACGAGAAGGTCAAAGAGGGCGAGGAGTACAGCTTCTCGATTCTGAATGAAAAGGTCAACGTTACCGTCAAGGGTGCGGAAGTGCTCAAGGCCCTCGACGACGAGGTGTCGCTGGTCGGCCGCTTCTCCAAGACGGAGATCAAGGAGAACGGCGAGCGCGTACTGCACTTCTTCTATGACATCGGCGATTATCTGGTGGAGACCGCGCCGGAGCACGGCTACAAGATCAACTCCATCGACGGCGACGCCTGCTACAAGAAGAAATACCGCTACACGGTCAGCCGCGATCTGATCAGCTTCGTGGACAAGAGCAGCAACGGTCTGGACGGCCGCGTGCTCGAGATCCTCGACTACGGCAACGTCCGCTTCGCGAAGACCGAGGCCGACGGGCAGGAGTTCCTGCTCAAGGTCGGGCCGGACTTCAAGGAGAAGGACGTCAAGATCGCCTTCGACAGCAAGGACGTCTCCGTCTACTCCACCACGATCGACATGAAGATCTGCTGATATGAAGGCGGAGGTCAACGGCAGGCAGATCGAGCTGGAGCCCAACTCCAGGCCCTATCTGCTGAAAAGGATCATTGCGGACGGCTTTGACGTGCTGCTCCTCTTCGCGCTGTTCATGCTGCTGATGCTGCTGATCCTGCGGACGCCCGCGGCGGACGCGTATCACGAGCACGCCGGGCGCGCGCAGGCCATCGAGGCGGAAACGGCCGCGGCGCTGCAGAACGACGCGGAGGCCGTCAGCGCGGCGCTGAGCGAAAACGGGGAATACCGGGACGAGCTGTTCGCGGCGAATCTGCGCTCCTACGTTCTCAAGGCGGCCGCCTGCCTGCTGGCCGAGCTTCTGCTGTTCGTGGCCGTCCCGCTGCTGAACAGAAGCCGGGCGACGCCGGGCAAGCTGATGACCGGGATCATGCCCTTCAACGTGAAGCGGCAGAGCGCGGCGACCGTTCCGCAGATCCTGTACCGCTTCCTGTTCGTGCTGTTGATCGACAGTCTGCCCTTCTATCTGTACGCGGGGATCTACACCTTCCTGCTGGTGCCGATCCTCCGGCTGACGGAGCTGCTGATGAGCAGGAAAAACCGCACGGTGTGCGACCTGATCACGGGAATAACCATTATCGAAAAGCTGTCGTTTGACGGCGTATAATCGTTCCAAGGAGGAGAATACGATGAAAAAGATTCTTGCATTAGTATTAGCCATGGCGATGCTGCTCGTCCTGCTGGCCGGCTGCGGCTCGGAAGGGAACGCGGGAACCGGCGGCGAGGCCGGTACCCAGGGGCCCGCTGCGGTCGAAGGCGTGCCCGGCGTTGACGACAACGGCGAGATCCGCATCTGGGTCGGCGAGGAGTCGGCCGAGTTCTATCAGAAGGTCTGCGACGAGTATATCGCGGCCAACCCCGATTTCGGCTATAAAATCACCGTCAAGGGCATGGATACCGGCTCGGTCGCCGGCACCATCACCACCGACCCGTCGGCCGCCGCCGACATCTTCACCGTCGCGCACGACAACATCGGCAAGCTCGCTTCCACGATGTGCGCCAAGCCCTTCACCGACGAGGAGCTGATCGCGCAGGTCCTGGCCGACAACCCCGATTCCTTCAAGAAGGTCATTTATTCCGCCTACGAGGGCGTGAACTACCTGTACGGCGTGCCCTACATCTCCCAGGCCCTGTTCCTGTACTACAACAAGGAGCTCGTCACCGCGGAGCAGGCGCAGAGCTTTGAGGGCCTGCGCGAGGCTGCTGCCGCCGCCAACTGCAAGGCCATCACCGTCACCGGCGACGACGGCTTCAACATGTCCTTCGCGCTGCTGGCCAGCCGCGTCAGCGACCACAACACCACTGTGAAGCTCTACGAGGGCGCCGAGGCTGTGTCCGGCGGCTCCAAGGGCGTCAGCAACTGCCAGGGCGACGACACCGTGGCGATCGTGCGCTGGCTGCAGGCCTACGCGGAAGATCCGAACGGCTTCAAGTGGGCCTCCTCCGACGGCTGGGACGCCGACTTCCGCAACAAGGGCGTCGTGTCCGTGATCGGCGGCGCCTGGCACTTCAACACCGCGAAGGCCTCCGTCGGCGAGAGCAACCTGGGCATCGCCCTGATCCCGACCTTCACGCTGACTGCGGACGCGGTGGCGGGCCTGCAGGGCGTCTCCGCCGGCGACGTCTACCGCGGCGGCACCTTTGCCGACTGCAAGTGCTTCATGATCAACCTCAACTCCGAGCCCACCAAGTATGTCAAGGAGCAGCAGCTGATCAAGTACCTGTCCAGCAAGGAGATCCAGAACCGCTCCTACCTCGAGGTCATGAACGTCCCGGCCTACGTCGGCGCGGCGGACTTCATCAAGCAGTGCTATGACGAGGGCAAAGTGACCGAGAGCGAATACAGCCTTGCCGCGATGCAGGTCAGCATGGCCGAGTGGGGCATCCCGCAGCCCTTCCTCACCGGCACGCTGAACACCTACTACTATTCCAAGAACGCCCCGGCCGTGTTCCGCGCGATGATCGACAAGAAAGCCTACCCGACGACCGGCGATCAGATCCTGACCGAGACCACCTCGCTCGACGGCATCCGCAAGGGCCTGTACCTGATCGAGTATCTGTGGATGCACGGCGTCACCCCGAAGGAGTTCCCCGCCACGCTGCCCACCCAGGCATAAACAAGAACGGTCGGATTCCTGGACTTTTTTGGGAGGGAAAATATGGCTTCCAAATTGAAAAAAGCTCCGAAAAACGCTGAACGCGTGAGCTTTCTGGAACGCCTGGGGAAAGCCTTTTCCGATTTCGGAAAACGCTTTGCGGACGGCTCCCCGGGAACCAAGGCTTCACACTTCATTTTCGGCGCGGGAAACTTTTACCACAAACAATACGTCAAGGGCGCGCTCTTCCTCCTGCTTCAGCTCGGCATTCTCGCGCTGATGATCTTCTGCCCGTCGGTCAACGGAACGCCGTACGGCTGGAAGGCGCTGGCAAACCTGTCTCTGAAAAACGTGACCGAGGGCAAGATCGACATCTTCTCCGGAACGATGCTTGTCAGACCGTCCGACTGCAAGCTGATGGTTCTGTTCGGCTTTGCCACGATCGCGATGATCATCATCTACTTCCTGCTTTGGAATCTGAACATCGAATCGTCCCGCAAGGCGGATCTGGATGAGAAGATCGGCAAAAAGCCCACGTCCTTCAAGGAGGACCTGGCCGAGCTGCTCGACGGCCGCTTCCACGTCCTGATGCTCACGCCTACCTGCATCGCGGCGACGCTGTTCACGATCATCCCGACGATCTTCATGATCTCGCTGGCCTTCTCCACGTATAACCTGCAGGACATGAACGACCTCGGCACGAACCTCTTCAGCTGGAACGGCATTCAGAACTTCCGCGCGGTCTTCACCGGCGAGGGCTCGCTGGGCATTGAGATCAAAAACCGTTTCCTGCCTGTTCTGGGCTGGACCTTCATCTGGGCGATCTTCGCCACGCTGACCTGCTATCTGGGCGGCATCGTCCTGGCGCTGCTGATCAACAAGAAGGGCCTGAAGGGCAAGAAGGTCTTCCGCACGGTCTTCATCTTCACGATCGCCGTGCCGCAGTTCATCTCTCTGCTGGCGGTCCGCAACCTGCTGGGCGAGTACGGCCCCTTCAACGCGATGCTGATGAACCTCGGCTGGACCCAGAACCCGATCGGCTTCCTAGGTCTGAACACCGGCGACAGCGAGCGGCTGGCCAAGTTCATGGTCATCCTGATCAACATGTGGGTCGGCGTCCCGTACACGATGCTGATGACCTCGGGCATTCTGATGAATATCCCCGCGGATCTGTACGAGGCGGCCCGCGTGGACGGCGCCTCGACGATGAAGATGTTCCGCAAGATCACGATGCCCTACGTCGTTTTCGTCACGACCCCGTATCTGATCTCCAGCTTCGTCGGAAACATCAGCGCCTTCAACACGATCTTCCTGCTGACAGGAGGCGGACCGACCTACGTCGGCTATCAGGCCGGCGGCACCGACCTCCTGGTTACGTGGCTGTACAAGGTGACGATCGATCAGGGCTCGTACAACACGGGCGCCGTCATCGGCATCTTCACCTTCCTGATCACCGCTACCATCACGCTGGTCACGTATCGCCGCAGCAAGGCTTATAACGAGGAGGATACGTTCCAATGAATAAGAAAAAGGTCAGCAGCCAGTCCCGCAACCGCCGGGTCAGCCTGGGCGTTACCTATGCTGTCCTGATCGTGCTGGGAATCATTTGGCTCGTCCCCCTTGTCTGGATCCTGCTTTCCGCGTTCCGCTGCGAATACCAGCCCGACGGTACCTTTATCGGTACGGTCACCAGCAACTTCTTCCCGAAGGCCTACGGCCTGAAGAACTTCAAGGACCTGTTCACGGCCACCTATTACGGCATTGAGAAGGCCTTCCCGCACTGGCTGCTGAACACGCTGATCGTCGCCGTGTTCGACTGCGTCATCTCGACCTTCCTGGTCCTCTCGGTCGCATACTGCATGTCCAAACTGAAGTTCAAGCTCCGCAAGCCCTTCATGAACATCTCGATGATCCTCGGCCTGTTCCCGGGCTTCATGAGCATGATCGCGATTTACTTCCTGCTGAAGTCCGTCGGCCTGACCGGCAACCCGGAACACCCGGGCTATTCCATGATCGGTCTGATCCTGGCCTACAGCGCGGGCGCCGGCCTCGGCTTCCAGATCGCCAAGGGCTTCTTCGACGTTATCCCGAACGCCCTGGTCGAATCGGCCAAGCTGGACGGCTGCACCAACTTCAAGATCTTCCGGCAGATCATCCTGCCGCTGGCCAAGCCCATCATCATCTATCAGGCGCTGATGAGCTTCACCGGGCCCTGGATGGACTTCATCTTTGCGAAGGTCATCATCGGCGCGGAGAACTGCCAGTTCTGGACGGTCTCTGTCGGCCTGTACTCGCTGATGTTCGGCACGCACCCCGACACCAACCTGTTCACCCAGTTCGCGGCAGGCTGCGTGATCGTCGCCATCCCGATCGTGAGCCTGTTCATGTGGCTGCAGAAGTACTACGTGGAAGGCGTCACCGCCGGCGCGGTCAAGGGCTGAGCCCCTCAAGCGCACGGAAAAACCAAACCCGGCAAAACGACAACGGACAGAGCCTGTCGGCTCTGTCCGTTGTTCGATGTTCGCCGTTCACCGGAAAGGCGAGGCGCTGGGGAACGCCCCGGCCGGACCCTGACCGCCGTCGGGCTCCGGCCTTAAAAACTGACGCTGCGGGGCTGCTCGCCGAAGGCGTAGAAGGTCGCGGTCGCGTTGCGCAGATACCAGACCTCGGTGTTGCCGTCGTCGGGCGAATACATCTTCTGCAGCGCGGGATAGGCGTCCAGCATGCTCACGCGCGCGTCGCGGCGGTCGTCCAGCACGGCGCTGGCTTCCACGCGCAGCCACTTGCCGGGCAGCATCGCGCAGATCTCGATGTGCGGATTGGCGTGGAGCTGGTGGGACACGGCCTTGACGCGCCCGGTCTGGATATAGAGCTTGCCGTCGAAGAGGTTGACCGTGCCGAAGGGACGCACCCGGGGCTGTCCTTCGTCGCAGGTGGCCAGATAATAGGTCCCCGCGGCCTTCAAAAATTCGTACACTTCCTGCATGGGTATTACTCCTTTCCGATATTGGACGGCGGCTCCGTCTCGAAGCGCCGTAAAAACGCGTCGATCTGACGCTGGTTTTTCAAAATCACGCACTTGTCCGGCCAGCGGGCCGCGATCGCGGCGTAGTGAGCGCGTCTCGGGCGCGTGCGGCCTCTCCACAGCACCCACCAGAGAAATTCCGCGTCCAGCTTTTCGGCGCAGCCCTCGGTCATGTCCGGGCGGCTTTTCCCGCGGAAGCGCCGGTAGCGTTCGGTCACCCGCGCGAGCGAGGAAAAGCGGTTGAAGAGCAGCAGGACGATCCGGTCGGCCTCCTCCAGCCGGCGCGGCTGCAGGAGATTGGCGTAGTTGCCGTCGATCACCCAGCCTGCCTCTTCGTTCTCGTCCATGAAGGCCCGCACGAGGGAAAGCTGCTCCTCCTGCGGCCGTATCCGCCAGCCCGGCAGAAACTGCACTGCGTCCAGATGCAGCGCCGGCACGCCGCAGCGCTCGGCCAGCGCGCGGGCGAGCGTGGATTTGCCGGAGCCGGAATAGCCGAGAAGGGCGATCTTCACGGCGCGGCCTCCAGGCCGAACAGGCGCCTGCCGTTTTCCAGGCACAGCCGCGCGGCCTCCGCGGCCGTCAGACCCTTGAGCTCGCCGATCTTTTCCGCGACGCAGACGAGATTGCGCGAGTCGTTGCGCCGGCCGCGCAGCGGCTCGGGGCTGAGATAGGGGCTGTCGGTCTCCATCAGGATGCGCTCCGGCGGGCAGAGGGCGAGCACCTCCAGCGCTCTCCGGGCGTTTTTGTAGGTGATCGGCCCGTCAAAGCCGAGATACCAGCCGAGCGCCAGCAGCTCCTCGGCCATCTCGAGGCTGCCCGAGAAGCAGTGGAACACGCCGCGCGCGCCGGGATAGTCCCGCGCGATGGCCAGACAGTCGCCGTGCGCGTCCCGGTCGTGGACGATGACGGGCTTGCCCAGCTCCATCGCGAGCTCGATCTGCGCGCGGAAGAGCTTTTGCTGCTCGGCCTTGTGCTCCCTGTCCCAGTAGTAGTCCAGCCCGACCTCCCCGATCGCAACGCATTTCGGGTGCCGCGCGAGCTCGCGGATCACGCCGAGCTCGCAGGGGTCGTGCGCCATCTCCTCCGGGTGGACGCCGACGGCGGCGTAGACGAAGGGCCAGCGCTCCGCCAGCGCAAGAGCGGCGCGGCTGCTTTCGGTGTCGCAGCCGGGATCGACGATCAGCTCCACCCCGGCGGCGGCGAGCGCCGGCAGCAGCTCGTCCCGGTCCGAATCGAAATGGCGGTCGTCGTAGTGCGCGTGCGTATCGAAAAACATCGGCGTCCCCTCCTGCAAGGCTTCTGCCGCTATTATACCCGCTTTGCGGCAAAAGCGCAAGCGCTTCAATCGGTTTACATAACTTTTCCCTCGCGGTTGGCTCTTGAAAAAGAGCCCGCGGCGGGGTATAGTATACGCGATTTGAATTTTCGGGAGGCCGGGCCTCCCGCGCAAGGAGAACGAGACATGAACGCACTGATTTTTTTGGCCGCGGCGGCGCTGCTGATCGCGGGCGGCCTGCTGATCGGCCGCGCGCTCGAGAAGCGCTGGGGCGTCGATCCCGGGAGGGAAACGCCCTCGCAGGACTGTTTTGACGGCAAGGATTTCGTACCCACGCCGCCCTTCGTCGTGCTGGGACATCATTTTTCGTCGATCGCCGGGGCCGGGACGATCTGCGGCACGGTGATCGCCGCGTCGTACGGCTGGCTGCCCGCGCTGCTGTGGGTGCTGATCGGCACGCTGCTGTTCGGACTGACGCAAAATTTCGGCGCGCTGCTGGCCTCGCTGCGGCACAAGGGCCGTTCGCTCGGGCGCGTGCTGCGCGAACACGTCGGCGAGAAGGCGCAGAAGCTCTTCACGGCCTTCGCGCTCGTCACGCTGATCCTGCTGGTCGCCTGCTTCACAAAGGTCACGGCCGCGGTCTTCGCTTCGTCGGCGGAGGGCGGTCTTGTGTCGGTCGGCTTCGGACGGGTGGCCCCCGGCGCCTCCGCCGGCACGGCCTCGATCCTCTTCGTGCTGGTCGCGCTGCTGTTCGGCCTGCTGGTCTTCCGGAAGAATCTGCCGATGATCCCCGTCACGGTCGTCTGCCTGCTGCTGATGGCGGGCAGCGTCTGGCTCGGGCTGAACGTCGGGCTGAATTGCAGCGCCCCGGTCTGGGTGGCGATCATCGCCGTATATATCACGGCCGCGTCGCTGCTGCCGGTCTGGTCGCTGCTGCAGCCGCGCGATTTTCTCTGTTCCTTCCTGCTCTGGGGCGTGATGCTGTTCAGCCTTTTCGCGCTGGTCAGGCCCTGCTTCGGCGGGACATACGTGATGACGCCGGCCTTCACCGGCGCCTCCAACGCGCACGGCCCGCTGCTTCCGGCCCTCCTCGCGCTGATGGGGGGCGGCGTGGTCTCGGGCTATCGGGCGCTGATCGCCTCCGGCACGACGGCCAAGCAGCTCGCCAACGAAAAGCACGCCCGCGGCGTCAGCGTGGGCTCCCTGCTGCTCGACGCGCTGCTGGCGCTGCTGGTGCTTTTCACTGTCAGCAACGTGTCCGTCTTCCGGCAGCTTGACGGCTTTTCGTCTCCGCTGGCCGCCTTTTCCGCCGGCGTCGCCACGGCCTGGGCCGGCATGACCGGCGGCTCCGACGCGCAGCCCGTCGTCACGAACGGACTCGTCTACACGCTGATGACCGTCGCGGTCGCCCTGTTCACGCTGACGACGCTCGACACCTGCACCCGTCTTGGACGCTATCTCTTCGCCGAGCTCTTCAATCCCGAGAACCGCCGGCTCAAGAAGCTGGAGGGCGCGCAGCGCTTCTTTGCCCGCCCGGTCGTCGGCACGCTGTTCGTCGTGCTGCCCGGCTGCGCGCTGGGCCTTGCCCGCGAGACGGACAGGCTCTGGACGATCTTCGGCGCGGCAAACCTGCTGCTGGCGGGGCTGGCCCTGCTGACGGTCGCGATCTGGCTGAAGGAGAGCGGCAAAGGCGGCGCGCTGCTGCGCGTGCTGACGCTCGTGCTGCTGATCCTCGGCATGGGCACGCTCTGCTATCTGCTCGGCGTCGGCGCCGGCCGTCTCGCCGCGGGCGCTTTCGCGTGGATCGAGCTGCTGGGGCTGGTCTGCGGCCTGCTGCTGCTCGTGCTGGCCGTGCTGCTGCTGATCGCCTGCCTGCCGGCGCTGTTCAAAAAGACCGGGGAGGCGGCGAACGATGCGGATTGATCCGACGCTCTACGAGGGCCGTCCCGCGGAAAGGCGCGAGGCCAACGAGGAGCGCTGCTACGAGCTGCTCGACCGCCTCGGCGTGCGGTACTTCCGCGTCGATCACGACTCCGCGGAGAAC
Organism: Oscillospiraceae bacterium; assembly: GCA_024690695.1. Next base: position 14,658 of record JAILOS010000052.1, read on the forward strand.
ATCCCCGACTGCGAGCTGGTCGAGGGGCTGCTCGGCTGCGGCATCTGCAAGAACCTGTTTCTGACGAACCGGCAGCAGACCGATTTTTATCTGCTGATCATGCCCGGGGAAAAGCCCTTCAAGACAAAGCTGCTGTCGAAGCAGATCGGCACGGCGCGGCTGTCCTTCGGCTCCCCGGCGGATATGGAGCGGCTGCTCGATCTCAAGCCCGGCTCGGTGAGCGTGCTGGGGCTGATGAACGACAAGGGCGGGGCCGTGCAGCTGCTGGTCGACAGGGAGCTCCTCGAGGCGGCCGAATTCGGCTGCCACCCCTGCCGCAACACCACGAGCCTGCGCTTTTCCACGGCGGAGCTGTTTGAAAAGCTCCTGCCGGCGATGAATCACGCGCCGCGCTTCGTCGAGCTCCCCTGGGACCCCGACGCGCCGTAACGAAAGACGGGGAGCGCCGCCCCACCCCGTAGGGGCGACCCTTGCGGTCGCCCGCGGCCTTTCCCGCCGCAGCGGGGAAGGCTTTTTTATCCGCCCCCGCGCAAACCTCGCCCCGCCCCGTAGGGGACGGCGTCCTCGACGTCCCGCCCGCGCAAACGCCGCCCCACCCCGTAGGGGCGACCCTTGCGGTCGCCCGCGGCCTTCCCCGCCGCAGCGGGGGAAGGGGGACCGCGTCGGCGGCGGATGAGGTCTCCGGCGATCCGGCCGCCCGAAAAACCGAACGGTCAGCAAAACAGTGAGACGAAAGCGGAAAAAACCGGCTTCATCTCACTGTTTTGTTTGTCACAGGCTGCTTGTCATTTCGAGCGTCAGCGAAGGATCCGCAGCAGATCCTTCGTCGCCTGCGGCTCCTCAGGATGACGTTTTTCTTTTCCGTCGGCGCTTGTCCGCCGTTTGCAGCGCGCTCCCTATCGGAGCACTGCGCTGGTCTGCGCTCCGAGCGTGAGCTTCGCGCCGTCGACGCTCGCCTCGTTCACCCCGATGAAGGCGCGCAGCTCCGTCACGCCGAGCTCCGCAAGGTCGACGCTCGCCGGGCTGAGGGACGTGTTGTGGATCACCATCACGGTCTCGCCCTGCCAGCTCGCATAGAAGCCGCCGAGCCTGCCGTCGTCCGAAGCCCAGGCGGTGTAGTCGCCGCGCGCGATCGCGGGGTTGGCCTTGCGGATCAGGATCAGGCGCTTGTAATAGTTGTACAGGCTGTCCGCGTCGGCCGTCTGCTCGGCCGCGCTCCGGCCGGTCTGCTGCCGGTAGCTGCTGCCGACGGGATCCTTTACCGTGTCGCCGTCGCCCCAGAGCATCGCAAGGCGGCGGTTGGCGTCGGTCGGCTCGCCGCCGCGCGAGCCGCGCATGCCCAGCTCCTCCCCGTAGTAGAGGAAGGGCGAGCCGCTGGAGAGGATATAGAGGTTCGCGGCGAGCTTCATCTGGCCGTTGTCCACCCCGAGGTAGCCCGCGGCGCGGTCGGTGTCGTGGTTGGCGATGAAGGGGATCATCATCGCGTCGGGGTTTTTGTCGCGGATGCCGTCGAGATAGGCCTCCACGTAGGCGGTGTAGTCGCCGGCGCCGCCGCCCTTGACGGCGGAGGCGATCAGACCCTCGGCCTGCGAGACGGTGAAGTTGAAGCAGTTGGTCGCGGAGTAGTAGACGTCGGTCACGTAATCGTCGTCCCAGACCTCGGCCACGGTGTAGATGTCGGGCTTATACGCGCGCAGCTCGGCGAGATACCAGTCCCAGAAAGCGGCGCTGCGCGCGTTGTCGCCGTAGTAGACGTACTTGGCCGCGTCGAAGCGGAAGCCGTCCACGCCGAGGTCGAGGTAATACTCGGCCAGCTCCAGCACCGCCTGTCGAACGGCGGGGTCGTCGTAGTTGAACTCCGGCATGGACGTGTCGAAATTGCATTCGTAGGAGTCTCCGCTGCCGGATATGGCCGCGTAACGGCAGCCGGGGCGCGCCTCCCGGCCGGGGCCGCACCAGCTGTAGAAGTCGTAGAACGGGCTGTCCGTGTCGCCCTGCCGGTGCGCCTCGGCGAAGCTCAGGAACCATTGGTTCCGGTCGCCGGAGTGGTTGATGACGAGGTCGAGGATGAGCTTGACGTTGCGCTCGTGGCAGAGCTCGACCAGCTCCCGCAGATCCGCCTCCGTGCCGAAGGCCGGGTCGACGGTATAATAGTCCGTCACGTCGTATTTGTGGTAGCTGGGAGACAGGAAGATCGGGCTGAGCCAGAGCCCCTCGACGCCGAGACTGAGCCCGGAATTCGCGTCGCCGTCGTTGAGATAGTCCATGCGCTTGATGATGCCGCGCAGATCGCCGACGCCGTCCCCGTCGGAATCGGAGAAGGAGCCGACGAAGATCTCGTAGAATACGCGGGCGTTGTCGGCGGTGTCCGCCTCCACGCGCAGCTCCTCGCCCTGCAGCCTGAACTCGGAGCCGCCGGAGGAAGCGGCCGGAGCGGAGCCGCAGGCGGCCAGCAGCGTCAGCAGCAGCGCCGCGCACAGGAGCAGAGACAGTGTCTTTTTCATGTTGACATCCCCCGTTTCTTCATCCTTTTTTTCAGTGTACCCAATCCGAAGCCCCGTGTCAAGGACGGACGCGCTCTTGCGCGCCGCCGGGCAATTTGCTATACTGATCCCGACAGACGATAACAGCATCGTCGTCGAGCGTGTCGACAGGACGAAAAACCGACCGCGGGAGGGGGGAGACGCGTGAAAAGAAAGCTGACGGCCGTCTGGCTGGCGCTGGCGCTGCTGCTGACCGCCTGCGGCGCGGAGAAGAGCGCGCCGCCTCTGCCGGAGCGGGAGAGCGCCGCGCGGGCGGAAAGCGCCGCGGAGCCGCCGCAGGACTTCATCCTCGGCATGGACGTTTCGTCCGTGCTCGCGGAGGAGGCCGCCGGCGTCCGTTATCGCGGCCTCGACGGCGAGGAGCGGGACCTGTTCCTGATCCTGGCCGACAGCGGCTTCACCCACGTGCGCGTGCGCGTCTGGAACGATCCGCACGACGCGCAGGGCCGCGGCTACGGCGGCGGGAA
>JAILOS010000063.1 GCA_024690695.1 Oscillospiraceae bacterium
TAGTAATCAATGCTCAAAGGACCATCATAGTTCGGCAGCAGCTCAAGGCTTTTGTAGTCGTAAGAAACCCACCAGCTGCATCCCTTCGCAACCAGGTTCTTAGAAAATAGATCTGTGCACAGGACTTCAATGAGGTCAAAAAAGTTTTGTCAGCAAAAATATATGCACATCAGATAGCAGAGGCAAAAGCGAAGGCTGCAGAAGTCCGATCCAACGTTTTTGCAAGAGCAAGATAGCAAGAAGGGCAGATTTTTCTGCCCTTCTACGCTACATAGACAATTATTATTTCTTGGTGATTATCCTTGTTTTTCTTTGAATTGCGGGATATAACTGCACTAGTCAACAAAAAATGGACACGGGAAAACGAAGAATAAGAATAGGTAAATGGGGAAATCAGACAGTGTGCGAGGGCAAATTAGACTCACGATACTGCTTAGGCGTCAGGTAATTCAGAGAGTAGGCAGGGCGCTGTTCATTGAAGAAAAGGATGTAGTCATCAACTTCGCTTTGAACAGGCTTCTCACCAGTTACATGCAAGTCCATGAACAGCTCCGCCTTGATCCAGCCGTTGATGGCTTCCATCGCCGCGTTGTCTGTCGGCGTACCGGCGCGGGACATGGATCGCGTGATGCCGTACATGGGCAACAGCTCGTTAAAAGACTTAGACGCATATCTACTACAAGTTCGTGGGCTATCTGGAGATCCCCTCCCACCTCTCCGCGCCGAACTACAAGGCCGATCTGCGGCAGGGCGTGGCGGTGGAATACGTCTCCTGCGAGCCGACGGACAGCGCTCGCGAGCTGTTCGACGAGGACTGCGAGCCGGTTGAAGAATAGCAATAAAAAAACCGGAGCAGGCCGAAACCTGCTCCAGTACATCAATGTTACTCGGCAAATCCTTGAAAAGACGGCTGTAGAAAGCAAAAGCCTGAACTCCCAAACGGCCCATCCAGCAGGCTTTGCATCGCTTGGCTGATTCTTTCCTCATGTGTCCGGGATGCAGGAATTATAAAATAGTCCCGGATGGAACGGCGAGGAAATGTCATCACGGAAAAATGCTTCCTACCTAGCACAGGATCGGCGGAAAAACGTGCGGCATATTCTGCGAGGTAGACAACTGCCTTCTTTCTCGGTCTGTGATTGTAAACGATCACACTCTTACCGGATGCAACGTAGTCAGAGACCTCGTGGAGCCAAACGTACTTTGGACTCTTCTGCGAGCCCGGCTTGACGCTCTTCACGTTCAAGCCGTTATCAGGGTCCAAAAATACAATGTCGCAATCCGCAAGTCTTGCAAGGGCTGCCCGATGCCAGGCTATTCGTTGGTCGACTTCCTTGGGAACCGCGTCGTTCACAAAAAGATTGCTGGCAAGCAGGCGAGCCTGTTCCAGAGCTTGTACGGAACGAGCCTCGCGAAGGTCGAAAATCCTGTTCAAAGTCGCAGAGAGCTCCGGATCCAAGTTCTCATATTGAGTGGGGATTCTGTATTTGCCGTCGTCATGGATCTCCGAGGGCAAGGTTTTCGATAGATACCAATTCACACCTACCGTTAAGCCCTGCGCTTCCATTGCGCGGAGCAATGCAAACTTTCCGTAATCACCGATATCGCCGGCGTATCGATCCTGCATAAGAAACCTCCTGCGTCGTGGTGATGATTGAATGATAGCAACTACTTCAATAAATTTCAAGGAAACGCGCAAAAAAACAGGTGGATGTAACTGAAATCCGTTACATCCACCTGAACTGGTTGCGGGGGAAGGATTCGAACCAACGACCTCCGGGTTATGAGCCCGACGAGCTACCAGCTGCTCTACCCCGCGATATGGAGCTTATTTAGGATACCACACATGGTTGCGCCTGTCAAGTCTTTTTTCTTCCGTGCGGAAAACATTTTTCCCGGCGGCTTCCCAGAGGGCCTCTTCCATAGACAAGGGCCTGCACGGATCGCCGTGCAGGCCCTGCCGCAGGAGTGTGTGGGAGAAAAAGAGAGGAGATGGGGTAACAATGCTTGAATCCACAGACGCAAATCGCGTGGATTTGCCGTGAAGGAGTGACTGTGGGTCAGTTTTTCGGCTTGGCCTCATCGAAGACGACCTTCAGCGTAAGGCTGCGGTCCTCGCGGTAGATCTCCAGCTCGGCCTTGTCGCCGGCGGAATACTCCTTGAGCGCCTTCTTGAGATCCGAATAGCTCTCGATCTTCTGGCCGCCAATGCCGGTGATCACGTCGCCCTCGCGGATGCCCGCCTTCTCGGCGCAGCTCCCGCTCTCCACGGAGTAGACGTAGGCGCCGAGCGGCATGTTGTAATACTGCGCGTAGGTGGCCGTGTACTGCGTGTCGATGCTGACGCCCAGATAGGCCTTGCCGGTCACGTAGCCGTTCGTGATCAGGTCCTCGGCGATGCGCACCGCGTCGTTGATCGGGATCGCGAAGCCCAGGCCCTCGATGCCGGCGGAGCTGTACTTCGCCGTGACGATGCCGATGACCTCGCCGTTGGCGTTATACACGGGGCCGCCGGAGTTGCCGGGGTTGACGGCCGCGTCGATCTGGAACATGCCGATCTCTTCGAGGCTGTTGTCGGTGCGGATGCTGCGGTCGAGCGCGCTGACGTTGCCGTTGGTCATGGAAAACTCCAGCTCGCCCAGCGGGTTGCCGACGACGTGCACCTCGTCGCCGACGAGGATCTTGTCGCTGTCGCCGAAGGTGACCGCGTTGAGCCCGGTCTCGTCGATCTTCAGCACGGCGACGTCGTTGCTCTCTTCGAAGCCGACGATTTCCGCCTCGTAGCTGGTGCCGTCGTGCAGAATCACGGAGGCGACCAGATTGTCCGTGACCGCGTTTTTGATCACGTGGTAGTTCGTCAGGATGTAGCCGTCCTCGGAAATGATGAAGCCGGAGCCGGTGACGGGCGTGGAATTGGTCTTGCCGAAGAAGTCGCGGTAAGTCACCTCGGTGGTGATGCCGACGACCTGCTCGCAGGAGAGCTGATAGATCGCGGCCAGCGTGCTTCCGCTGCCGGCGGTGAGCTGCACGGGCGAGCTGGCGCCGCTCGAGCCGAGCGTGACCGAGCCGCGGTTCTTGCGCTCGACCGTTTCGGTGGGCTGCTGCCGCTGCATCTGCCAGCCGACGAGCGCTCCGCCGCCGATGCTGCCGAGCAGCGCGCAGACCAGGCACAGGCAGGCGACCTTCAGAAAGCCGCCGCCCTTTTTCTTTTCGGCGCGCTTTCTGCGGGGCTCGTGCGGGGTGTAATAGCGGGGCGGCGCGGTGTTCTCGTCCGCCGGTGCGTAATGCGCGTCGGCGTAAATACGCTGCGTATAGCCGCTCTTGTAGCGGTACTCCCCTTCCTCAAAGCCCGGCGTATCGTCCGTGGCAAACGGATTTTCCGCCGTCGGCGCCGCGGCAGGCTCTTCGGCCGCCGGAGCTTCTTCCGCCGCCGGGGCCTCTTCGGCCGCCGGAGCTTCTTCCGCCGCCGGGACCTCTTCGGCCGCCGGGGCTTCTTCCGCCGCCGGGACCTCTTCGGCCGGCTCCGCGGCTTTCGGCGCCTCTGGAGCGGGCCCATCGTCTTCGTCCAGGTCGGGGATATGCAGCTCGGGCACCTTCACCGGAGGCTTATCTTCTCCGACGGGCGTTCCCATCCAGCTTTCAAAGGGCCAGTTTTCCAGTTCGCTCATGATTAAAACCTCTTTGCTCTGTACTATGGTCCATACTATAAAAGAGATTTATGACCGTGTCATGAACAAAAGCTCACGATTTTTTTAACACTTCCCCGCTCTTGCGCGCCGGCGGAGCGCATGGTACAATACGGTACAGAAAAACGTATTCGGAGGCGCGCCATGGATCAACAGCCCGGAAAACTGTATATCGTCGCCACGCCGATCGGCAACTCGAAGGACATGTCCCCCCGCGGCGTCCAGATCCTGACGGACGTGGATATCATCGCCGCGGAGGATACGCGCCGCTCGATGGTGCTGCTGAATCTGCTCGGCGTGCGCAACAAGCTGGTGTCGAACCACAAGTTCAACGAGTACGGCAAGGCGAAGCACTTCGTCGCCGAGATGCTGGCGGGCAAAAGCGTCGCCGTGATCACCGACGCCGGAACGCCCTGCATCTCCGACCCCGGCAACGAGCTGATCCGCGCCGCGGTGGAGGCCGGCATCCCGGTGATCGGCGTGCCGGGCTGCTGCGCGGCGGTCACGGCGCTGTCGGTGTCGGGCTTCGATCTGTCGAGCTTCCTGTTCTTCGGCTTTTTCCCGCGCGAGAACGCCGAGCGGCGCAGGCTCCTGGAAAAGCTCCGCCGCGCCGACACGCGCACCTTCGCCTTTTACGAGAGCCCCAAGCGGATCATGGAGCTGCTGGATTTCCTCGTCGAATCCGGCGCGCGCTGCCGCCTGTGCCTGTGCAACGACCTGACGAAGCTGCACGAGCGCAGCTATCGCGGCACGCCGGAGGAGGTGCGCGGGCAGCTGCTGGAGAAAGGGAGCTGGGACAAGGGCGAATACGCGCTGGTGCTGGAGCTCGACGAGGACTACCGCTTCACCAAGACCGAGCACACGGTCTCGGCCGAGGCCATGCTGGTCGACGCGATGGTCGCCTCCTCCCTCGACCTGCGCGGCGCGGTGGCCGCGGTGCTGGCGGACGAGAACAACTCCTACAGCAAAAACGAGCTGAAGGCCGCCTCTCTGCGGCTCAAAAAACTGTTTGAATAAGGCTGTGCAGCGCGTTGAGCGCAAGACAGCCGAGGACCCCGGCCGCTGTGGGCAGGGCCGCCGCCAGAGCGGCCCAGCGCCAGCGGCCGGTCTCTTTTTTCACCGTCAGGAGCGTGGTGCTGCAGGGCCAGTGAAACATCGAAAACACGATCACCGCCGCGGCCGTCCAGCCGGTCCAGCCCTGCGCGAGCAGGCTCTGCTCGATTTCGGCGAGCGAGCCCGGATCGCCGAGCGTGCCGCCGGCCGCGTAGACCGTCAGCGCCAGCGGCAGGACGATCTCGTTGGCCGGCAGCCCCAGCAGAAAGGCCAGCAGCAGCGCCCCGTCCATGCCGAGCAGCCTTCCCGGCCCCTCGAGCGCCGCCGCGGCGAGGCTCAGAACGCTCTCGCCGCCGACCTGCCAGCGGCCGAGCAGCCA
>JAILOS010000065.1 GCA_024690695.1 Oscillospiraceae bacterium
CCAGCCTGCATGGCTGCCAGCCGGCCGGCAAAGGTCAGGGGGCAGTCCGTGCGCCCATAGTAGCCGCCCCGCACATTGCCTGAAGCCTCCCCATGACGCAGCAGATAAGCCTTGATTCTATCTTCACCAGCCATGATAAGCGCCTATGCCCTGACGGCGGCCTTCCAGCCCATGTTTTGCCGCTATATCACGGGCATCCTCGGAGTCGCGCGGCTCATCGGCGCGCCTCCGGGATACGTCGGCTACGACGAGGGCGGCCAGCTCACCGAGGCCGTGCGGAGAAAGCCCTACAGTGTCGTCCTCTTCGACGAGGTCGAGAAAGCGCACCCGGACGTGTTCAACATCCTCCTGCAGATCCTTGACGACGGCCGCATCACCGACAGTCAGGGCCGCACCGTGGACTTCAAGAACACGATCATCATCCTCACCTCGAACCTCGGCAGCCAGTACCTGCTGGACGGCATCGGCGAAGACGGCGAGATCCGCCCCGAGGCCCGCGAGGCCGTGCAGCGCGAGCTGCACCGCGCCTTCCGCCCGGAGTTCCTCAACCGCCTGGACGAGACGATCTTCTTCCGTCCGCTGACGCGCGCCAACCTCACCGGCATTATCGACATCCTGCTGGCCTCGCTGCGCGAGCGTCTGGCGGAGAAGTCGCTGAAGCTGGAGCTGAGCGAGGCGGCCCGCGAGCTGATCATCGAGCGCGGCTACGACCCGCTGTACGGCGCGCGGCCGCTGCGGCGCACGCTGCAGAGCAGCGTGGAGACCCTGCTGGCGCGGCGCATCCTCGGCGGCGAGCTGCACGCGGGCGACACGCTCACCGTGGACGTCGAAAACGGCGAGCTTGTGTGCCGCTGATCCGGTCGAATAGTGTTTCATTGAAATTGTGAACGGATTATGAAATGTTGCATATATTGCAACAACCCTATTGACACACATCCGAAACCGTGCTATGATGCGTTCGTAAAGACGAAGGAGGTGCGGACATGAGCATTCGGAGCGCAGCGGATCGCAGCGAACTGCTGAAAGCGATCGAGGAGGCGCAGGCCGGCGACCTGATCGAGGCCGCGTCGCTCGCCGGGGCCGTGAACGGCCCGCGGGAGCTGATCGCCCTGCTGGGCCGGGTCCGCGAAAAGAGAGCGGAGCTCGTCTGTCCGGCGGAAGGCGTGGACACGCGGGGTGAGCGCGGCGCCGGGATCGCCTCTCTGTGCGCGCTGCTGGAGCAGCTTGAGCGCAAAGAGCAGCACGGCAGGCGGCAGAGCGGCATCGAGCGCGCCAGGGAAGACGGCCGCTACAAGGGCCGCAAGCCCATCGCCGTGGACGAGACGCTGTTTGACAGCGTAGCCGCCCTGTGGCGCGAGGGAAAGATCACCGCCCGGGAAGCCATGAGCCGGCTGCAGCTCAAGCCGAACACCTTTTATCGCCGCATCAAAGAATGGGAGGATCAGAAAATGAAAGACTATAAGAAGATCGAGGAAATCCGCGAGGACATCAAGCAGGCCGCCCAGCAGGGCCGCCAGGATCTGCACGAGCTGCGCGAGCAGGTGCACGCCGGGGCCGAAGAGCTCCGGCAGGCTGCCGGCGAGAAGCTGGAGCTGCACGGCGTCGAGCGGGAGCTCCGCATGGACCGGCTCCGTGCCGAGGTCGAGCATGCCGACGCCGTCCGTCAGATGAAGAAGGACGTCGAGGCCGAGACGAAGGAACTGAAGAAGGTCCTTGAGGACTGAGCGGAAAAGAGAGAACGGGGGATTCGCAGCGTTTTGCGAATCCCCCGTTCTTCAGCTTGTCAAAAAAGTCCTTTGGAGGACTTTTTTGACTGCGCTTCCCGCCGAGCATTTTGGCCGTACACAAAATGCTGTTTTCAAAAAGCCTTGCAAAACAAGGCTTTTTGCGCGGCGGGCTTATTATATTCGAGGCGGGCCTTGCCCCCTCGAGCTCCCCCGCTGCTCTGTTTCGTGAGCTTTCAGCAAGGTTTTTTGACAGTCTCGTATGATACCGGAGCGGCCGCCCGGTTTTTCAGCATTCCGAGGAGTCTTCCCGCCTGACGCCGCGGATGCTTTTTTCCAGCTTTGAGCGCGGGGCCATCACTTCCCGGCCGCAGCCCAGGCAGCGCAGCTTCAGATCCGCGCCGACGCGCAGCAGCGTCCACTCCCGGCTTCCGCAGGGGTGGGCTTTTTTCATGGCGACGACGTCGCCCGGCCGTAGATCCATCGCAGCCTCCGATCAGTGATGCCCGCGGTAGGTCTCGTCCGCCTCGGGATAGGAAAAGATCAGCTCATAGGGCTTGTCGTAGCCCATCTGCTCGCGCAGCAGCAGGTAGCGCTCGTTGTCCTGACGCCAGTAGATCGTCGTCGTATAGGGCTCGTGCGCGTGGACGAAGATCTCCGTGTTGGGCATGGCCGCCTCCATCTCCTCGAGCTCGTCGTAGATGATCGGGTTCGCGTGGCCGACCCAGAGCCGCTCCAGCCCCGTCAGCACCTCCAGCACCCGGTAGTCCGTGACCATCGGCGTGTTGCAGACGTTCAGATGCCGCAGCTTGCTCAGACCCGTCAGCGGCGTCAGATCCGCCACCCGCGTCTCGTGGATCTCCAGATATTCCAGCTCCGGGCAGTCGGCGATGGGCGAAGCGTCGCTCCAGGTGTTCAGCCCCAGGATCGCGACCTCCAGCTTCGGCATATACGAGATGAAGGAGATGTCGTCGATCGTGTTGTGGCCGATGTCGAGGTACACGACGTCGGTGCAGTATTTCAGGCCCTTGACGTCCTCGCTGCGGAGCGGGTTGTAGCCGTCGGAGATCAGGATGCGCACGGCGTCGGTGCGCGCGCCGTAGTAATGATCGCCGTCGCGGCCCATGTACACGCGCCAGACGATCTTGACCGCCGGGAAGTCGTCGCGCAGCTGCGCCATGACCTCGTCCGGGATGTTGCAGGTGTCCATATTCAGAAAGCGCAGGCGCTGCATGCAGGGCAGCACCTCGCGCACCTGCGAATCGTCGCCCTCGAGGTCGAGGAAGGCGAGGTCCATCTCCTCGTCAAGCGTCGTGAAGTGGTCGCCGTAGAGGGTGAAGCCCAGGTCGAAAGCCACGTCCGGCCGCAGCGCCGTCATCTGCGCCACGTCCACGAAAGTCAGCGCGTCCTCGCCCTCGCCCTTCTCGCCCAGCGTCACGCGCTCGAGCTTGTCCAGCTTCTCCAGCGCCGCGAGCGCAGCCTCGAGATCCGCGTGCGTCAGAGCCGACCAGTCGGCCTCGGTGCAGTCCGGCTCGTAGAGCACGCCGGCAAGCGTCACGGGCTCCGGCGTCGGCTCCGGCGTGGGCTCGGGCGTCGCCGTCGGAACCGGCGTCGGCTCCGGGCCGGTCTCCGCCGGCTGGGTGATCAGCTTCGGCGCGCCGCAGGCGCCGAGCAGAAGCAGCGCCGCGCAGAGCAGGACGGTCAAAATCGTTTTTTTCATACGTTCCTCCCGCTTTCAACAAAGACGTGTTCCCGCAGCCGCTCCAGCGCCGTTTCCAGCCGGGAGGCGGGCAGCGCCAGATTCAGGCGGATCGACGCGGGCCAGATGAAGTCCTCGCCGTTTTGCCAGATCACGCCGACCTCGATCCCGCGGCGCAGCAGCTCGAGCGGCTCGACGCCGTGCCGAGCGCACCAGGCGCCGGTCTCGACGAAGAGCATGTAGGTCCCCTGCGGGCGCATCACGCGCAGCCCCGGCGCCATCGCGCGCAGGGCCTCGCAGGCGCGCGCGGCGTTGGCGTCCACGACCGCGCACAGCTCCTCCAGCCATTCGGCCCCCTGCTCGTAGGCGGCGGTCATGCCGTGCACGCTCAGCACGTTCGGATTGTCGTAGTGCGTCAGCTCGCCCTGGCGCTTCAGCCGGTCGCGCAGGCGCGCGTCGTAGACGATATGGTAGGAGCCGATCAGCCCGGCCAGCGAAAAGCTCTTGCTCGGCGAGTAGAAGGCGATCGTGCGCCGCCGCGCGTCCTCGGAGACCGTCTGCGTCGGCACGTGCCGGTTCCCCGGCAGGATGATGTCCGACCAGATCTCGTCGGAGATCACCAGACAGTCGTTGGCGGCGTAGACCTCCATTGCCCGCTCGATCTCCCGGCGCTCCCAGACGCGGCCGGTCGGGTTGTGCGGCGAGCAGAACACGGCCAGATGGATCCGGTTTTCCCGGAGCTTGCGGTCCATGTCGTCGTAATCCATGCGCCACACGCCGTTTTCGTCCGGGACCAGCTCGCTGTGCACGGCCTCGCGTCCGATGTTTTTCAGCACGTGCGTGAAGCCCACGTAGGTCGGCGCGTGCAGCAGCACGCTCTCGCCCGGCGCCGTGAGCATTTGAATCGCGGAGCTGACGCCGCCGAGTACGCCGTTTTCATAGCCGATGTGCTCCTTCTCCAGCCCGACGACGCCGTTTCGCCCGCTCTGCCAGCGGATGATCGCCTCGTACCAGCGCTCGGGGAGGGGGAAATAGCCGAGGAAGGGATAGTCCAGCCGCCGCCGCATCGCCTCCAGGATCGGCGGCGCGACCGGGAAGCTCATGTCCGCGACCCACATCGGGATCCGGTCGAAGCCCTCGCGCACTTCGGCCCCGCGCAGGGGAATGTAATCCGCCGCGATGCAGTCTTTTCCGCTCCGGTCGAGGACGGTGGTAAAATCGTAGCTCATGGCCGGTTTCCTCCGTACTTTTTTCGTTCCATCCGTATCGTAGCAAAAGCGCCGGGGCTTGTCAAGCGCGGCGCTTTGCTCTTGACAAGCCGGGAAAAGCCGCTATAATAGGTAGTAAGCTACTTATTTGAAGAGAGGGAAAGCCTATGGAGAGAAAAATGCCGATGGGGCTCCGCTTTTCCCTGCTGCACCGCTCGTTCAAGCGCCAGCTTGACGCGCGGCTGCAGGAGCAGGGGCTGACCGGGGTCCAGTTCGGCGTGCTGAGCCAGCTCCGGCGCATGGAGTGCGAGGGGCGCGAGGAGATCAACCAGCGCGACCTGGAGGAAGCCAGCCACGTCACGCACCCGACGATGACCGAGATCGTCAAGCGCCTGGAGAAGCAGGGCTTCGTCCGCTGCGAGCCGAGTCCCCGCGACGGGCGCTGCAAAAGTATCCGCTCGACGGAGCAGGCGGCCTCGCTGATGAGCGGGCTGCACGAGCTGGACGAGAGCCTGTTTCGCGAGCTCAGCCGCGCGCTGAGCCCGGAGGAGCTCGCCGCGCTCGACGCGATCACCGAAAAGCTGATCCGCACGGGCGTCTGCCGCGAGAAGGAAGGAGGGGAAAAGCCCTGTGATTAAAACCCTGAGCCGCTGCATACGGGAGTACAGGCGCCCGACGATCATCACGATGTCTCTGATCATCTTCGAGGTCATCCTCGAGGTGCTGATCCCGACGCGCACGGCCGACCTCATCAACGCCATCAAGGCGGGCGTGCCGGTGGACCGGCTGCTGAACGACGGGCTGATCCTCGTCGTCATGGCGATGCTCAGCCTGGGCTGCGGCGCCGTTGCGGCCTATACCAGCGCGCGGGCGGCCTCCGGCTTTTCCGCGAACGTCCGGCACGACGTGTTCGAGAAGGTGCAGAGCTTTTCCTTCGCGAACATCGACAAGTTTTCCACCGCCTCGCTGGTCACGCGCCTGACCACCGACGTCACGAACGTGCAGTTCGCGTTTATGATGCTGATCCGGGCCGCGCTGCGCGCGCCGCTGATGTTCCTCTTCTCGATCATCGCGGCCTGGCGCATGGCGGGCGTGCTCGCGCTGACCTTCGTGGTCGTGGTGCCGGTGCTGATCTTCTCGCTGCTGATGATCGCGCGCAAGGCGATGCCCGCCTTCCGGGCGGTGTTCAAAAAGTACGACCGCCTCAACGAGTCCGTCGAGGAGAACGTGCGCGGGATGCGCGTGGTCAAGGGCTTCGCCCGCGAGGACTACGAGAAGCGCAAATTCGCCGAGGCCTCGGACAACATCCGCCGGGAGTTCACGAAGGCGGAGCGCATCGTCGCGCTCAACAACCCCGTCATGCAGTTCTGCATGTATTTCAATATGGTCTTTATCCTGCTGGTCGGCTCCCGGCTCGTTGTCTCCAGCGGCGGCGAGTACATCGACGTCGGCCAGATCCAGGCGATGCTGAGCTACGGCTTCCAGATCCTGATGAGCCTGATGATGCTCTCGATGGTCTACGTGATGCTCACCTTCTCGGCGGAGGCGGCGCGCCGCATCTGCGAGGTGCTCAACGAGCAGTCCGCGCTCGCAAACCCCGAGGAGCCGCTCACCGAGGTGGCCGACGGCTCGGTGGATTTCGAGTCGGTCAGCTTCAAGTATTCCGAGCAGGCGCAGCGCAACGCGCTCGACAGCGTGGATCTGCACATCCGCTCGGGCATGACCGTGGGTATCCTCGGCGGCACGGGCTCGGCCAAGACGACGCTGGTGCAGCTCATCCCCCGCCTCTACGACGTGACGGAGGGCTGCGTGAAGGTCGGCGGCGTGGACGTGCGGCGCTACGATCTGGACACGCTGCGCGGCGCCGTGTCGATGGTGCTGCAGAAAAACGAGCTCTTCTCGGGCACGGTCGCGGAAAACCTGCGCTGGGGCAACGAGAACGCCAGCGACGAGGAGCTGGCCGAGGCCTGCCGCCTCGCGCAGGCGGACGGCTTCATCCGCTCCTTCCCGGACGGCTACGCCACGCACATCGAGCAGGGCGGCACGAACGTCTCCGGCGGGCAGAAGCAGCGCCTGTGCATCGCCCGCGCGCTGCTGAAAAAGCCGAAGATCCTGATCCTCGACGACTCCACCTCCGCCGTGGACACCCGCACCGACGCGCTGATCCGCGCCGGCTTCCGCAGCTACATCCCCGAGACGACCAAGATCATCATCGCCCAGCGCGTGGCCTCCGTCGAGGACGCCGACCTGATCCTCGTGATGGAGAACGGCCGCATCGTCGAGCGCGGCACGCACGAGACGCTGATGGCCTCCGGCGGGATCTACCGCGAGATCTACGAGCAGCAGACGAGAGGGGGCGAAGCGCATGAAGAATAAGGGCAAAAAGCTCAGCGGCAGCATGCTCGCCTCGCTCGGCCGCGCGGTAAAGCTGCTGTTTCAATGCTATCCGAAGCTGGCCCCGCTGACCTACGGGCTGGCGCTCTTCGCCGCGGCCGTCGGCGCGATCCCCTCGCTGTTCATCCAGAAGGTGATCGCGGTCGTCGAGAAATGGTACGCCGCGCGGGACTGGGCCGCCGCGCGCGCGGAGATCCTCCCGATCCTCTGGGTGCTGGCAGGGCTCTATTTCCTCAGCCTGCTGGCGACCTTCGCGCGCACGCAGCTGATGGCCTACATGACGCAGGGCTATCTCGACAAGCTGCGCACGGCGCTGTTCAACAAGATGCAGGACCTGCCGATCCGCTTTTTCGACACGCACAAGCACGGCGACGTGATGAGCTATTACACCAACGACGTGGACACGCTGCGCGAGCTCATCAGCCAGTCGCTGCCGGCGCTGCTGCAGGCGGGCGTGACGCTGGTGGTCGTGTTTGCGATCATGCTGTACTTCAGCATCTGGATGACGCTGATCCTCTGCGTGGGCGTCGTGGCGATGAGCTTCGTGGTCAAGCGCTTCGGCGGCGGCTCCGCGCGCTATTTCAAAAAGCAGCAGGCCAGCGTCGCCGCGACCGAGGGCTTCGTGCAGGAGATGATGAACGGCCAGAAGGTCGTCAAGGTCTTCTCCCGCGAGCAGCGGTGCATGGAGGAATTCGACCGCGTCAACGGCGAGCTGCGCGACAACAGCTTCCGCGCCCACGCCTACGCCAGCACGATGGGCCCCGTGATGCAGAACATCGGCAATATCCTCTACGTGGTGATGGCGCTGCTGGGCGGTCTGTTCATCCTCAAGGGCGTGAAGAACTTCTCTCTGTCCGGCCTTGCGCTGGATCTGGCGGTGCTGATCCCCTTCCTGGGCATGGTCAAGCAGTTCACCGGCAACGTCAACCAGCTCGGCCAGCAGATCAACTCCATCGTGATGGCCGGCGCCGGCGCCGACCGCGTGTTCTCGCTGATGGACGAGACGCCGGAGACCGACGAGGGCTACGTGACGCTGGTCAACGTGAAGGAAGGCCCCGACGGCAGCCTCGTCGAGACCGACGAGCACAGCGGACACTGGGCCTGGCGGCATCCGCACAAGGCCGAGGGCACCGTGACCTACACGCCGCTGCGCGGCGACGTGCGGCTGGTCGACGTGGACTTCGCCTATGAGGAGGGCAAGGACGTGCTGCACGACGTGAGCGTGTACGCCGAGCCCGGCCAGAAGGTGGCCTTCGTCGGCGCGACCGGCGCGGGCAAGACCACGATCACGAACCTGATCAACCGCTTCTACGACATCGCCGACGGCAAGATCCGCTACGACGGCATCAACATCAACAAGATCAAAAAGGACGACCTGCGCCGCTCGCTGGGCATCGTCCTGCAGGAGACCAACCTTTTCACCGGCACGGTGATGGACAACATCCGCTACGGCCGCCTGGACGCCAGCGACGAGGAATGCCGCGAGGCGGCGCGTCTCGCCGGCGCGGACGACTTCATCTGCCGTCTGCCGGAGGGCTACGACACGATGCTGCTCAACAACGGCACGAACCTCTCGCAGGGGCAGCGCCAGCTTTTGGCGATCGCCCGCGCCGCCGTGGCCGATCCGCCGGTGATGATCCTCGACGAGGCGACCTCCTCGATCGACACGCGCACCGAGGCGATCGTGCAGCGCGGCATGGACCAGCTGATGAAGGGCCGCACGGTCTTCGTCATCGCGCACCGGCTTTCGACGGTCATGAACGCCGACGTCATCATGGTGCTCGACCACGGGCGCATCATCGAGCGCGGCAGCCACGAGCAGCTCATCGCCGCCGGCGGCACCTACTACCAGCTGTACACCGGCGCCTTCGAGCTCGAATAAAGCCGCCCGCTGCGCGCAAGCCTTGCCCTCGCCCCGTAGGGGACGGCGTCCTCGACGTCCCGTGCCTGCGAAAACATTGCCTCCACCCCGTAGGGGCGGCTATCAGCCGCCCGCCGGATTGTCATCCTGAGCAGCCGCAGGCGACGAAGGATCTGCTTCTTCGCTGACGCTCGGAATGACAGACCAAATTTGACAAACAAAACAGTGAGACGAAATCGAAATTGTTTCGATTTCGTCTCACTGTTGCATTGTATTCGGTTTTTCGGGCGGCCGCGCCGCAGAAGGACCTCGTCCGCCGCTGACGCGGTTACTTCATCTTCCCGGTGCCGATCGCAAAGACGTTCGGGAATTCGGCCACGACGTCCTTATAGACCTGGCTGTCCGGGAAGCACAGGGTCTTGTCGATCCTTCGGTCGCACACGGCGACGGGCTGGTCGCCCCAGTAGTAGAACTGCACGAGGATCTTGGAGCCCTCGAGGACCTCGGCGTAGTACAGCAGGCCGTCGGCGTAATAGAAGCCGAGGCGGTAGCCGGTGGAGTTTTCCTTGTTGCTCTTGCTCGAATAGCCCTCGTTGTACTTGCCGTCCTCATCCTGGCGGTCGTAGTAGGTGATCACGACGTAGTCCTTTTTTTCCTCGTCCGTATAGTTCGCGCCGTTGAGATAGTAATTGCGCAGCGCCTTTCCGTACGCGGAGACCGGATTGCCCGGCAGCGTGAAGGGCGGCGTCCGGCCCGGAGCGGGCGTCGGCGTCGGGGCCGGCGTGGGCGTGGGCTTGGGGGACGGCGTGGGGGTCGGCTTGGGCGTCGGCGTCGGCGAGGGGGTCGGCGTCGGATCGGGCTCGGCCGGCAGCGTGTAGATGCTGCAGCTCCCGCCGATCTCGCCGGCCTGTACGTAGATCGTGATCGGGCTGGAGGAGGACTTCAGGCACTCCAGCGTCGCCTGTCTGGGATCGCTCGGGTTGGGCGTGAGACGCAGATAGCTCTCGTTGCCGCTGAGCCAGCTCACGCTGCCGCTGTAGTCGGAGGGCGTGATCTTCGCGATCAGCGGGAGCTGCTCGCCGACCTTGATCGTCAGGCTCGTGCGCGGGCTGCCGTCGATCAGATAGGCGATGGCGATGGAGCTCGGGCCGGCGGCGGGCGTCGGCGTCGGCGTCGGATCGGGCTTGGCCGAGGGCGTCGGGGCGGGCCCGGCCGAGGGCGCGGG
>JAILOS010000081.1 GCA_024690695.1 Oscillospiraceae bacterium
ACGAGAGGACCGGGATGGACAGACCTCTGGTGCACCAGTTGTCGTGCCAACGGCACAGCTGGGTAGCTATGTCTGGACGAGATAAACGCTGAAGGCATCTAAGCGTGAAACTCCCCCTGAGATAAGATCTCCCATCCTTTATGGAGTAAGGGCTGAAGAAGACTACTTCGTTGATAGGCCGGCGGTGTAAGCACAGCAATGTGTTCAGCCAACCGGTACTAATAGCCCGAGGGCTTGACCTACATTATGCAGGCAGAGCCTTGCAGGATCCGATCTCTGTTTAGTTTTCAGGGCGCAAGTTCTGAATAAAGTTGGTGTTTTTAACGGTGAGGGTCCACCTGTTCCCATTCCGAACACAGAAGTTAAGCTCACCAGTGCCGAAAATACTTGTCTGGAGACGGACCGGGAAGATAGGTCAACGCCAACACAGCCCCGCTCAGCTGAGCGGGGCTGTTTTCATGTCCGCAGCCGGCGTACAAGAGTATCGGGCTGTTAGAGAAATGAACCGGCAGGGAGCCAGTCGCTCCCTGCCGGCTGCCGCTTATTGCGGTTTGCTTATATCGCCCTCGCGTCTGCTTTTTCCGCATTCGCAGCTTGAAACGTATTGAAAATTGACCCGTCCGCAGACACATTTTCGATCAATGATTGCCGTGAAAAAAGCCGAAAACTTGTCTGTCATTCTGAGCGTCAGCGTAGAATCCGCACCGAAAAAACGAGGAAATCCACGCCTCCATTCCGCGCGCCGCTGCCGAATTCCGAACTTCCCCTGCAGAACCTTCGTCGCCTTCGGCGAAACTCGGGATGACAATCCGGCGGGTGGCTGATAGCCGCCCCTGCGAGGCGGGGGCGAGGCTCGCGGGATGGGCGGGCGATGAAAAAGCCTTCTCCGCTGCGGAGGAGAAGGCAAGGGCGGCCGCGGCGCTCAGGGCTTCGCCGTCAGGAAGCGCCGATCCGCCGCCTGTCCGACGGTTTTTTCTCCGGAAAGGGGGCCTTCTTACAGTCCCCGCTCGATCAGATCGCGCACGATCTGCCCGTACACGTCGCAGATATCCGTCACGCCCTCCCCGCTGCGGCGCGAGCAGAGCGGCGCGCGCCGGAAGTCGATCTCGTCGAGGTGGGATACGCCCCGGTTCGTGCAGCCGGTCAGCAGCGTGAAGCGCTCGCCCCAGCGGGCGGATTCCACGCTGACGAGGCCGTCGTTGTCGCCCTCGATCTTTTGTATGACGAAGTTGGCCGTGGAGAGATTGACGTCGGAGAAGGGCGTGCGCATCACGCCCGCGAAGCTCTGGCAGAATACGCCCGGCACGTCCGGGTTTTCCGAATTGAAGCGTTCGGCCCACTCGGTGGAAAAATCCCGGCAGACGGCGTAGAAATCCGGCTTGGTGTCGCCGATGAGGCCGATCCAGTTGTCGACCGCGAAGGAGGCGGCGTTGAACAGCGAGTCCGGCGCCTTCAGCAGCCGGTCGACGGTCTTCGAGCCGCGGTGCGGCGTGCCGATCGTCGTTATGCTGGCGATCTGCGCGCCCATGCCCAGCGAGGACGCGGCCATCCGCGCCTCAAGGCCGCCCTTCGAGTGGGCGATGATGTTGAGCTTTTCGGCGCCGGTCTCGTCCAGGATCTGGCGGATCCGCGCCTTGATCGTCTTGGCGTTGTCCTCGACGCGGGCCCAGCAGTCCTGCTTCCCGTAAAACAGCTCCGACCCGGTCCCGGCGATGACGCCCGGGATACGGCCCCAGTAGAGCGGCCATTTCAGATCCCGGAAGCCCGCGCCGTGGAGCATCAGGATGGGATATCGGGTCCCGGCTTTTGCTTCTTCCATAGAGCTCCTCTCAGCAGTCGCGGTAGAAATACAGGTCCGCCTTGCGCGCCTGCGGCGTGCCGCGGTAATCCCGGTTGTTGAAGCCGCCGAGCTCGAAGCCGCAGCGGAGATAAAACAGGCAGGCGGAGAGGTTGTCGTCCTGCGCGACGAGCGAGACGCCCTGCAGGCCTTCCGCGCGCGCCTCGTCCAGACAGGCCTCGACCAGCCGGCGGCCGATCCCCCGGCCCCGGTACGCCCGCACGACCTTCAGATCATCCAGCAGCAAGTAGCGGAACATCCCCCGCCGCAGCACGGCCAGACCCACGCAGACCGTCCCGTCGTAGGCGCCGAGAAACAGGGCGTCCTCTGCGGCCGCGTCGTAGGGGACGTCCGGAAAGCACATCTCCGTGCTCTCGGCGAAGCGCTCGGTCTCCAGGCTCCAGACCCCGCCTTGAAGCGCCGGGATCATGCGGCCCCAGACCGAAAAGGGCTCGTTTTTGAGCTTGGCGTCCGCGGCGTTCCCGGCGCCGATCCTTCTGATCTCCACCATGCGCTTACTTCGCCTTGTTCCAGTACCAGAGACAGGCGATGACCCCGAGGCAGAGCGGGAAGGCGATCTCCATCGCGTCGCTGCCCACCGGCACCCAGCCGCTCGGCTCGGGCAGGATCGCCGTGAACACGCCCGCCAGCACGGTGGCGAGCAGCATGATCCCCGTGCAGACGAGGATCTTCTTCACCGGCAGCTTTTTGTTCGGGTGCTCCGTTGCGTACATGCCCAGCCCCATCAGGATCACGGCGGCGATCAGACACACCAGCAGCAGGATCCCGAACAGCGTGCGGTATTCGGTGTCCTGCATCAGCAGCATGCCGCCGACGCCCACGGCGGCAACCGGCACGCCGGCGAGAAACAGTTTCGTTCCGGGTTTCATCTTGCCTCCTCCTTTGCGCGGATCATGAGCTTTGCGAGGCGGCGTCCGCCTCGCCCGAGCGGCCGTACAGCTTCGGGTAAGCCTTCCGGTCCAGCGATTTCAGCAGGATCGCCGAAACGCCCGAGACCAGCGTCACGACGAGAATGAGGATCCAGGTCGGCGTAGACCCGGCGCGGTCGTAAAGCTGGCCGGCGGCGATGTCGATGACGCCGGTCACCACCCCGTAGGCGAGGCTCATCAGGCCGTTGATCCGCCCGCGGTGGCTCGCGGGGACGCGGGTCGAGACGTAGGGCCCCTCGGCGACGGTGGAGAAGATCTCGCCCCAGGTGAACACGAGCATCGCGAGATAGTAGCCCGGGATGAAGCCGAGCAGCAGCAGAAAAACGAGATAGCCCCCGAAGACGAGGGCCCGGCCCGTGATCATCTTGCCGGTGTCGCGCATGTTGGCAAAGAGCTTTGTGATCAGCGGCGTGAAGAGCACGACCGTGATGCAGTTGAGGCTCGAGACCGTGCCGAAGATGACGGCGCCCTTATCGCCGTGGACGGCGGCCATGTCGAGCGGCATGATGAAGTTATACTGCCCGTAGGCGCCGGAATACAGCGTTCCGCACAGGATATAGAGCAGCAGGAGCGGGTTTTCCTTCAGAATGGCGAAGACGCTCGCGCCGTCCTTCTTCTCCTGATAGGACGCCTCCTCGCCGCTGTCCTCGACGGGCGTGATATCCTTGATGAGCGCTGCGATCAGCACCGTCGACAGTGCGATCGACACGCCGCTGATCAGAAAGCTCAGCCACAGGTAGTCCTTGAACAGCAGGCCCGCGATCGTCGGCGAGAGGACGAGCCCGAGATTGCCGCCGAGATACATCAGCGAGTAGGCGCGCTCCCGGTCCTTCGTCGTCGACAGGTCGGCGAAAAGCGCGTCGTACGCGGGGTATTCAATGCTCTGGAAGACGCCCGCGGCGACGAAGAGGAGGATCGTCCCGAGCCCGAGCGGGATCGCCGCGCTGATGAAGAAGCAGACGATGCTGACGCTGTCGCAGGCCACGATCATCCATTTTTTGTTGAGTCGGTCGGCCAGCTTGCCGCCGATCAGGTTGGCGGGCAGCATAATCAGGCCGGAGCCGACGAAGAAATACGAGATCTCCGCCGCCGAGAAGCCGAGCTTCTGGCTGAGGATCATCGTCATCACGGGCCAGATCATGCTGCCGAGATTCGTGACGATCCTGCCGAAGAAGAGAACGTAGATCTCGCGCCGCAGCCCGCGGTATTGAGTGAGCAGATTCATGACGGTTAAAAACAGGCTCCTTTCGTCAGAGCTTCAGCACGGCGACGATCTCGTCTCCGTCGTGCTCGCCGTTTTCCGTAAAGCCGAAGGAGTGATACAGCTTCGCGGCGACCTCGTTTTCCGGCTCATAGGAGACCTCGCAGTATTCCGCCTTTCCGCAGGGCCAGGTGCGGACGAAGTCCAGCGCGAGCTGCACGGCCTGTCTGCCGTAGCCCCGGCCCTGATACCGCTTGTCGATCATCAGCCGCCAGAGGCTGTAATTGTTGACGAGCGCCGTCGGCGCCTCGCAGTCCTCGTCGGCCTCGTACAGGGCGGCCTCGTTGAAGCCGATCATCAGAAAGCCGACCGGCCTTTTGCCGTCGTAAACAGCGAAGGGAAAAGCCGCCGTCTCGGCGGAATCCCGCACGCTGTAGGCCTGTATGAGGCTGATCCCGTTGTCGGCGACGAAGCTCTTCTGCTTTTGAAACACCTTCAGCTCCAGCACGTCCCAGACGTTCCGGTGGTCGATTTTTTCAAGATGAAGCATGATTTTTTCCTTTCCTGCCGTCGTCTCTTTTCCCGGAGCCGGCCCTTCCGGGAAGAAAAGGCCGCTCTCCCGATCGCAAACGGAAGAGCGGCCTTTTCTGCACTGTCTTACGCGTTCAGCGCGCGGATGATTTCGGGCAGCTCGCGGTCCACCCGGTCGTTGTCGAGCTGGCAGGTGCCGGCGTTGCGGTGTCCGCCGCCGCCGTAGCGGAGGCAGAGCTCGCCGATGTCCACCCGGGAGCTCTTGTTGAGGATGGACTTGCCGATCATCACGGCGGTGTTCTGCTTCTGGAAGCCCCAGGCGACGTGGACGGAGATCTGCGCCTGCGGGAACAGCGCGTAGATCATGAAGCGGTTGCCCGCGTGGATGGTCTCCTCGCCGCGCAGATCGAGCACCACGACCTTGTCGTGGAGCTGCGCGATGCGCAGCAGCTGCGCCTTGAAAAGCTCGGCCTGCTCGAAGTACAGGTCCACGCGCTCCTTCACGTCCGGCAGCGCCAGGATCTCGTCGATGCTGTGGTCCATGCAGTAGCCGATCAGCTCCATCATCAGCGCGTAGTTGGAGATGCGGAACTGCCGGAAGCGGCCCAGACCCGTGCGCGGGTCCATCAGGTAGTGCAGCAGCACCCAGCCGGAGGGATGAAGGATCTCCTCCAGGCTGAAGTCGGCGCTGTCGCCCTTGTCGACGGCGGCCATCAGCTCCTCGGAGATCTTCGGCAGGGCCTCTTTTCCGCCGTAGTAGTTGTAGACCACGCGGGCGGCGCTGCGGGCCTCGGGGTCGATGATCAGTTTGCCGCCGGTCTCGACGGCCTTCAGCCGGTCGATCTCGGACTCGTGGTGGTCAAAGGCCAGCCCCACGCGGGGGTCGTAGGGCAGGTTCGTGGTGATGTCGTTTTTGCTCAGCTCGATCTTCCCGTCCTGTACGTCTTTGGGATGAACGAATTTGATGTCCTCGATCAGCCCCAGCTCGCGCAGCATCATCGCGCAGGCCAGACCGTCGAAATCGCTGCGGGTGACAAGTCTCATTTTCTGTTCCATCGTGCTTCCTCCCGGACAAGTTGCTCTTTCGTTCTGCGCTCATCGCGTTTTCACACGGGAAAAGTATAGCACGCCCGGAGACGGATTTCAACCGCCGTTACGCCCCAAACGCACCCGAAAAGAACAAAAAAGGAAAGCCCTGCCGGCGGCGGCAGGGCTTTCCTTGGAGGCGCTCAGCTGCTTTCTTTTTCGACCAGCGTCCAGGGGACGCGCACCGAAGAGCAGCTCTCGCCCCGGAGCCGGCGGAACAGCAGCTCGGCGGCCGTGCGGCCGACG
Organism: Oscillospiraceae bacterium; assembly: GCA_024690695.1. Next base: position 5,852 of record JAILOS010000081.1, read on the forward strand.
TTGTACGGCTCGTGGGACAGGGAGGTGATGCGGGGGATCGACAGCTCACTGTACTGGCTGTTGTCAAAGCTGACGACGGCGATATCGCCCGGAACGGAACGGCCGGTCCTGTTCAGATAGGAGACCACGCGGGAGGCAATCTCGTCGTTGTAGCAGACGACCGCGCTGCAGGAGGAGAAAAACGCGCCCACGCGCGCCTCGTCGACGCCCTCGCGCAAAAAGCGATCCTTCTGATCGGTGCTGTACCAGAGAATGTCGCTGTCCTCCAGAGGAAGGTTCAGCTCCTGCAGGGCGTCGAGATAGCCAGCGAAACGCTGCCTCCCCTGCAGGTCGTCGAATTTGAAAATGCCGGAGATCCTGCGGTGTCCTTTCCGGCAGAGGTACTCCACCAGCATCCGCCCGCCCGCCTCGTTGTCGTCCAGGACCGAGAGCGTATCCGGCAGCTGCTCGTACTTGCCGTGGATGAAAACCACGGGGACACCTCTGTCCAGCAGCTTTCGGCAGAGCTTGACGTTCGGGTTGGGCAGGCCCGTTTTCGTCCCCTCGATCAGAACGCCGTCCAGCTGCTCCATGCCCAGCAGCGTCGTCAGGACCTTGCGCTCGTTGGCAAACTGGTTCTGTGTGGCAAACAGCAGCGGCGCGCTGTCGTTTTCCGAACAAACGGCCTCGATCTCCCGCAGGATGCTCGGAAAGATATAGTCGCTGATATACGTCGTCACGACCGCGATGGAAAGCCTCCGCCGCGGCGAGGGCTCCTTCTGCTCACGGATGTGCGAGCCGCTGCCCTGGCGCCGCTCGATCAGACGCTCGGCCTCCAGAAGAGAGAGCGCCTGGCGCACGGTCTGCCTGCTTACCCCGAAGCGCTCGCAGAGGGCCTGCTCGGTAGGGAGCATTTTCTGAAATGAAAAAAGTGAAAGAGGGAAAATGCAATGACACGTAAAATCCTTGCCCTGCTTCTGGCGCTCGCAATGGTCTTCGCCCTCGCCGCCTGCGGAAAACAGGCCGCGACGACGGACTCCGGGCTGATCAAGGTCGGCATCATCAACCTGGATCCGGCCGAGTCCGGCTACCGTGAAGCCAACGTCAAGAACCTGACCGACACCTTCACCAAAGAGAACGGCTACGACGCCACCTTCGTCACGGCGCCGACCGCCGACAAGCAGCTCGAGGCCGCCAAGGGCTTCATCACCGCTGAAGTGAAGTACATCCTGATCTCCGCGGCTGAGACCACCGGCTGGGACGAGGTCCTGACCGAGGCCAAGGAAGCCGCCATAGGAAACAGCCCCCGTTCAGGGCGTGCAAGATAGGGATACGGCAGCCTGAAAAAGGATCTTTTCCTGCCAGACTTCGTTGAAAATGCTCGAAATACATCTCCGGTATTTCTGCGTTTTTCGCCTCGCCTGACAGAAAGATCTCACTATTTCAGGTGCGCAGCAGTTTTGAACGAGGGATTTTTCGTTCAGGCAAAATGAAAAATTGCGGGAATACTTGTCTGTATTTCCGCAATTTTTCATGAAGCTTGGGCGGAAAAGGCCCGCTCAAAACCTGTCGTCTCCCTAATTTGTACGCCCTTTTACGGCGGGGGCTGTTTCCTTTGCAGAGGGCGCGCCGCGCGGGCGGGCGGAGCGGGCCGGGGCTTATCGAAGGCTTTTCAGGTATTCTTTCCGCTCGTCCGTGACGCGATAGCTCTCAACGGCCTTCTGGATCGCCTTCCTGTGCGTCCGTTCGTCCAGCCTGCGGTTTTCAAAGTACGGGATCGTCTCCTCGTAGCGCTTGGCGAGCGCCGTCGCAAAAAACCAGGCGACCATCATTTTGAGATAATAGTCCTCCCCCGTTTTGGAGGCGGCGAGCTCGAGAACCTCTTCCTTGAAATCCGCGTCCAGATATTCGTTCATCAGCATGCGCAGGCCGAAGCGCGCGGTGTACACGTGCTCCGACGCGATCCATTTTTCGAGATACGGCAGCAGCTTTTCGCGGTTTTTCCGGAACGCTTTCGGCGTCGCCTGGTCCGAGACCGGCCAGCAGTCGACGTACGGCAGGAAGGCCTCCACGGCCTTGACGCAGGCGTCGAAATCCCTTATCATCGCCAGCATGAAAAAATGGATCAGGTTTTCCTCGTAATACCGGTGCGGAAGCTCTGCCAGAAAAGCGTCGCGGTCCGCGCTCTCGAAAAGCTCCTTCGCGATTTTTCTGAGCACCGGCGTCCGGACGCCGACGATCGTCTCCGGCGGGATGTTCGGCACCAGCTTTTCCTGAAACGTCCGATACGCGTCGTCCTTCTCCTCCGCGAGCCTGTTGTAAAGTGTCATGCGGCACCTCCCGTTCCGTCTGTCCGCGCCTGCGGTCAATCGCCGCCTTTTATCGGAAACCGTCCGCTTCCGCAGCGAGCGCGGCGGTTCCGGTTTCCTCCGGCTTATCATCCCGATTCTGTCACGGCAGATCGTCGAAAGCAAAGAATGCTCTTTTGCCCGCGGCAGACAAGAGAGCATTCCTGATTGTGAAAGAGCGCGCAAACGGCCCGCGCTGAAGCTTCCGGCGGCCCGGAAAACCTTACTGCCGATTCACCACATATTCGGCGAGCGCAAGCGCGATGTCAAAATGCCCGGGATCATGCTGCGTGTGTTCGATCTGCCCCGCTTCTTTTCTGTCGGTCCATTCCGGCGCGTCCAGCAGGTCGCCGCCCGTGAAGAACATATACACTTCCAGTCCGCGGAAATCACAGACGGCTTGCACGGCAGAGCCCTCCATCTCCACGGATATGCAGCCGTCGGCCTTGTGCTTTTCGAAATTATTGACGGTCTCTCGGTAGAAGGCGTCCGTCGTCCAGGTCCTGCCCATCACGCAGGGTATTTTGTTTTCATCCATGAAGTCTTTTACAATGCCGCAGTTTTTGATCCGGATATAGTCGGCCGCCGGCGCATAGTGATAGGAAGTCCCTTCGTCCCGGTAGGCTTCCGTCGGGATCATGACCTTGCCTCTGGCGATCTCCTTGTTCAGACATCCCGCTCCGCCGAAATGGATGATCTTATCTGTGTTCAGGACGGTTGATAATTCTTCGATCGGCGCCACACAGGCAGGAGCGCCTACCCAGGTCCTGAAGAAGCCGAAGCGCTTCCCGTGGTATTTGAGCACATATACGGAAGTTCGCCCGCAGGCCATCCAGTATTCTCCCACCTTCTCACAGTCATAGCAGGAAACCACATGCTTCTCGATCTTCTGAGAGAAAGTAAAGATAACTGCGTCCACCGGAACGGCGTTCTCGTTTTTCTTCACGTTGATCTTGGCGGGGGATTTGTCGTCAAATGAATCGGTTATCATGGCAAGCTCCTTCCTCTGTGATCCGCGGAACGGCGGCAAACGATGGATCGGTCGAGGAGATTGTAACACGCGGCGCCGAAAAAAACAACAAAGAAGCCTCTTTTCGTCCGTCGGGCGCGCGTTTTGTCAAGAAGTTTTTTATCCCTTTGAGCCTGTTTGCTCAAAGGGATTTCATTTCTTTTAAGGTTGGATTAACTTTCTGCGCTTATGATGTCCTCAGAAGCGAAAAAAGGAGGATGTCTGCATGAGAAAGAAGCATCATGTGTTTCTGAGCGTTTTTCTTTGCGCGCTGCTGCTCTTCTCTGTTTATGTGCTGCTCGACACTTTTGTTATTGAGCGCAGGATGGAGGCGGTGACTGAGCCGCAGACCGTGAGCACGCAGGTCGGCGGCAAGACGGGTACACCGGTCGCTTTGCCGCTTGCCGCCTCGTCGGAAGAGAAAGCGGAGGCTGTCATCACGGAGAACAGCTATTACGACGGGAACATCTCCATCGAGATCACCGAGGAACGCGTCGGCGATACCACCGTATACGTCGCGGACGTGCAGCTCGCATCCGCGGAGCATCTCAAGACCGCTTTCGCCGACAACACCTACGGACGAAACGTCACGGACACGACCTCCGGCATGGCCGAGGCCGTGGACGCCATCCTCGCCGTCAACGGCGATTTCTACGGCGCGCAGCAATCCGGCTTCGTTATCCGGGGCGGCGTCCTCTACCGGAGCACGGTGAAGAAAGGCGCGGAGGATCTGGTGATCTACGCCGACGGCAGCTTCGGGATCATCCGGGAAGCCGAGATCTCGGCGCAGGAGCTGTTGGAGAGCGGCGCGCGGGACGTGCTCAGCTTCGGCCCCGCGCTGGTCGAAAACGGCGAGATCTCCGTCTCGGTCAATGACGAGGTCGGCCGCGCCATGGCCAGCAATCCGCGCACCGCGATCGCCG
>JAILOS010000096.1 GCA_024690695.1 Oscillospiraceae bacterium
ACTGCCGGGCCAGTTCCCGGTCAGATAGTCGTTCAGAAACTTCTTGTGCGAGACCTCGCCCATGCCAAAACGGCAGAGATAACCGTAATCGAGGCCCCAGCCGATGTCGTCGTGGCAGCGCAGATAGTTGAGGAAGGTGTATTCCTTCGGCAGCGCGAAGACCTGACCGAGCTGATGCTCCAGCAGCCGCACGTCCTTCGTGGCGACGGTGTGCCAGGTGCTGGCCATCGTGGTCACGTTGTAGAGCAGATGGCATTCCGGCGTCTCCACCGGGCCGAAATAGGGAACGACCTTCGACGGCTCCATCACGACCTCGCCCAGCAGCAGCGTCCCCGGGCAGACGATCTCACAGGCGATGCGCATCAGGCGCACGAGCGTATGTACCTGCGGCAGATTGCGGCAGTTCGTGCCGAGCTGCTTCCAGATATACGGCACCGCGTCGAGCCGGATCACGTCCACGCCCCGGTTGCACAGATACAGCATGTTGTCCGTCATGTCCGTGAACACGGCGGGATTGGCGTAATTGAGATCCCACTGATAGGGATAGAAGGTGGTCATCACGACCTTGCGGGCGTCCGTGCACCAGCTGAAATTCCCCGGCGCCGTCGTCGGGAAGACCTGCGGCACCTTTTCTTCGTACTGCAGGGGGATCTCCCAGCTGTCAAAAAAGTAGTAGCGGTCCTGATATTCCTTTTCGCCGGCGCGGGCGCGGCGGGCCCACTCGTGATCCTCGCTCGTGTGGTTCATCACAAAGTCGAGACACAGCGAGATCCCGCGCGCGTGGCAGTCCTCCGCCAGCGCCGCCAGGTCCTCCATCGTGCCGAGCTCCGGCTGCACGCGGCGGAAATCCGACACCGCGTAGCCGCCGTCGCTGCGCCCCTCGGGGCTCTCCAGCAGAGGCATCAGGTGCAGATAATTGACGCCGCAGTCCTCCAGATAATCGAGCCTGTCGCGCACGCCGGCGAGGCTGCCGGCAAAAGCGCCGACGTACATCAGCATGCCGACGAGCCGGTGGCCCTTGTACCAGCCGGGATCATCCAGCCGCTGCGCGTCGATCCGCCGCAGCGCCTCCGGGCGAGCCTGCCAGGCGCGGTACAGCATATCCACAAAGCGGTCGCAGGCACCTTCACAGTTCGGGTACAGACCCTCGAACAGGCGCACGAGCTCCTTCCGATGCCGCTCGTACCGGATGAAAAAAGCAGAATTCGGGGCAGTTTCCATAGCGTCGCCTCCGCTCGGATTTTTCGCGCTCAAAGAAGCGCCGACAGCAGCACGAACAGCCAGTGGGCCGAAACGCCGGCAAGCAGGCCGCCGACCGTGTGGCAGAGGATCGCCTTGCCGATCAGCTCCTTGCAGTTGAGGCTGTCCATCATCGAGGTGTGGGTGCTGAGATAGCCGCTCCAGCACATGCACATCGCAGTGAAGACCGCAATGTCGTTGGCGTGGATCAGCGCTTCGTCCACCAGCGTCGAGGTCACGCCCAGCGCGGCGCCGGCGGCGCCGAGCGCGGTGACGGGCACGCCGATCGCGTCGGGCGTGGAGAAGCCGAACAGCGGACTGAGAAGGAAATCAATTTTGCTCGCCAGCCAGGGCAGCAGCTTGATGCCCTCGTAGGCGGCGCCGGTGTAGCCGCCCTCGGGGCAGCCGTTGGTGAGCATCATCACGAGCGTGCAGATGACCAGAACGCCGGGGACGATGCTGACGCCCATCTTCACGCCGCCGTGGCCGCCCTCGAGGATCGCGGCCATCACGCGGCTGCCGACGTTGCCTTCGCGAACCGGGCGCATCCCCGCCGGGATATTCCGCTCCGCGTTCTCGTCGGCCTCCATCGGCGCGTCCGGGCCGAAGCGCTTCTTCGTAAAGATCAGCATCAGCCGGGTGCTGACGATGCTGCCGATGATCGCGCCGACCAGGCCGAGGATCACGGCCAGACCGACCTTCTCGTTCGGCATCCGGCCGGAAAGACCGTACATGAAGGAGCAGACGATCAGCCCCATGCCGAAGGCGGTGCCGAGGTTCGTCAGCGCCGGAAACTGATAGGCCTTGAAGCAGCGGCGGAACTGGTGGTCGTCCGCCAGGGCGAGGATCGCCGGGTTATCCGACAGAAAGGTGGTCACGACGCCGAGCGCGGCCGCGCCGGGCAGACCGTAGATGGGCTTCATCAGCGGCCGCAGCAGGCGGTTGATCAGCGAGACGAAGCCGAATTCGCTCAGCAGCGCGGAGATCGCGCCCATCAGCACGCAGATCGCGGTGAGATAGAGCACCGTGTCGATCAGCAGGCGGTAGGCGGTATTCATCATCGTGTTGATCGCGTTGCCGAGACCCATTTTAACGGCGAAAAGAGCGAAAACGCCCGCAAAAACCAGAGGGAAGACGAAGGTTTCGACGCCGAGGGCTTTTTTGAAGCCCGGCGTTTTGGACGCAGCCTTATTGTTCATGACAGCTTCCTCTTTACAAGATGATGGGACGCTGAACGCCCCGCTTGGGAAAGAGCACCAACAGTCAGTTTATCACACAAGAGCGGTCCGCGCAAGAAGCCGCGGGGGAAATTCGCTATACGCCGGCGAGAATATGCAGATTTCGCAGCGAAGCGTCGGCGATCCGGTCGTTCACCGCGTAGGCGTGGCGCTCGGGATCGTCGCCCGGTGCAGCGCTCAGCCCCTGCGCGCGCACTTCCGCGAGGACCGCGGCGCAAACGACCGCGATCCGCTCTTCGGTGTCGGTGCCGGAAGAGAGGAGCGCCTCGAGCTCCGACGCCAACTCCGCGAGCTTCGGCAGTTCGCGCAGGGCGCGGAAGCTCCATTTGTAATACGGCATGTAGCGCCGGTTCAGCAGGAAAATCGCCGCCATCGCGCTCCTGGCGAACTCACAGGCGGCCAGCCGCGCGGCTGCGGTCTCGCCGCGCGCCAGACAGCGGGCGTGGTTATACGGCCCGGACTGGGCCATCAGCAGCAGCTGTCCCGCCAGTTTTTTCAGCCGGACGGGCTCGGGGTACTGCGCCAGCGCCCGGCGGATCCGGCTCACCTCGCCCCAGTTGTCCAGAAAGAGCTCGCCGTTCGTGGCCTCGGCCAGCGCCTGCGCGGGCAGCGTCAGCCATTGCTGCGCGCTCAGCAGACCGTTGCCGGAGCCGACCCGGCTCAGAAAAAAATCCTCGGTGCGGAAGACCCCGTGCCGCGCTCCGCCGACGGGCAGCAGCTTCGCCCTCGGAAAGCCGCGAAACTCGCCTGGCAGCGACGCATAGGCCCGCTCCAGCAGAAACTCGCTCCGCCGGTCGACGACGGCCTCCTCCGGCAGAAAAATGCAGAAGCCGGGCTCGAAGTCGTGGTCGCGGGAGAGCTCGTCGTCGTAGCCGAAGCACTCCGAGCCGCTGCCGCAGAGCCCGACGGCCAGAAAGGGGAGCAGCGAAGGAAAGCGCTGCTCCAGCATCGGCCGTCCGCACTGCTCGAAGAAGGCGCGGGACAGCTCAAGCCCGTTCATAGATCCGCTTCGCCTCCTGCATCAGCTCCTCGGCCGCCGCAAAATAGCCGTAATAGGAGAAGCTCGGCGCGCATTTCTCGCACACGAAGGCGTAGTAGCCGTCGTGCGGCGCGCCGCCGTCGGTCAGCAGAGCGTAAGCCCGGTCGACGAGCTCGTAAATGCGCTTTTCGCCCGCCTCGAAGCCCTGCTCGGCCGCGACGGCGTCGGCGATGTTGAGACAGGTGATCGCCTGCTCGAGCGAGCCGCCCTCCACCTGCGCCATCGTCTCCATCGCCCGGTCGAAGAGCTCGTAGGCCTCCCCGTAGCGGCCGAGCGCCTTGCAGGCGATGGCCATGTTGTTGTAGAGTCCGCCGAGCAGGTTTTTCCGGAGCTGCGGCATCGACTCGTAGACGGCGCGGGCTTTCTCGAACAGGGAGAGCGCGCGCTCGTTGTCGCCAAAGGCGCTGCAGGCCGTCGCAGCGTTGACGAAGGTGGTCCCGGCGGTGACGGAGCCCTCGAAATCGAGCTTTGCGAGCAGCTCGAGCGCCGCGTCCACAGCGGCCAGCGCCTTTTCGCGTTCGCCGGCTTTGCGGTAGTGTCCGATCAGCTCGTTGCGGACCATCAGCTCGCCGCGCTCGTCTTTTCCAAGCTTCGCCTCCTCCAGCCAGTAGAGCAGGTGACGCTCGGCGGCCGGATAATCGCGCCGGCTCATGATTTCGTCGAGCTTTTCGACGATCCGCTGCTGGGGGATCGAGCGCTGCCGCGGCTCGGCGCCGAAGGGCTCGCCGCAGAGCAGGCAGGAGGGCTCCCTGTAATCCTCGGGGGAGAGTGCTTGAGCGCTCATCAGCTTTTCGCTCCTTTCTTCGCCGGCCTCATCCTACAGCCGACGCCTGTTTGTTTCCTCTGAAAAAAGTATAGCACGGCGCCGACAAACTCGCAACACGGAAAACGGACGCGCCGGGCGAAAACGCGAAAGGGTCTTGAATTGTCCTCTGAAATAAGGTATACTGTCCGCGTGTGCGCCGGTATGATGGAATTGGCAGACGTGCCAGACTCAAAATCTGGTGGTGGCGACACCGTGTCGGTTCGACCCCGACTACCGGCACCAGCGTCAGAAGAACGCAGCTGCGCTCCGTTTCCGCGGTTTGCGAAAGAGCCGCGAAAACTGCGCCTCCGCTGCGTCCTTCTTCCTTTCCGAAACGGAGCTCCTTTCTGGGAGCTCCGTTTCGGCTGTGAGGGGTTCGGATGCGGAACGCTTCGCCGCGCCGGAACGGGCGGCCTGTTTTTGCGGAAAGACGCCGAAAAAAGAATTGCAAGCGGCCCGGAGCTCTGCTAATATAAAAAGGGTTAAAACGCGGCGATAAGCGTCTGCGAGTGAAGAAAAAGCGGGCCGCTCGGCCCGACGTGAGCAAGGAGGAAAACAACATGCTGCATGCTTTTACACGCAATCACAGCGACCTGTCGACGGACGCAGGCTTTCAGTTCGAGTTTTTCTGCGACTGCTGCGGGAACGGCTTCAAGAGCACCTTTGTTGAATCCACGACCTACGGTCAGCGCAAGAAGACCGAACGGGTAGGCCGGCTGGCCTCCACGATCGGCGGCTTTCTCGGCGGCAAGGCCGGCGACCTCGGCTGGGCGCTCGAGCGCGGCAGCGATTTCCTGGGCGAGCGCTTCGGCGGACAGTCTCCCGAATGGCGCAAGGAATACGAAAAAGCCTTCGACGATGCGCAGGCGGAGGTCCGTCACCAGTTCCGCAAATGCCCGTCCTGCAACCGCTGGGTCTGCTGCGACTGCTGGAACGAGGACGAGGGCCTGTGCACCGAATGCGCTCCGCGCGAGGCCAGCTACGTGGCGCAGGCGCGCAATCAGGCCATGCGCCGCAACATCGACGAGGCCGCCGAGACCGCGACGGTCTGGCAGGGCAAGATCGAGACCCGCACGACCGTCTGCCCCAAGTGCGGCAAGCCCGCCGGGACCGGGAAATTCTGCAACTACTGCGGCGCTCCGCTGGGCACGCAGCGCTGCCCCAACTGCGGCGCGCAGGTCGCGCTCGGGCTCAAGTTCTGCGGCGAGTGCGGATCGCCGATGCAGAAGAGCGGCAAGTGCCCTGCCTGCGGCTTTGAAAACGAGCCGGGGATGAAATTCTGCGGCAACTGCGGCGGGAAGCTCTGATGAAATACACGGGACGCGCCGACGGGAAGGACGCGGAGCTCGCCGTCGAGCGCGAAGGTCTGCGGCTCGGCCCGCGCTTCGTGGATTACGCGGACGTGGCCTCGCTCCGCCCGATCAACCACCGGGTCTTCGTCGACCTGCTCGACGGCCGGACGGTCGAGATCTCGATGCTCGGTTTCTCCTACGACGGCTTCTGGGACGAGCTGACGGAGAGCTTCGGCAAACGCAGCCTTGAGGCGCTCTTCGCGGAGGAGCCGCCGCTGATGCGCTGCGAGGGAGAGTACGCGATCCCGGGCGAGAGCGGCCGGGGCCGGATCGCCCTGCTGCCCGACGCGGTGTGCGTCCTCCCGCAGACGAGGCGCGCGCTGCGCATCCCGCTCTGCTTTACCCGCGAGATCCGCCGGGACGGCTATCTGCTGCATTTTTTGCTCCGTTCCGGGGCGAGCTGTACGGTCGGGCGCATGGGCTACGATACGGAGCCCTTTGCCGAACGGGCGGCGCAGGCGGCGGACCGGGTGAAAAAGCAGCGCTCCGCGGCGCTGGCGACGACGCCGGTGAACGGGCCCTTCACCGAAAAGGGCCTGTTTCGCACCGCGCAGCCGGAGCAGTACTGGAACGCCGCGTACGGCGCGGGCGTCTGCGCGCTGGAGCTTTTTACCGGCGAGGACGCCGCGACCTATCTCTACCGCTTTGACGAGCCGCGCGAGCGCTTTTCCTGGATGCTCGAGGAGGCGATGGAGGCCGTCGGCGTGCACCGGGAGCTGATTTTCCTTTCGGAGGAAAAGCTCGCCGAAAAGCCGCTGTACCGCATGGCGGCGGCGCGCTCGGAGGCCGTGCGTTTCCTGCGCGCACGCTCGGCGGGGCGGCTGATCCACAGCGCCGGACACGCCGAACGCCTGCTGGCTTTTCTGAACGGATAAAAAGGGAAAAAGCGGCGATGATCTCCGCCGTCGGCTGCAGCGAGTTCGGCCGGCGCAGGATCGTGATCGCTGCGTAAACGGTAATATCAACAAAAAAACCTCACGGCTCTGAAAAAATCGGAGCCGCGAGGTTTTTTAACGGCTGTTCTCAAAAGGAAAACAGGACGCCGACGACGGCGGAAAACAGGATGAACACCACCGGATGCCACTTCTTGACGGCCTTGACGCCGCGCGTCAGGACCAGCAGCACGGCGGCGAGCGCCAGCGCCTTCCAGTTGAAGAGGCTGAGCAGCTGCCCGGTCTGCTGAAAAACGTCGAAGCGGAACAGCGAGATCTTGACGACCAGCAGCCCCGCCGCGGCGATCAGCCCGACGGAGCAGGGGCGCAGACCGTAGAAAGCGGCGTCGACGGTTTTGTTCTGCCGAAACTCGGCCAGGATGCTGGAGATGATCAGAATGATGATGATGCTCGGCGTGATGAGCCCGAGCGTGGCGATGATCCCGCCGGGGATCCCGGCCGTCGTAAAGCCGACGTAGGTGGCCATGTTGACGCCGATCGGCCCGGGCGTGGACTCGGACACGGCGATCATATCCGCCAGCTGATCCGCCGTGAACCAGCCCGTCGTCGCGGAAATGTCGTAGAGGAAGGGGAGCGTGGCCATTCCGCCGCCGACGGCGAAGAGACCGACCTTGAAAAACTCCCAGAACAGACGAAGCAGGATCATTTTCCGCGCAGCCCCCATTTCGTAAAGAGAATGCCGGCGACGGCGCAGACAATCACAAAGTATACGGGCGAGAGCTGCAGGAACAGGGACAGACCCAGCACCAGCAGCGCCAGCGCCAGCGCGGCCTTATCCGGCACGGCGGATTTCCAGAGCTTCACCACGGCGTTGAAGATCAGCACGCACACGCAGACGCGGATGCCGGCAAAGGCGCTCTTCACGGCCGGGATGTCGGCAAAATTGCTGAGGACGCCGGCAATAATGCTGATAATGACGACCGAAGGAAACACGACGCCGATCGTGGCGACGATCCCGCCGGGGATCCCGGCGGTCTTCCGCCCGATAAAGGTGGCGGTGTTCACGGCGATCACGCCGGGCGTACACTGGCCGACCGCGTAGTAGTCCATCAGCTCCTCGCTGCTGGCCCAGCCGTGCCGGTCGACGATCTCCCGCTCCAGGATCGGGATCATCGCGTAGCCCCCGCCGAAGGTCATGACGCCGACCCTGGCGAAGGCGATAAACAGCTTCAGCAGAGTCATTTGCCGAGCGCCTCGGCGTAGGCAAGATAGCGGCCCATCGCCTCATGGCAGGCCTCCCGGCTGGCGCCGCGCACGAGCAGATAGATCTTGATCTTCGGCTCGGTGCCGGAGGGACGGATGATGAAGCTGCTGCCGTCGCCGAGCTCGAAATACAGGACATTCGAGCCCTGGAACGGCGTGCGGCCCACCTTGCCGAGACCCGGAACGGTGAGGACGCCTTCGAGATAATCGCGCTCGCGCACGACCTCGACGCCGCCGATCTCCTTCGGCGGATCGCTGCGCATCCCGGCCATCAGGGCCTCCATCTTCTGCAGGCCGTCGAGACCGGGCATCACGAGGTTGAGGGTCTTCTCCTCGAAAGCGCCGTACTTCTCGTATAGCGCGTCCATCGCGTCGAGCAGCGTCATGCCCTTGCGGTGGTAATGCGCGGCCATCTCGGCCACGAGCAGGGAGGCGGTGACGGCGTCCTTGTCGCGGACGAAATCGCCCATCATGTAGCCGTAGCTCTCCTCATAGGCGAAGATATACTTGTAGCTGCCGGCGGCCTCCCACTCGGCCACGCGCTCGGCCATGAACTTGAAACCGGTGAAGGTTTCCTCATGGTGGACGCCGTTGGCCTCCGCGACAACGCGGGCCATGCCGGTAGTGACGATGCTGTTCACCGTGCCGGGGTTTGCCGGCATCGTGCCGGTCGCCTTGCGGGCCTGGATGATATAGTCGAGCAGAAGCACGCCCAGTTGGTTGCCGGTAATGCTGACGTAGTCGTCGCCCTTGCGGACCATCGTGCCGATCCGGTCGGAGTCCGGGTCGGTGCCGATGATCAGATCGCTGCCGACCTTGCGGGCGAGATCGACCGCGAGGTAGAAGCCCTCGGGATTCTCCGGGTTGGGGCTGACGACGGTGGGGAAGCTGCCGTCGATGACCATCTGCTCGGGCACGGGGTAGAGGTGCTTGATGCCCAGACGGCGCAGCGCCTCCGGCACCAGCTTGTAGCCGCAGCCGTGGAAGGGCGTGTAGACGATTTTGAACTCGTCGGCGACGGCGGCGACGGCTTCCCGGTCGATGGCCATCGCCATGACCTCCTGAAGGAAAGCCTCGTCGGTCTCCTCGCCGAGGAGCTCGATGCGCCCGTCGGCAACGGCCTCTTCGAACGCGCAGGTTTTGAAGCCGGTGAAGATGTCGATCTGCTCCATCTGAAGGGCGATGGCGTCCGCCTTCTGCGGCGGGAGCTGCGCGCCGTCGGACCAGTAGACCTTATAGCCGTTGTACTCCTTCGGGTTATGGCTGGCGGTGACGTTCAGACCGGCTGCGCAGCCGTAGTGCAGCACGGCGAAGCTGAGCTCCGGCGTGGGGCGCAGCTCGTCGAAAAGACGGACCCGGATGCCGTTGGCGGCCATGACGCAGGCGGCCTCGCGCGCGAACTTCACGCCGTTGAGCCGGCAGTCATGCGCAATCGCGATGCCCTTCTCCATCGCCTCGGGGCCCTCGGCGATAATGACGTTGGCAAAAGCCTGGGTGGCGTGACGGATGACGTGCACGTTCATGTGGTGCAGGCCGACCTTCATCGTGCCGCGCAGACCGGCGGTACCGAAGGACAGCGGGGCGTAAAAGCGGTTTTCGATCTCCTTTTCGTCTCCGGCGATCGCATTGAGCTCGGCCCACTCCTCCTCGTTGAGGGCGGGGCTGTCCAGCCAGTGCTGGTATTCTTCCTTATAGTTGCTCATGGTCTTCGACTCCTTCTCCTTCACAAAGCGCTTTCGCGTCTTCATAGAGGCTCTCGGGAACGTATACGTCCACGCCCCAGCCGCTCACGCCCAGCACGACGCGCCCGAAGGACCCGTCGCCGGGGTAGAGGCGCAGACAGGGGATCTGATAGGCCTCAAGCATATTAACCAACAATTCGTCGCCCATGTCAAGGTTTTTTTCGCTTCTCAGCAGGACCGGGCGCTCCGGGCACCCTTGCGCATCCTTCGGCCAGCGTTCGAGCAGCGAGCGATATTCGCTCCGGCCCCATTCGACGTTCAAATCTCCAGCCATGATAATCCTCCTTTAATAATAACGGCTACTTATGATACCGCGAGCCTTCGTTGATTTTGAAGCCACGGTAGATCTGTTCGGCCAGCATGACGCGCGCCAGATGGTGCGGGAAGGTCATCTGCGACAGGCTGAGCCGACGGTCGGCCCGGGTCTTGACTGCGGGAGAGAGACCGAAGGAGCCGCCGATGATGAAGCAGAGCTTCGGTTTGCCCGAGCCCTCGCGCTCGGCGATCAGCCGGGCCATGCCCTCGCTCGGCATCTGGCTCCCCTCCACGCACAGCGCGGCGACGAAGGCGTCCGGCGGGATCGCCCGCAGCACCTCCGCGCCCTCGCGCTCGAGCGCCGCGGCGATCTCCCGGGGGGAGGGAGCGTCCGGCAGCCGCGCTTCGGCGATCTCCGCAAGCTCCAGCCGGCAATAGGCGCCGAGGCGCTTGCGGTATTCCTCAAAGGCGTCGATATAGAATTTCTCCCGCATCCTTCCGACGCAGACGAGCTTGACGTTCAGCATGGCTCCTCCCCGCAGATCTCCAGCTCCAGCGGCCCGAGCGGCGGCGCGCAGAAAAGCTCCGCTCCGAGCCCCTCGAGCGCGGCGCCGACGGCGGCCAGCGCGAGCTCCGGCCGGTTGTTCTCCCGGCTCAGATGGCCGAGGATCAGCTTTTTCGTGCCGCCGGCGGCGAGCTGGCGCGCTAAAAGCGCGCAGTCGGCGTTGCTCAGATGTCCGTGCGGCGAGAGGATCCGCCGCTTGAGCGGGATCGGATAAGGCCCGTCGCGGAGCATCTGCACGTCGTGATTGGCCTCGATCAGCACGGCGTCCGCGCCGGTAAGCCCGCGGCGGATCTCCTCCGTCACGCAGCCCATGTCGGTCGCCAGTGCGAAAACGCCCGAGCCCTCGACGCGGTAGCCCACGCTCTCGTCGGTATCGTGCGGCGTATGGAAGGCCGTCACGCGGAATTCTCCGAGCGAAAAAGGCTCGCCTACCGGGATGATCCGCAGCCGCTCCTGCAGCGAAGGCAGCAGCCCGAGCAGCCGGTTCGCCACCGTGTGCGGCGCGTAGACTGCCACATCGGTGCAGCGCGCCATCGTCTGCAGACCGTATATATGATCGGAGTGCTCATGTGTGATGAGCACTCCGCCGATATCGCGCCACGCAAGTCCACGGGAGAACAGAAAGCTCTGGATTCTGCGCGTGGAGATCCCGGCGTCGATCAATAGATTCGTTTGTCGGCCCGACAGCAGCAGACAGTTGCCGCCGGAGCCGCTGGCAAGAACGCTGAGCCGCATCAGCTCACGTAGACGATGCGGTCGGCCCCCTCGGCCTCCTCCGGCTCGCTGACGACCCGGATGTTCGCGCCCAGCGCGTTGAGCTTGCCGACGAAGTTCTCATAGCCGCGCTCGATATAGTGCACGTCCTCGACCTCGGTCACGCCCTTGGCGCACATGCCGGCGATGACCATCGCGGCGCCCGCGCGCAGATCGCAGGCCTGCACGACGGCGCCCGTCAGCTTCGCGGAGCCCTCGAACACGGCCATGCGGCCGTCCACCTGGCACTCGGCGCCCATTTTGCGCAGCTCGTTGACGTACTTGAACCGGTTGTCGTAAATGCCCTCGGTGATGATGGAGGTGCCGCTGGCCATCGACAGCAGCGCGCCCATCTGCGGCTGCATGTCGGTCGGGAAGCCGGGGTAGGGCAGGGTCTTGATGTTCGCGCGGCGCAGATTGCTCGCGCCCTTGACGAGCACGGAATCCTCGTACTCCTGCACGATCGTGCCGGTTTCGCGGAGCTTCGCGCTGATGCAGTCGAGATGCTTGGGGATCACGTTCTTCACCAGCACCTCGCCGCCGGTCGCGGCCGCGGCGACCATGTAGGTGCCGGCCTCGATCTGGTCTGGAATGATGGTATAGGAGCCGCCGTGCAGCTTCTCAACGCCGATGACCTTCACGGTGTCGGTGCCGGCGCCGCGGATGTCGGCGCCCATGGAGTTGAGGAAGTTGGCGAGGTCGACGATATGCGGCTCGCGGGCGGCGTTTTCGATGATTGTGCGGCCCTGGGCCAGCGTCGCGGCGAGGATGATGTTCATCGTCGCGCCGACGGAGACCTTGTCAAGGTAGATGCGGGCACCGTGGAGACGGCCGTCGCGCGCGTCGGCATAGACAAAGCCGTTTTTGATATCCACGTCGGCGCCGAGAGCCGTCATGCCCTTGATATGCTGCTCGATCGGGCGCACGCCGAAGTTGCAGCCGCCGGGCATCGTGGTCTTGGCCGAGCCGAAGCGGCCGAGCATCGCACCGATGAGGTAGTAGGAGGCGCGGATCTTGCGGGTGAGATCGAAGGGGGCGTCCTGGAAGCGGACCTTCGTGCAGTCGATCTCGATCGTGGATTTATTGATAAAGCTGACCTTCGCGCCGAGGTGGCTGAGAATCGTCAGCAGCATGTCGGTGTCGCTGATCTGGGGGATGTTTTCAATACGGCAGACGCCGTCTACCATCAAAGCTGCGGGAATGATCGCAACGGCCGCGTTCTTCGCACCGCTGATCTCGACCTCTCCGCGGAGGATCGTTCCGCCCTGAATAACATATTTATCCAAAGTAATAGTCACCCTTCCTGATGCTGCGCGCCACAGGATCTGCAGCCCGCCAATTATTTATTCTACCACATCTTGTGTCAAAGAGCAAGCTTTATTTTGTCCGCACGGGAGCGCGGGCATGGGGGGATCATGCGGAATGATTCAGAAACGCGTCGGCCTTGAGCACCGCGACGATCGTCTTCGCGTCGTCGATCTCGTTGTTCATCACCATGCGCTTGAGCTCTGCGAGCGGGATCTTCTCCACGTTCAGGAATTCATCCTCGTCCGGATGGCTGTTGCCGGGGTGGAGACCCAGCGCAAGATAGATGTGCAGCACTTCGCTGGAGAAGCCGGGCGAGGTGCAGCAGGCGCCGAGATCGACCAGCCGGTCGGCCCGGAAGCCGGTCTCCTCAGACAGCTCGCGCACGGCGCAGTCGAGGGGGTCCTCCCCGTACTCCAGCTTGCCGGCCGGAGCCTCCAGCATCATGCGCCCGAAGGGGTAGCGGAACTGACGGACCATCGAGCACACGCCGTTTTCATCCACCGGCAGGATCGTGACGCCGCCGGGATGCTCCACAACCTCGCGCCTGACGATCTTTCCGTTGACGAGCTCGGCCCGGTCCAGCCGGACGGTGACGATCACGCCCTTGTATTTGATTTCCCCGTCGATCCGCTTTTCCGAGTAGTCCAAGTCGATCGCCTCTTTCCGAACCGTCATAATAAAAATGATTTACAGAAAACGATTTACATAATTCCTATTTGGCAGTATAACACATGCTTTTGACGATTTCCATATTTTTTGCATAGAAATTCGAGAAAATTTCCTATAAAATTGGTTTATACGAGCACTTTTTCGACAATTTGATGAATAGAAGGTTACAACGTGGAGACAGTTCTTGTCACAGCGGAAAACGTGGTGCTGCTGCTTGCGGCGGAGGAGCGCATCGAGCCGTGCGCGGCGATCCGGAGCTGCCTGCTCGAGCACGGTCTGGACCCCTGGGAACGGGCGGAGGCGGAGAGCTTTGAGCTCGGGGACGGGCGGCTGCTGCTGGCGCGGCCCTTCGGTCCGAGGCGGCAGCGCCTGGAAGGGGGAGTCCCGCGCCTTCGCCGCGCCGATCGTTCATAAATTATGCTTTTATTTTCCTTTTGTCTGTGGTATGATCATTGCGGTCCCGACGGAAGGGAGGGAGCGCTTTGGCAAAAGAGAAGGGCGTCAAGGAGATCTGCGCCAATCGGAAGGCTTTTCACGAGTATTTCGTGCTGGAGCGCTTCGAGGCCGGGATCGAGCTGGCCGGCACGGAGGTCAAGTCCGTCCGCGGCGGAGCGGTGAATCTGAAGGACGCGTTCTGCACGGTGAAGAACGGCGAGCTCTTTGTGCGCGGCATGCACATCAGCCCCTATGAGCACGGCAATATTTTCAACAAAGACCCGGTGCGGCCCCGGCGGCTGCTGATGCACAAGCGTGAGATCCTGAAGCTCAACGCGCGCGTGATGCAGGACGGCGTCGCGCTGATCCCGCTGTCGCTGTACTTCAGGGACGGGCGCGTGAAGGTGGAGCTCGGGCTCTGCAAGGGCAAGAAGCTGCACGACAAGCGAGACAGCGAGGCGGACCGCCAGGCAAAACGCGATATCGACCGGGCAATGAAAGAGAGGAACGACCTATGAGCAATCCCATTGTCACTTTTGAGATGGAAAACGGCGACGTTTTCAAGGCTGAGCTCTATCCCGAGATCGCGCCGAACACGGTGAACAACTTTATTTCCCTGGTGAAGAAGGGCTTTTACGACGGCCTGATCTTCCACCGCGTGATCGAGGGCTTCATGATCCAGGGCGGCGACCCGAACGGCACCGGCGTCGGCGGCCCGGGCTATACGATCAAGGGCGAGTTTACGGCCAACCGTTTCCGGAACGACCTGCGCCACGAGCGCGGCGTGCTGTCGATGGCGCGCACGATGGCGCCGAACTCGGCGGGCAGCCAGTTCTTCGTCATGCACGAAGACTCCCCGCATCTCGACGGGCAGTACGCGGCCTTCGGCAAGGTGATCGAGGGCATCGAGGCGGTGGACCGCATCGCCACCGTCCGCACCGACTACAACGACCGTCCGCGCAAGCCGCAGGTGATGAAGAAGGTCACGGTAGAGACCTTCGGCGTGGATTACCCCGAGCCGGTCAAGGCCTGATCCGGCTTTTGGGAGAACGGCCGCAGACTTCCGCCTTTCCCGGGAAAAGCCGGGTGAAGCGGCTTTTTCCGGGAGAGGAAGAAGGAAGGAGCGGAATGGAGCGAGTTTCTTCTGACGAGGGGGTGTACTGGTTTCGACGGGGGTGCGGAGGCAGGAACAGCGGGCGGATGCGCCTACCATCCTTAAAATGGGCGCCTTTTATAAATTAAAGAACAACAACGAACCTGTTCTTCTCGCTGCTTAATGCGCGAGCGTCCCACCCGGGAGGACCACGGCCCGGGATGGGGCGTCGATGAGTGGTGAACGTGCGTGCGCAAAGCTTTGAGCGCGCCATGCATCATGAAGCTACCAAGTCCCCGAGCGTGACGCTTCGCGCCGGGACGAGGGAATGTAAATAAGCGTCTGCGCCCGGAGAAATTCCTGTTAAAGCGCTTTCGGACGGGGGTTCGATTCCCCCCACCTCCACCAAACAAAAAGCCCCGTGCCAAATCACGGGGCTTTTTGTTTGAAAGGATCGGGAATCGAACGGGAGCGGAGTAAGGAAACGTGCCGGTGGCACGTTTCCCCCGCGACCCGGCCCGCCCCGCAGGGCGGGTCGATTTCCCCCACCTCCACCATGAAAAAAGCCTCTTTTGTCTGCTGACAAGAGAGGCTTTTGGAACGATGTGTTCCGCTGGCGCGGAACGTGATGCGCCTTTCAGGCGTGATGCTTGCTTCGCAAGTGATGTGCGCTTCGAGCGTGACAGCGGAACACAACACATCATTGCGACCGCAGGGACAGCATCACTTTTGCCGCTTGCGGCAAATCATCACTGGCCCGTCAGGGCAGACATCACTTATCCCCATCGCACCTTTCGCTTGCCGAAGGATTGAAAAAACCGTCTTCCCATGCTAAGCTGTTCAGGACAAGAACGAAAACGGGGAGTGCAAGAAAATGTTTGAGATTAAAAAGCTTGAAAAGAAGGATATTGACGGGATAATTGCCTTTGAAAAAGAACTTAGAAGGCAGGAACCGGATACTTATTTCTGGGAACCGGATGAGACATACAGGCGTCAGCTGGAGCTGAGCTTTACGGATCAACGGTTCAATACGGCGATCTCGTTTATCGCCGTAAAAGAGGGCGGCGTAATCGGAAGAATCGACGCCTCTCTTATCAGCAGCAGGAGCGACGCGTCCTGTTTCAGCGCCTATATGGATTGGATCTGCGTCCTGAAAAGCGAAAGGCATCATAAAGTCGCGCAGTCGCTGCTGGACGCGTTAAGAGATGAATGCAAAAAGCAAGGCGTCGGCGTTCTGATCGCGTTGATGGCCAATAACGATGAAGCGCAAAGATTTTACAAAAGCGTCGAGGATGCATCCATGCATGATACGGGTATCTGGATCGACATAAAATAACAGGATCCGACAGATACGGATTGCACAGGACACGGGCTTGCATCGTCCGGACGGATGTTGGCCCTCTTCTTAAAAGCACGCGCTCGCGTGCTTTTTGTTACGCCGTTATCCGCCGCACGGCTTTGCGAGACGCCTTGAGACTGCGATATTCCGTTGACAACGCCGCAGGCTTTCTGTATGCTGAGAGCTGAGGGGACCTCCGCGGCTGAGAATACCCATGAAAAGAATCGGGAGGCGCTGCGAATGAGCCAAAGAGCGGATGAACTGAAAAAGGCCTACGGTCTGGAGCCGCACGTCGAGGGCGGCGCCTTCGCAGAGGCGTATACGGCGCCTTTTGAACACGGGGGACGGCCGATAGCCGGATGCATCTATTATCTGCTGGACGAGGGAGAGCTGTCCCGCTTCCACCAGATCGACTGCGACGAGCTCTGGTATTTCCACGAGGGCTGCGGCATGAAGATCACGGCTTTGCGCGGCGGCGAAAAACGGGAGTACCTTCTCGGCGGCGACGTCCGGGCGGGGGAGCGCGCGAGCGTCAGAGTCCCGGAAGGCTGGATTTTCGCAGCGGAGAATCTGAAGGAGGACGGTTTTTCCTTCGTCTCCTGCGTTACCGCGCCGAAATTCTCCGAGGCAGCGTACAGGCTCGTCTGCAAGGCCGAGATCAAAGAGCAATATCCGCGGTTCTATGATGAGCTCGAGCATCTGGCTTATTGAGAGAGGCAAGAGAACCGGGCGCGCGGACGCCGTCGCAGGTTTTTGCACGGCTGACGGGCAATTCCTCCTTGCTAACCGCGGCCGGGCTGTGATACAGTAGAGACAGAAAAAAGGAAAGGGGAGAGCGCCGTGTTTGCTGCGTTCGGAGAATTCTGGAAAAGATATATCGACTTTCAGGGGAGGACCGGCCGGAAAACCTTCTGGCTGACGATCCTTGCGGAGTATCTGCTGCTCGTGCTCGTCATCGTGCCGCTGCGCCTGCTGTTCCCGGACTGGGGAGAGACGCCGCTGCCGGCTGTGCTGCTGTCGTTCATCCTTGTCGCGCTGATGATCCCGACGGCGGCGCTGATGGTGCGCCGTCTGCGCGACGCCGGCTACGGCTGGGGCTGGGTTTTCCTGTTCTTCCTGTACGGCATCGGCTGGATCGTGCTGATCATCCTGCACACGAGACCCACCGCCGAAAAATGGCAGACGCCGCCGGTCCAGGCTCCGGCGAGACCCGTCCAGGCTCCGGCAAGACCCGTTCAGGCGCAGCCCGCGCCGGTCAGGGCGCAGACGCCCGCGCGGCCCGCGCCGAAGAGCGCGCCCGCCCCGGCCCCGGCCAGGAAGGAGTACGACGGCGTGTTCTACGTCTTTGCCGTGCAGGGACCCGCCTTCGGCAACCCGGAGGGCGATATGGTGCGCGAAAAGGCCGAGGCGCTGCGGGACAGCTACCCAGAGCTTTCGAAAAACAAGGAACTTCGCATTGTTTATCCCCATCAGTGGGGAGGGAAGGTGGAATCCAGCTCCGGCGCCGGCATGATCAGCTACTCGGTCTCCTTCGAGGCCTGCCGGACGGCCATCCGCCGCTATCTGCTCGACAAGGGCCTGGATGAGAGCAGCGTCGAGGAGGCCGTCTCCGTCGCCAACGAGAAGCGCCCCATGATCACCAACCCCTTCAGCGGCGTCACGGTCATCGGAGTTCCGGTCACGAACAGGAAGACGGCGCCCGCCGTAGATTACAAGGCGCTGGCGGACAAGCTCGCACATCACGCGAGCCTGATGTACGACGATCCCGAACAGAAGGAGATGCAGGAGCAGCTGCTCGCCGGCGGCGAAGCGGCGCAGAAGGCGATCACGGACTTCCTGCTGCTGTGTTCCACCGGCTTTGTCGCAAGCGGCTGGTGGAGCCGCGCTTCGCTCCTCGTCCGCCTGATCCGTCAGATCGGCGGAGAGCACACCGAGGAGCGCCTGCGCCAGCTCACGGCGAAGCAGACGAACATCTGGGAGTATCACACGCAGATCATCGACGTCGCCGAAAAGGAGCTGCTGGCCCTGAAGACGGAGCAGGGCGGCTTCCCGGACGGGATCGTCCCGCGCGAGTACGCGCACGCAAAGCTCCTGGAGCTGCAGAACGTCAATCCGCCGGAGAAGCGGCTGGAGGAGTACTTTGCGCTCAAGAGCAGCGAGAAAAACTGGTCTCACGAGGACTGCGCCTTCTATTACTTCATTGCCGGCGGCGCGGCGCGGGTGCTGTTCCCGTACAATAACGCCAATCTCGCCTTCTACGCCGCGCAGGTGCTGGAGCAGCCGAACCCGAACAGCCTCGGCTGGAAGTATCTGAAGGAGAAGGAAGGCGACGATCTGCAGACCACGCCGACCGAGGCCCTGCGCCTGTCCAAAAAATATCCGCTCCCGGCGACCATGCAGGAGGCCATGGCCTATCCGTACTGAGCGACGGCGTTCATCCGCGGATCATAAACGAGTATCTCCCTGCGCCGGTGTCAGTCCTCAGCGCAGGGAGATTTTTCTCATCGGCAGCGGGAAGCGTATGAGAGGCGGCATCCGGCAACCGTCGGCCGGAACAACACGAGCCGGAAGCGCACGCCTCCCCGTGCCCGGAAACGGAGAGAAGCTTTGAGATAAGAGCATTATGTAAACTAATAATGCTGACTGACGGCTTAATTCGCGGTTTTTAAGCGGAAGATTCAGAACGAAAAAGAATTATGTAAACCAACAAGCCGGGATTCCGCTCAGTTGTCCGCCCGGTTGTAGCCGTTTTTCATCGTCTCCGCGGAAGCGAGGAGCACCTTGTTCAGCGCGGCGGTCGTCTCCTCTCTGGCCATCTTCGCCAGCGCCTCGTTGGCGTCGCCCGAGAGCGTGAAATCGCCGCTTTCGGTCATTCTTCGGTCATACTCGCGGAGGATCCGGCGGCCCTTCGTCAGCACCGCGGCCTGATAGCGGTCAATGTGCTGGACGCACTGACTGTAGCTGTGGTCGGCGAGGGCGCCGATCAGCGCGCTGGCCCAGAAGAAGTTCTCGGTGGAGCAGTCGGTCGTGACGGCGGAGAGGTAGCCGGGGATGCGGTCTACGTTCGTATAGACCGGCAGCAGCGCGTTGAAGGTCGTGGAAGCGAAGCAGACCCACTCGACGCCCTTGATCGGGTCCGGCCTGTCCGGACGGATCTGGCAGACGGAGGTGACGCCGGTACGGTTGATGCCGATGGAGCGGTATTTTCCGCGCAGGCCGGTGTCGTGGTTCAGATAGGGATTATAAGGCGTGCCCTGATAGTTGGACGAGAGCAGGGCTTTTACGTCCTCGACGGCGAGCTTGCGCTCCGGCACGAAGGACCAGGGGATGTCGTCGCTCTCGGGCGTGAAGTCCGCGTCCGGTCCGTCCCAGCGGTAACGGCGGGGACAGAGTGTGCGGCCCATGTACCAGGCGCGCGGCGTGTTGTAGACGTGGTCGTTGTCGGTGCGCGAGCCGAAGACGGCGCGGGGGTTGAAGGCGCCGTTCTGGTTCAGGTCGAGGTCGTTGCCGGTGATGAACTCGCGCAGATCGGCCGAGCAGAGATGCGCCTTTTGCGCGCCGAAGGCGTCGTCAAGGTCGAAGGCGTCCATGCCGAACTGGTTGGGCATGATCACGACCGCCTCGTCGGGAACGCGCCGGGCCATCCAGTGATGGCCGCCGATGGTCTCCATCCACCAGATCTCCCGCTCGTCGTTGAAGGCGATGCCGTTGGACTCGTAGGTGCCGTAGCGCTCCAGCAGGGAGGCGAGACGCAGCACGCCCTCGCGCGCCGAACGGATGTAGGGCAGCACGAGCACGACGATGTCCTCCTCGCCGATGCCGCCGGGGATCTCTTTTTCGCCGCGGCCTTTGGCCTTCTTCAGCTCGACGAGGGGATCCGCGGAGAGAACGCGCGGGTTGGAGGTGATCGTCTCGGTGGCGGTCATGCCGACGCCGGCGGCGTTGATGCCGGTGGCGGCCCAGATCCCTTTCGAGAGGTCGACGCTCGGACAGGCGGTGTAGGAGAGGGGATCGTCCGGCAGCTCGATCTCCACGTGGGACAAAACGCTTTTATAGCGCCGCTTCTGCTGCTTCGGCGTGACGACGCAGAGCTTTTTCACGTCGAAATGCCCGTCGTCGGTGCGGGCGATCATCGTGGAGCGGTCGTTGCTGGCTTTGCTGCCAACCAGAACAGTCGTACAGGACATAGCGTGTATACCTTCCTTTACACAGTTTCCTCTATTATACTACAAGCGCCGGCTAATTTCACCAGCTATTTCGAAATCTTTCCAAAATCAGGATACCGGGGAGAAACGGCGCGCCGTCTTCCCGAACTTTGCCAATTATTTAGCAAGACTGTTGACTTTGCTCTCCTTTCATGTTAACATAGCGCCGGATTTCGCGGAAAAGGCTTTTCGCGGGATCCGGAGGACAAAAGAAACTCAAAAAAAACAGGAAAAACGAACAGGAGAAATCATCATGAAAAAGATCCTTGCCGTTCTGCTGCTGGCCTGCATGATTTTTGCGCTGGCTGCCTGCGGAAACACCGCGCCCGCGGCCGATCAGCAGACCACCGAGCAGACCACCGAGCAGACCCCTGAGCAGACCCCTGAGCAGACCCCTGAGCAGACCACTGAGCAGACCACCGAACAGACCGCGGCTCCCGCCGAGTACAAGCTCGGGATGGGCGTTTCCGTTCAGATGAACGGCAGCGGCTCCGGCAACGCGCAGGTCGACGCCACCGTCGCCGCCGTCGTGCTCGACGCCGAGGGCAAGATCGTCGCCGCCAAGATCGACGTCGCCCAGAACAAGATGGACATCACCGACGGCGTCGTGGACGCTGAGAAGGAATTCCGCACGAAGGCCGAGCTGAAGGAAGAGTACGGCATGAGCCGCATCGGCAAGGCCGAGTGGTACGTCCAGGCCGAAGCCTTTGAACAGTACCTGATCGGCAAGACCGCCGCCGAGGTCGAGGCTATCGAGCTCGTTGAGAACGGCTCCCACATGGTCGCCGCCGACGAGACCCTCTATGCCAGCTGCTCCATCTCCATCGCCGAGTTCAAGGAAGCCGTCCTGAAGGCCTGCGCCGACGAGCAGGGCAGGAGCTTCACGGCCGAAGGCGAGTTCAAGCTCGGCCTGGCCGCGGCGACCACCGCGAAGTCGTCCACCGCCGCCTCTGAGGAAGAGGAAGGCGTCGCCAAGATGTACACCGATTTCGGCGCCGCTGTCGTCGACGGCGAGGGCCGGATCCTGGCCGCGCTGACCGACGCGATCCAGCCTGATGTCAAGTTCGGCACGGACGGCGAGGTCGTCGATACGATCTTCAAGGACACCAAGAGAGAGCTGAAGGAAGAGTACGGCATGAGCCGCATCGGCGCTGTCGAGTGGTATATCCAGGCCGCAAACTTCACCGAGTTCTGCGTCGGCAAGACCGCCGCTGAGCTCAGAGCGACCGAGCTCGTGCAGGACGGCTCCCACACCGTCTTTGCCGACGAGACGCTCCACGCGTCCTGCTCCATCAGCGTGGAGAGCATGATCAACGTTGTGGCCACTGCGGCCGAGTACGCCTGATCCGGAAAAAAACATAGGAGATGAACCCCTTGCGTAAAACCAGGCGGATCTGCGCGGCCGTTCTGCTCCTCTCGCTGCTGTGGCTGAGCGCCTGCGCGGCTTCTTCGGGAGGCACTGTCTCCACGGAAGAGGGCCGGGCCGTTCCCGGCGGGGAGGAAAGCGCCGCCGCTTCGCCTGCGGCGCAGCGGATCGAGCCGAAGGGTACGGTTTACTATACCTATTTCGACACCGTCTCCTATGTATACGACTATGCAGGAGATTCGGCAGAACGGTTTGACGACCGTTCTGCCGAAGTTTCGCATATTCTGTCCGATTATCACAAGCTGTTCGATATCTACCACGAGTACAGCGGCGTCGTCAATCTCTGCACGCTCAACGCGGCGGCCGGGGGAGAGGCGCTGGAGGTCGATCCTCGCCTCGTGGGTTTTCTGCTCTACGCAAAGGAGCTGTACGAGCGGACGGACGGCGAGATGAACGTGATGCTTGGCGCGGTGCTTCGCCTCTGGCACGACTGCCGCGAGGCGGCCTCGGAAAAGCCCTCCGAGGCCTCGATTCCGACGGAGGAGGCGCTGCGCGAGGCGGCGAAGCACACGGATATCGCGCTGCTGGAGATCGACCCCGTGAACAACACCGTCCGCATCAGCGACCCGCTGGCTTCGATTGACGTCGGCGCGCTCGGCAAGGGCTATGCGACGGAGTGCGCGGCGGAGGCGCTGGAGCAGATGGGCGCGGCCGGCTACGTGCTGAATATCGGCGGCAACATCCGCTGCATAGGCGACCGGCCGGACGGGAGCGGCTGGCTTACGGCGATCCGCGATCCGGACCCGGAGGCGGAGGACTACGCCTGCCGGATCCGCATCCGCGACACTTCCTGTGTGACCTCCGGCGTCTACGAGCGGTATTTCACCGTCGCCGGGAAACAGTATCATCACATTATCGACAAGGACACGCTTTACCCTGCGGCGTACTACAGCTCGCTGACCGTCGTCACCCGGGACAGCGGCCTGGCGGACGCTCTGTCCACGGCGCTGTTCTGCATGCCCTGGGAGGACGGAAGCCGGCTGGCCGCGTCCATGGACGGCGTGGAGGCGCTGTGGATCTTCCCGGACGGGGAGCAGCGCTGCACGCCGGGCTTCGCCGCTCGGATCGAAGAAACAAACTAACCAGAGGAGGCGGGAGATTTGAGCCTGAAGAAAACGATCTCATCCCTGAAACTGCCCCATTACAAGAGCACGGCCGGCTGCGCCGCCGTGCGCATGCCCGTGCCCCGGGAAGTGCTGCTGCCGATGAACATGCACTCCGGCCAGGCGGCGGAGCCCGTCGTCGCGGTGGGCGACCGCGTTACGGTCGGCCAGCTCATCGCCCGCGAGGAGGGCAAAAACAGCGCGCCTGTCCACGCCAGCGTCTCCGGCACGGTCAAGGCCATCGAGCCCTACGCCGTCGGCGGCCGTAAGACGACGGCCATCCGCATCGAAAGCGACGGCAAAATGGAAAAATGCCCCAACCTGAAGCTCCCGCAGCCGACGAATCTGGACGAGTTCCTCCAGTGCGTGCGCGACAGCGGCGTCGTGGGTCTCGGCGGCGCTGCCTTCCCCGTATGGGCCAAGCTCGCCGCCGCGCAGAAGAGCCACATCCGGACCGTGCTCATCAACGGCGCGGAGTGCGAGCCCTTTATCACGAGCGACCACCGCGTGATGCTCGAGCACGGAGACCTGATCGAAAAGGGCGTCGCCCTGCTCAAGCAGTTCCTCGGCTCGGAGGAGTACATCCTCGGCATCGAGAAGAACAAGCCCGACGCGATCGCCGCGCTGACCGAACGCTTCCGGGACGACCCGGCGGTCAAGGTCATGCCGCTCGGCAGCGTGTATCCGCAGGGCGCCAAGCAGGTGCTTCTGTACAACGCCACCGGCAAGGTGGTCGGCCCCGGCCAGCGTCTGGCCTCGCTGGGCGTCATCATCATCAACGTGACCTCCCTCGTCAAGACGGCGGAGTATTTCGCCACCGGCATGCCGCTCGTCGAGCGCATCGTCACGGTGGACGGCTCGGCGATCCGGGAACCGAAAAACCTGATCGTTCCGATCGGCAGCTCGGTGCGCGACCTCGTGGAGGCCTGCGGCGGGCTGAAGGAAGAGCCCGGCAAGATCATTTTCGGCGGCCCGATGATGGGCAAGACGGTCGACACGCTCGACGCCTCGATCCTGAAGGCGACCAACGCCGTCGTCGTGATGAACCAAAAGGACGCCGAGAAATCGAAACCCTCGCCCTGCATCCACTGCGGCCGCTGCGTGGCGGTCTGCCCGCTGGGCCTGAACCCCACGGCCTTCGCCCGCGCGATGGAGCTCGAGGACGAGGTTGCCCGCGCGGCCATCCTGCAGAAGGAGCAGGTCTCCCTGTGCATGGAGTGCGGCTGCTGCAGCTACGTCTGCCCGGCCCACCGTCCGCTCGCCGAGAACAACAGCGCCGCCCGCCGCTTTATCCGCGGCTGGGAGAGCGCGAAAAAGGAAGGAGGCAAGTAAGGCATGAACAAACCCGTCATGGCCGCAGGCCCCCATATCCACAGCAAGGACGACAGCCGCCGGATCATGCTCGACGTGATCATCGCCCTGCTGCCCGCCGCGATCGCCGGCGTGATCCTCTTCGACGTCAAGGCCGTCTGGGTCATCCTGACCTGTGTGATCGCCGCCGTCGCCTCCGAATTTCTGTTCAATCTGATCGCCAAACGGGAGCAGACCGTCGGCGATCTGAGCGCGGTCGTCACCGGACTGCTGCTGGCGCTGAACCTCAACGCCAACGTGCCGCTGTGGCAGTGCGCGCTCGGCTCCGTGTTCGCCATCGTGCTCGTCAAGTGCGCCTTCGGCGGCATGGGCCGCAACTTTGCCAACCCCGCCATCACCGCACGCGTGTTCCTGCTGATGGCCTTCACCTCCACCGTGGCCGGCGGCGCCGCGCCCGTGGGCGTGGACGGCGTCAGCTCCGCGACGCCGCTCGCCCTGGTCGGCGGGGACGCCGCGCTGCTGCCGAGCCTGGGAGACCTCTTCCTCGGCCGGCACGGCGGCGCCATCGGCGAGACCTGCATCCTCGCGCTGCTGCTGGGCTTTGCCTATCTGCTGGTCCGGAAGGTCATCCGCTGGCAGATCCCGGTGATCTTCATCGGCACCGTGTTCCTCTGCTATCTCGTCATCACCGGCAGCCCGAAGGCCGCGCTCTACGAGATCCTCGCGGGCGGCCTCGTGCTCGGCGCCGTCTTCATGGCGACGGACTACACGACCACGCCCATTACGGCCGAGGGGCGCTGGCTCTTTGCGCTGGGCTGCGGCCTGATCACCTTTGTCATCCGCAACTACGCCAGCCTGCCCGAGGGCGTGTCCTACTCGATCCTGTGCATGAACATCCTCGCGCCCTGGCTTGAAAAGTGGACGCGGAAAAAGCCGCTGGGAGGTGTGTGACATGAAAAACGCTGCGTTTCGTTCCATCCTCTGCTGCGTGCTGCTGCTGGCCGTAATGGCTGCGCTCGTCCTCGGCGTCAACGCCGTCACGGCGCCGATCGTCGCCGAAAACGAGCGCAGGGCCGCCGAGGCCGCGGCCGAAGCCGAAAAGGCGCTGCTCGGCGGCTCCGTGCTGCTGTACGACCGTGAAAAGCCCGGCGAGTCCACGCTGAGCGTCGCCTCCGACAAGGTGCTGAGCGTGTATCAGGACAACGAGAAGCAGGTCTATCTGCTCCGCCTGAGCACCAGCGAGGGCTATACCAAGCTCCCGATCGAGCTGACGCTGATCATTGACTTTGAAGGCAAGATCGTCTCGCTGACGCAGGACAGCACCCAGGAGACCAAAGAGCTGCCGGAGAGCTATCTGACGAGCTTCCCGGGGCAGGATTCCACGCTGGCGGGCGTTATCCCCGGCGGCACGGGAGCGACGTATTCCGCCACGGCGATCAAAAGCGCCGTCAACGACGGCTTTAACGCCCTGATCGACAACGGCCTCTTCGCCGCCGCCGAGAAGGACGAATCCCTGGTCATCCGCGAACAGCTGGAGGCCCTTCTCCCGAGCGTCTATCCCGGCCTGTTCAACAAGGACGGCTTTATCCAGGGCGAGGAGACCGAGGGCAGCGGCGCGGTGACGAGCTATATCGCCGCGCGCAACGGCAGCGGCTTCGCCTGCTATCTCAGCGACGACAGCGGCTCCTTCCTCGGCGTCTGGACCGACGTCGGCGGCGGACGGATCTACAACGCCGCGGGCGAGACCGTGGACAATGCGGAGCTGCTCGCTCAGCTCGAGGCCTTCTGCGCGCCGATGGCCGGTACGAACGAGGCCGCCAGCCTCAAGGGCCTCAGCCGAAAGAGAGAAGGCGTGGAGCTGACGGCGGTTCAGATCCCGGGACTGGCCAGCACCGTGACAGGCGCTTACCGGATGGAAACCGAAGAGGGTACGCTCTACGGCTTCGCCGCCCGTCCCTACGGCTACGACGTGATGGACGCCTATTACGTCCTTGACGAAAACGGCGCGATCGTCAGCCTGTACGTCGATACGATCATTATTGAGAAAGACTATTTCCCCAACGCGCCGGAGATCAAGAAAGCGGATTACCAGGAGCCCTTCGTCGGGCTCACCGGCGACAGCTACAGCGGCGAGCAGGCGATCATCGCCGGCGCCACGATGACGAGCGATGCGATGGACGCCGCGACGCGCGACGTGTTCGAGGCCTTCGGGCTTCTGATGGAAAGCAGGGGGTGAGCGCATGAAAAACAAGAAGCTGCTGTTTCAGAATCCCGTGACGCTGCTCTTCCTTGGCGCCGTTCCCGCGCTGGGCGCGAGCACCGACGTGCGCGCCGCGCTCGCGATGAGCGCAGCCGTCGCGGCCGTGCTGCTCCTGTCGGCGCTGGCGCTGGGGCTGCTGCGCGGGCTGATCCCGGAAGGGGCCCGGCTCCCGGCCGCCGTGCTGGTCGTGGCGGGCTTCGCATCGGCGGCGCAGCTGCTGCTGCACGCGCTGCTGCCCTCCGCTTTTGAGATGCTGGGCTTTTATGTCTCGATCCTCGCGGTCGATCTGCTGCTCTTCGCCTCGGCGGAGGAGACGCTCGGCGAGGGACTCGGCAGGGCGCTGATCAGCGCGCTGCTGTGCGGCGTGTGCTTTGCGGTCTTCACGCTGATCCTGGCCGCGCTGCGCGAGCTCTTCGGGGCCGCGAGCTTTGCCGGGAACGCGGTGGAGGCGCTTGCCGGGGTCCGGATCCCGCTGCTGCTCAAGCCCGCCGGAGGTTTGATCGTGTTCAGCATCCTGCTGGCCGTCGTCAACAAGCTCTTCCCGGCGCAGGAGGGCTTCGGCGCCCTGACCCGCGCCGCCGCCGGCCTCGGGCCGGAGAATAAGGAGGCCTGACCGTGAAAGATATGCTGCTTTTGCTTCTCGGCTTCGTGCTGCTGAACAATGTCGCGCTGACGGGCTTTCTCGGCCTGCAGCCGCTGCTGGGCTTCTCGGGCCGGCGTGAAAAGATCCTCGCGCTCGGGCTGTCGGTCACGGGCGTCACGCTGCTCGTCTCCGTCCTGCTGTGGCTGCTGCGCGGCCTGCTCCCCGAGGCGCTGACGGTGCTTTTCGCCGTCGCGCTGACGCTCGCTCTGGTTTATCTGCTGCAGCTCGTCTGCGGCAGGAAGCTGGGCCTGTTCTTCCCGGTCATCGCGCTCAACGGCGCGGTGCTCGGCCTTGCGCTCCGGACCCTCGCGGCGGAGAATCTGCTGAGCGTCGTGCTCAGCGCGCTCGGCGCCGGTCTCGGCTTCCTGCTCGGCCTCTTCCTGCTGGAGGGGGTGCAGAGCCGGATCGAGCAGGACCGTCTGCCGAAGGCCTTCCGCGGCTTTCCGAGCCTGATCCTCGCCGCGGCGATCGTCGCCCTTGCGCTGACGGGCTTTGATTTTCAATGAACAAGCCTTCCGCCGACAGGAAAGGCCTGCATGACCTGCTGCTGATCGCGGCCCTGCTGCTGCTTGCGCTTGCCGTATTCCTTGTGCTCAACGCGTTTCGCGAGCAGGGGGGCGTGGCGGTCGTGCGCGTGAACGGCGCGGAGACCGAGCGGCATTCGCTGTCGGTCAACGGCGTCTTTCCGCTCAACGGCGGCAGCAACGTCCTCGTGATCGAGAACGGCGAGGCCTGGCTCAGCGAGGCCAACTGTCCGGATCTGCTCTGCGTCGGGCAGGGGAAGATCCGCTACGCCGGGCAGACCATCACCTGTCTGCCGAACCGGCTGACCGTGACGGTCGAGGGCGGCGAGTCCGACGGCGTCGATCTGGTCGTCGGCTGAGGGGAGGTTCGCCGTGAAAGCTAAAAAAGTGGCGCTGCTGTCCATGTGCGTCGCGCTGGCGATGATCCTCTCCTACGTGGAAAGTCTGATCCCGTCGCCGGGCGTGCCGGGCGTGAAGCTCGGTCTGGCCAATCTGGCGGTCGTCTTCGCGCTGTACAAATTCGGCTGGCGCGAGGCCGCCGGGATCTCGCTGCTGCGCGTGTTTCTGGTGTCGCTGCTGTTCGGCCACGTGATGAGCCTGGCCTACAGTGCCTCCGGCGCGGTGCTCAGCCTCCTCGGCATGCTCCTGCTGAAGAAGACCGACCGCTTCGGCTGTCTGGCCGTCAGCGTGACCGGCGGCGTGCTGCACAACGTCGGTCAGATCCTGATGGCCTGGGCGCTGATGGGCTCCAACGTCGTCTGGTATCTGCCGGTGCTGATCGTCAGCGGAACGGTCGCCGGCGTCGCGATCGGCGCGGTTTGCGCGCTGCTCGTCCGCCGCGTCGATCTGAACGCTTGAGCGCAGATCAAAAACGAAACGCCTTCCCGGAATGAATTTCGGGAGGGCGTTTTTCCTGCTTCCGGATCTGTGCGGGCATAATTCGCAACAAAGGGAAAAAAGCGTGACAACGGAGAAATCAAACAGTATAATGATAAAAGAGTAATTATACGTTTTTCCGGGAGGGAACGAACGATGGCCGATTGGGTAATCGTAGTAGACGACGACGTGACAAATCTGAAAATGGCCGGACACATCCTCAGCAGGAACGGCATGCGCGTCAGCGCGCTGAAATCCGGACAGGCGCTGCTGGACTATCTGGCCGACAAGGGCTCGCCGGATCTGATCCTGCTGGACGTCATGATGCCGGGCATGGACGGCTTCGAGACGCTGAGAAAGCTGCGCGAGCGCGAGGACGGCCGGGAAGAGACCCCGGTGATCTTTCTGACCGCCGATGAAAGCGAGGCGACGGAGACCACTGGGCTGACGTTAGGCGCGATGGATTTTATCAAAAAGCCCTTCATCCCCGACGTGCTGACGCTGCGTGTGCGCCATATCATCGACCTGAACCACCTGCAGCGGGATCTCACCTCCGAGGTCGAAAAGAAGACCCGCGAGAATGAGGCCCTGTTCCTCCACGTCGTTCAGGCGCTGGCCGACGCGATCGACGCCAAGGACACGTATACGAACGGCCATTCCGGCCGCGTCGCGTCCTACGCCAGGGAGATCGCCCGCCGCTGCGGCTTTTCCAACCGCCGCGTGAAGGATATTTACATGATGGGCCTGCTGCACGACGTCGGAAAAATCGGCATTCCGGACGCGATCATCAACAAGCCCCAGAAGCTGACGCCGGAGGAGTTCGACGTCATCAAGACCCACACGGTCATGGGCGCGCGCATTTTGAAGAACATCTACGAAATGCCCGCGCTGGTCACCGGCGCCCGCTGGCATCACGAGCGCTATGACGGCGGCGGCTATCCGGACGGCCTTTCGCGGGAGGACATCCCCGAGGAAGCCCGGATCATCTCCGTGGCCGACGCCTACGACGCTATGTCCAGCCGCCGCAGCTACCGCGACGTGCTGCCCCAGGAGGCAGTGCTCCGCGAGCTGAGGAACGGCCGGGGGACGCAGTTCGACCCGACCTTCGCGGACGTCATGATCGACATGATCAACGAGGACGCAGCCTATCAGATGCGGGAGAGCTGATCCAGCGGCTGCCCGATCGACCAAAACCGCCTTCGGCGGAGAGGGGAGTGAAAAGCGCATGAAGGAAAACAGG
Source organism: Oscillospiraceae bacterium (assembly GCA_024690695.1). Next base: position 29,577 of record JAILOS010000096.1, read on the forward strand.
CAGAACGCCCTGTTCCAGGCTTCGCATATGATGATCCTGGTGACCTATACGGCGCTGTTCTGCGCGCTGGCAGCCGAGGATTTCCTGCTTGGATGGGAAAAGTGGCCCTTGATCCTGATTCTCACGGCCGTGTGCTTCTCCTGGTACGTGCATGTGCAGCAGCTCTTCTCGGATCGGCACCGCCTGCTGCTCTATGTCGTTTTTATGATGATGACCCTGTTTTTCTATGGGCATTCATCTGACCAGCACCTTTGACCTGGCGCTGGTCATGTGCGCGGCCATCATCCTCTGCACGACCACGGGCATCAAGTTTTTCGTCACGCTCTGCCAGATCACCTATTTCGTGACCTTCGCCTACGATATCGGCGCCATGCTGCTGACCGAGCCGCAGAGCTTCGACAGCCTCGTCATCAGCCGTTCGATGCTGCACGTGCTGCTGATCCTGACGGTCGGTTTCCTGGCGCGCATCATCATCGACCGCTGGATGCAGGTGCTGGAGGCCTCCAAGGAGGAGGTGGAGCATCTGACCGACGCCACCGCCCGCCTCAACGACTTTCTCACCAACGTCTCGCACGAGATCCGCACGCCGATCAACACGATCATCGGCTTCAACGAGATGATCCTGCGCGAGGACGTATCCGACGAGGTGGCGGAGGACGCGGCCAATATCCAGGCCGCCGGCAAAATGCTGCTGCATCTGATCAACGACATCCTCGACATGAGCAAGCTGGAATCCGGCAATATGAAGCTGTCCTGCGCGCCTTACCGCATCGACGGGATGCTCTCGGAGCTGGTGAACATGTTCTGGAGCCGCGCGCGCGGGAGAAGGGGCTGGACTTCCACGTAAGCGTCTCGCCGGAGGTCCCGGCCGAGCTGATCGGCGACGACGTGCGCATCCGGCAGATCCTGATCAACGTGCTCAACAACGCCGTCAAGTACACCAACGAGGGCTCCGTTACGCTGTCGATCCAGTGCGGCGCGCGAAGCGGCGAGCGCCTGGACATGATCTATACCGTCAGCGATACGGGCATCGGCATCAAAAAAGAGAGCATCCCCTACCTCTTCAACGCCTTCAAGCGCGTGGACGAGGACAAAACCCGCCACATAGAGGGAACCGGCCTCGGACTGTCGATCGTCAAGCAGCTTGTCGAGCTGATGGACGGCTCGATCACCGTCAACAGCGCCTATACCCAGGGCAGCACCTTTGTGATCCAGATCCCGCAGACGGTCGTCGGCGAGGAGCAGGTGGGCGAGCTGGATCTGGAATCGCGCCACAAAAACGCCCGCACGGCCTACCGGTTCCGCTTTGAGGCGCCGGAGGCGAGGGTGCTCATCGTGGACGACAACGCCTCAAACCGGCTGGTGGTGCGCAAGCTCCTGCGGGAGACGGGCGTTCAGGTGGATTGCGCGTCCTCCGGAGAGGAAGCGCTTCGCATGACGCTGGAAAAAGCCTATCACGTGATCTTTATGGACCATCTGATGCCGGGCATGGACGGGCTGGAATGCCATCGGCGCATCCTCGCCCAGACGGGCGGCCGCTGCCGGGATTCCAAGATCGTCGCGCTGACCGCCAACGCGGACAGCGAAAGCCGCGCGCTCTACGAGAAGGAGGGCTTCGACGGCTGTCTGACCAAGCCCGTCGACGGCGCGGCGCTCGAGCGCGAGCTGTCTCTGCAGCTTCCGCCGGAGCTGGTGCATTCGCTCGGCGAGGACGACGGCGATCTGCTCAGCGAGAGCATGGCCTGGATCAAGGCCCCGCAGCAGAAAAGGCTCGTGGCGATCGCCGCGGAGAGCACGGCCGACCTGCCGAAAAAGCAGATGGAGCGGTACGGGATCGCCGCGATCCCGCATCTCGTGCTGACGGAGCAGGGCGTTTTCCGCGACGGCCTCGATCTCGAGACGGGCGGCCTGCTGGCCTATATGGCCGATTCCAAACACAAGGTGCGCGCCACGCCGCCGGACGCCGCCGCGCACGAGCGCTTTTTCGCCGGACAGCTCGCCGGGGCGCGGGACCTGGTCTATGTCACCCTCTCGCAGAAGATCGGCAACAGCGCCTTCCCCTTTGCGAAGGAGGCCGCGGCTTCCTTCAACAACGTGACGGTTCTGGATTCCGGCCACCTGTCCAGCGGGTACGGCCTGCAGGTGCTGGAGGCCGCCCGGATGGCGGAGCAGGGAAAGACCCCCGCCGAGATCGCAAAACGCCTGGAAGAAACGAAAGAGCTCGTCCAGACGAGCTTTATCGTGGACGGGCTCGAGTATCTGGCCCGCGCCGGTCAGGTCAGAACGGGCACGGCCCTTCTGACGAAGGCGCTTTCGGTCCGTCCGGTGCTCTCCGTGAAAAACGGGAAGCTGGGCGTCGAGCGGGTCATCTTCGGTTCAAAAAGGCGGGCCTGGCGCAGATACATCGAGCTCTGCCTCCGCACGCCTGCGGCGGTGGACGAAAGAGAGCTGTTCATCACGCACACGGGCCTCAGCCAGCAGGAGCTGCGGTGGATCCGCGGACAGGTGGAATCCAGGGTCCGTTTTGACACGGTCTGTTGCCAGAAGACTTCGCCCAGCACCGCCGTCAACTGCGGCCCGGGCTCCTTCGGTCTGCTGTTCAGGAAGAAGGAGAGCTGAGAGCGGGGGGCGGTGGTTAGCGCTTAGTAAGTCCGCAGAGACCCGGCCGCGGGCGCCCAGACGGCCCGATTCCGCAGGGACGGAACCTGGCGCCCGCGGTCTCGCGAAACCGTCGCGGCGGCTCCGCAGGGGCGGCTATCAGCCGTCAGCCGTTCTTGCCTTCTCCGCCGCAGAGGGAAGGGGGACCGCGTCGGCGGTGGATGAGGTCTCCTTCGCGGCACGGTCGCCCGAAAAACCGAATACAGCGAAACAGTGAGACGAAATCGGAAAGAACCGAATTCGTCTCACTGTTTTATTCGTCAGATATGGCTCGCCATTCTGCGCCTCAGCGAAGAATTTGCAGTGAAAAACCGGAAGGGGCAAGCCCTTCCCCTGCGGAGAGGGAGCGAGGTTCTCGCAGGCGTGCCGTCTAGGACGCCGTCCCTTATACGACAAACGCCTAACTCCTCGCTTCTCGCCAGCCGCTGACCGCTCCAACGTCTTCAAATCGTTTCACGATACAAACTGATAGACGGTGAAGGCCGCGTAGACGCACAGCAGCAAAACGCCCTGCCAGCGCCTGAGCTCGCCCTTTTTCAGCGTCGGCAGGCACAGGATCGCCATCACGGCCAGCATGACCGGCAGATCAATGACGAGGCTCGAATTGATCCCGCCGGCCAGGGTCTTCTCGGCGGGGATCGAAAAGGGCGAGATCGTGATCGCCATACCGCTGACCAGCACGATGTTGAAAAGGTTGGCTCCGATGACGTTGCCCAGCGACAGCGAGCCGTGGCCCTTGACCAGGCTGGTGATCGCGGTGATCAGCTCGGGCAGGCTGGTGCCGAGCGCGACCATCGTCAGCCCGATCACGGAATCTGGCACGCCCAGCGCGGCCGCGATGAGCGTCCCGTTGTCGACCAGAAAACGCGCGCCCAGGGCGATGGCCGCCGCGCCGATGACCAGCAGCAGCAGCTCCAGCGCGAGCGTCCGCGGTTTTTCGTCGTTTTCAGCCTCCCCGGGCTCTTCCGCGAGCTCGGGGTGCTTCTTCATCTGCACCGTGGAGACGATCATGTAGAGCACGAAAACGCCCAGATACACAAGACCGAGCCAGCGCTGGAAGCGTCCGGCCGTCCAGGCGATCACGGCGTAGGAACCCGCGGCGGCGAAGAAAAAGGCGGTCGGCATGGAGAAGGATTTCGGGTTGACCTTCCCGGGGCTGACCGAGACCGTGATCGCCGCGATCAGGCTCGTGTTGCAGATGACCGAGCCGATGGCGTTGCCGTAGCTGATGCCGGCGTTGCCCTCGATGGCCGCCTGACTGGAGACCATCACCTCGGGCAGCGTGGTGCCGATGGAGACGATCGTCGCGCCGATCAGCAGCTCCGGGAGGTGAAAACGGCGCGCGATGCCGACAGAGCCGTCGACAAACCAGTCGCCGCCCTTGATCAGCAGGCCGAAGCCGAGGAGAAATAACAGTACGGGTACAAGCATAAGGTGCGCTTCCTTTCCTGAGTGTACGGCGGAAAGCCGTTTGAAGCAGGCGCGGGGCCGGGATGCGGGAGGATCGTCTTTTCGGCGCGGCGTTACGCGCCCGTTCCGCTCAGCTCCAGCTCTTCGGCGTAGGGCTTCATGCCCTCGATGCAGATCGCGGCGACCTCGGAGATCTCCATCCCGAGCATCTCGCAGCCCCGTCCGATCAGCTCGCGGTCGCATTTGGCGGCGAAGCGCCTGTCTTTGAACTTCTTCATAAAGCTCCTGAGCTCCAGATCGGCGAGGCCGTTCGGGCGCATCCGGGCGCAGGCCTGGATGATGCCGGTGAGCTCGTCCACGGTATAGAGGCTTTTTTCCAGATTCGTTTTCGGCTCGACCTCCGTGCAGTGACCGAAGCCATGGCTCAGGATCGCGCGGACGTCGCTCTCGTCCACACCCTCGGCCAAGAGCTCCTTTTCCGTATGCCGCAGGTGCTCCTCCGGGAATTTTTCATAGTCGTAATCGTGCAGATAACCGACGGCCATCCAGTGCTCGCGATCCTCCCCGAAATGCTCCGCCATCGCGCCCATCGCATACATGACGTTTTTGGCGTGCAACCGGAGATGGGGCTCCGTGACCTCGCGGTCGTTGAGCTCCTTCGCCCTCTCCAGAGTCAGCATATGATCACCCTTCCGACGGCTCGCCGACTTCTGCGCCGGAAAGCGAACCGATTTTTTCCATTGTAGCATAAGCGGCGGGAAAAAGCAACGGGCGGTTTCGCGCACCGGACGGATCGAGCGGTACGCCGCGGCAAAAACGCCTCCCGGAATGCCCAAACGCAGAAACGCATACGAAAAAGATAAATTTGCGTTTTTGACGGATGGATTCGTACCAACGTAAATGTAAATCGATCGTAAAAGTGAAATAACACCTGCGGCGCGGTGAAATCTTCGGACTTCATCCTCAGATGAAATCGTTCGGCTCTGCCTCACGGCGAAATGAAATCCGTCCAATACACCGCGAAGCGGGATTTCACCGGGAAGCGATTTCTCCCACCGCAGGCGGATTTCACCCGTCCGCAAGGACGGATTTCGTTGAAAAAAGCACGCTCTCGCGTGCTTTTTTTCTGTGTAAGAACGACAAAAAGTGTACCAAAGCATAGAAAGAACGCCGAAAAGTACACCAGAGGGATGCGGCCGGTTACATGCAAAACCGTTCTTTAAGGTATTCGGTCAATTGTACCAAATCACCCAAACGATAGGCATACTTCTTTTCCAGCTCCCGAAGCGTATTGTATGCGCCGTCCAAGTCATCCTGCGAGATAATGCCTTCGTTTCTTGCAGCAAGCAATTCGTCTTCATCCAGTATAATCTTTTCTCCGTCCGGCATAATCGCCATGTCCAGATACAGGTCGTCTTCAAACGGGATTCCGTTTTCTATGCCGATAGATTTTGCTATGTCAAAATACCACTCGATCAGGGTCCCTCTATCGTCAAACA
>JAILOS010000104.1 GCA_024690695.1 Oscillospiraceae bacterium
GGCGGCCGCGCCGGAGGAAAAGGCCGCTCCGCGCCCCGAGGCGCCGAAGCCGGCCCGCGACAAGCAGAGGCCGCCCAAGAGCGCCCCGAAGAAGCCGGAGAAGAAGCCGCAGCCGGAAGCCGTTCCGGCCGAGGCGGCCGCGCCTGCGGCGAAGGACGCCGCCCAGAGCAAGAACCGCCGCCGCAAGCGCACGACGGTCAAGCCCGTGAAGCTGGAAAAGCCGCAGCCGTCGCCCGAGAAGGCGCAGCCCCGGCCCCAGGAGAAGAGCGAGGGCGCCGCGCCGAAGAAGCGCCGCCGCGGCGGCTCGGGCCACCGCCGCCCGAAGCCGAAGGAAGAGTAAGCGCTTCGACCCTCACAAAAAACCGGTTCCCGGAAAACGAGCGTTTTCCGGGAACCGGTTTTTTGCTTTGCGGGAGCGCGGCTCAGGCCTCGCCGCTGCCGTCGTTCTCCGTCGCGTTCACGACGTCCTCGAAGGCGCTCAGATCCGCGTCCATCTCGGGCGTTTCGGCGGTTTTGGACTCGTAATCCGCGTGCATGGCGCGGATCTCCTCCTCCTTTTTCCGCAGACTCTCGCGCAGCTCGCCGATCCGCGCGAAGAGCGCGGCTGTCGCGGCGTCGGGCGAGGGCTCGCCTCGCTCGTAGCAGAGCTTGCCGAGCTCCGTGTAGGCTTTTCTCAGCTCCTCGGCGTCGCTGTTCGAGGCTATCGTGAGCTTTGCCAGACGGGCATAGCTCTTTGCACGTTCGGCGCCGCGGGTGTAGATGTCGCGCACGCCGCTGCTCTCGCCGAGCTCGCGGGCCTTGTCGCCGAGCGTGCGCAGCGTGTCGCCGAGCAGTTCTCTGTATCCGGCCATGATACTTCCCTCCGATTTATTTCTGTGATTCCGCCTCGTTCCGGAGGCGGCGGTTGACAAACAGGTCTTTGGGATCGTGCGCCCGGCGGCCCTGCACAAGCAGCAGCACGCCGGCGGCCGCCGCGAGCAAGATGCTCAGCAGCTGCGAGACGCGCAGGCCGGTGCCGCCGAGGTACAGACTGTCGGTGCGCAGGCCCTCGATCCAGGCGCGGCCGAGGCCGTACCAGAAAAAGTAGATCAGGATGCACTGGCCGTCGTAGCGCCGGCGGCCTTTGCGGGTGAAGAGGATCAGAAACACGAGCCCGATCAGGTTCCACAGGCTCTCGTACAGAAAAGTCGGATGTACGTAGATCGTCTCGCCGCCGGGCGAGGTGAGGCCCATCCGGCAGAAGATTTCCGTCTCGGCGCCGAAGGCCTCGCGGTTCATGAAGTTGCCCCAGCGGCCGATGATCTGGCCGATCAGCAGCCCGAAGCAGGACAGATCCAGCGTCGCCGCCAGCGAGAGCTTCCGCTTCCGGCAGAAAAGCCAGATCACGAGAAAGCCGGCGATCACGCCGCCGTAGATCGCGAGCCCGCCGTCCCGGATCGCCAGGATCTGAGCGGGATTGGCCAAATAGTAGTCCAGCTTGAACAGCACGAAGTACAGCCGCGCGCCGAGGATCGCGAAGGGGGCGGTCCACAGCAGCAGGTCGAGAAAATCGTCCGACTTCAGCCCGAAGCGCGGGGCGCTGCGCGAGCAGAAGAGATAGGCCAGCAGAAAGCCGATCGTGATCAGGACGCCGTAGAAATAGACGGGAAAGCCGAAGAGCATGAAAGAGCTGGGCGGGTTGAGCTGCAGGTTTCCCAGCATCGGAAAGCTGATCACGGCGTCGCGCCGGATCGTCTCAAATAAAAACAGCTTCATGGGGCATCGTCCTTTTTCGGTTCGTAGACGGCGAGCGCGAGCCTCTCGGCGGGCAGCTCGTCGCGCAGAAAACGTTCGCAGTCCTCCTGCGTCACCTGCTCCAGCAGCTCCGGCGCCTCCAGCGCGCAGTAGCCGTCGAAGAGCCCGAAGGCCGTGGACAGGCAGACGGTCTCAAAATCCTCCAGCGCGCGCAGCCGCGAGCCGAACCCGGCTCTTTTGGCCCGCTCGAAGCGCCCGGCGTCGAGCCCCTGCGAGGCCGCGCGCTCAAGCTCCGCGGCGAGCGCGGCCTGCACGGCGTCCGGGTCCTCGCTCTCGCCGCCCAGCAGCAGCGTGGCTGTGCCGGCGCTGAAGGAGGCCTCGTACTCGAAATCGCGGTTGAGCAGGCCCTTCGCGTACAGCCCGGTGTAGAAGGGCGAGGAGCGGCCCAGCAGCGTGCGCAGCGCGAGAGACGCCGTCAGCCGCCGGCGCAGCGCCTCGGGGCCGGGCTCGTCCGGCCGCAGCTTCGCGCCCAGCAGGAACTGCCGCGAGGACACGGGCATCGCCGCGCTGAAGCGGCGCTCCAGCGGCTCGAGACGCTCGCGCTCGCCGAAGTCCGCCTCCGGGACGCTCCGGCGCTCGGTGGGCAGCACCCGGAAGGCCGCATGCTCCACGGCTCCGGGATCGACGTCGCCCGCGACACACAGCACCATGTTGCCCGGCGCGTAGAAGGCCCGGTGGCAGCGATAGAGCGTGTCGGCGCTGATCTGCGCGATGCTCTCCTCGGTGCCGGCCACCGGCTCGCGGATCGGGTGATGGGCGTAGAGCATGCGCATCAGGCGGTAATAGAGGGTCGTGTCGGGATCGTCATCGCCCATGCGGATCTCCTGGGCGATGATGGGCTTTTCCTTCTCCACGGTCTCCTCGGTGAAGTAGGGCGTGGAGACGAGGCGCAGCAGCAGCTCGAGATTTTCCTCAAAGCGCTCGGCGCACTGGAAGTAATAGGCGGTCGCCCCGGCGGAGGTGAAGGCGTTGGGCTCGGCCCCGTTGGCGCTCAGCCGGGCCAGCACGTCCTCGCCGTCCGGCATGTCGAAGAGCTTGTGCTCCAGAAAATGCGCCGTGCCGGCGGGCGTCTCCTCCGTGCGGCCGTCCAGCGTGAAACGCCGGTGCGCCCCGCCGCAGCGGGCGGCAAAAACGGCGTAGGCCGTGTGAAATCCTTTTTTCGGCAGGATCCGCAGACGCAGGCCGTTTTCCAGACCGGCCATGAACATCCGCTCGCCGATCGCGTCAAAGCTCCGGCTCTGCATCGTCTTCCTCCCCGTCCTCCGGCTCGGCTTCTCCGCCGCCGGTCAAAAAGTAAATCAGGTCGCACTCGACGCCGCGCGCGATCTCGGCGACGTCCTCGCGCTTGACCTCCTCGCACAGCGCGGCCAGCTCCGAGGGGCTGAGCTCCAGACCGCTTACGGTCTGCGTGAGCGTAAAGTCCTCCAGCCCGACGGGAGCGTCCTCGGTCATGCGCAGGTCGGCGGCGGCGCCGGCGCGGGCCGCGTCCAGCTCCTCGTCGCTGATCTCGCCCCGCCCGATGGCCTCGAGCTGGCGAAGGATCTCGTCCTGCGTCTCCTGCTTTTTATCAAAGTCGATGCCCGCGGCGGCGAGCAGCAGGCCCTTGTTGGGGTCCACCAGCGAGCCTACGTCGTAGCACAGCTGCATCCGCTCGCGCACGTTCATAAAGAGCTTCGAGCGGCTCGAGCCGCCGAAGACGCCGTTGAAGACCAGCAGCGCAGCCGGATCGGGATCCTCCATGCACGCGCCGAGCCGGAAGCCGAGCACCAGCTTGCCCTGCGTGACCTCCAGCTTTTCCTCGACCTCGCGGGGCTTGTCCTCCAGCGCGTTCATGCGCAGGTCGGTGCCGATGTCCCAGTCGATCTCGCCGCGCGGCAGCATGCTCAGCACGTCGAGCAGACAGTCGGCGACCTGACGCTTGGAGGCGCGCCCGCAGTAGAAGATCTCGACGGGGCTGGCCTGCAGCAGGTTCCGGTAATGCTTCGACAGCTTCTGATAGCGCACGTTCTTCAGCTCCGACTCGCTGCCAAGACGGCCCGCGGAGAAGTCCTCGAAGCAGCACATCTCCTCGACACAGCGCAGCACGGCGTAGCTGCGCTTGTCGTTGATGCGGCTGCGCAGCACGTTCAGCAGCTTCTCCCGCTCGCTGTCCACATAGGCCGACAGCAGCAGGCCGCCGCGCGTGGCCGGATTCAGCAGCAGCTCGCCCAGCAGCTCGCAGGTCGGACGCAGCACGTCCTCCCGCCCGGGGAGGAACGCGCTCTCCGGAAAGCTCGCGTAAAAGCCGAGGCACTGGACCTCGCCGATCCGGCGCACCACCGGCTCGACGACCGTGCCGTAGAGCCCGTCCATGCGCTCCGACAGGGCCTCCATGTCCGGATAGCGCCCGGTGCCGCGCCGCAGCACGTAGGGGAGCAGCGCGTTCATCGAGGCGGTCTCCCGTTTCAGCTGCGTGAGCAGGTTCACGCTCAGGCAGGCGGTTTTGAATTTTTCGCTGTGCAGATAGTTGAGAAACACGCCGTTGAGCAGCTCGGTCCTGGAAAGCTCCATCGCACACCTCCGGAGGAAGATTCCTTAATTACTTTATTATATCATATCCGGCCGCGCTTTGGTAGTCCCCAGTTCGATGAAGTTTTCTTCGGCGGGGGCTTTTCCGTCCGCGCTCACGCCCTCCGGCGAGAAGCGGAGCTCGTGGCCGAGCACGCTCGCCCGGCAGTCGAAGCCGAGCCGCCGCAGCGCGAGAGTGCCGTTCCGGCGGCGCAGGCCCAGCAGCTCCTCGCAGACCGCGCGGAAATACCAGCCCGACGAGCCGGTATACCAGCTCCAGCCGGCTTCGCCCTCGCGCCCGGGCGCCGCGTAGACGTCGGCGGCGAGGACGTAGGGCTCGGCGCCGTAGACGCGCGCGTCGTGCGTCTCGGGCAGCAGCAGGCGCAGCAGCTCCAGCCCCTCCCTTCGCAGGCCGGCGCGCAGGCAGGCCATCGCCAGCCAGACCGCCCCGTGGGTGTACTGCCCGCCGTTTTCCCGGAAGCCCTCGCCGCAGCCGGCGATATAGCCGGGGTCCGGCTCGTCGGCCGACCAGGGCGGGTCGAAGAGCTTGACGAGGCGGTGTTCGCGGTCGACGAGCCGGCCGAGCGCCGCCGTGAGCGCGGTCCGCGCGCGGGCCGGATCGCCGAAGCCGGAGAGCACGGCCCAGCTCTGCGCGAGACTGTCGAGCCGGTCCTCCCCGTAGGGCGTTCCGTCCGGCCGGAAGCCGCGCTCGTAAAAGCGCCCGTTGAAGCTGTTTTCCGCGGCCCGGGCGACGGCGGCGGCCTGCCCGCGCAGCTCCTCGCCGCCCGCTTCGCCCAGCCGCCCGAGCAGCTCGGCGAAGCGCGCTTCGACGCTCGCGAGAAACCAGCCCAGCCATACGCTCTCCCCGCCGATGCGGTCGAGCCCGTCGTTCCAGTCCCCGCCGCCCATCAGCGGCAGCCCGTGCGGCCCGAAGCCGCGTTCCAGACAGCACGCCAGCGCGTTTCGCGCGTGCGCGAGCACGGTCAGCGGCGCGCCCGGAACGGCGGCCTCGTAGCGGTCGCGCTCCCCGCTCTGCAGCGGCGGCGAGCTCAGCCCCGGCTCCTCCCGGGCACAGATCGCCGTGTCGCCGGTCGCCTCGCAGTATTCGCACAGCGCCCAGACCAGCCACAGCAGGTCGTCGGAGCAGCGCGTGCGCACGCCGCGGTCGCCGCCGGGCAGCTCGTGCCACCAGTGCATCACGTCGCCCTCGGCGTACTGGTGGCGGCAGGCGTCCAGCAGGCGCTCGCGCAGCAGCTCCGGCTCGAGCAGCAGCAGATTGGCAGCGTCCTGGAGCTGGTCGCGAAAGCCGTAGGCTCCGCCGATCTGGTACAGGCTGCAGCGGCCGTACAGCCGCCCGGCGAGCGTCTGGTACACGGCCCAGGGGCTCATATAGCGGTCGAGCGCCGCCTCGCCGCTCTCCAGCTCGAAGGCCGCGCAGCGCTCCACCCAGCCCCGCGCGCTCTCCCGCAGCGCCGCGAAGGCCGCGGCGGGCTTCAGCAGGCCTCGCAGCGCCGCTTCGCCGCAGCAGCCGCAGGCGAAAACCGTCGGCCCCTCCGCCTCGCACGCCAGCAGAAGCCCGTCCCCGGCCTCGATCGCGGCCGGGCGGCTGCTCCCGGCCCAAAAACGCAGCTCGGGCCGGACGCAGGCGGGATTTTCCGCGCAGAAGAGCCCGTCGTCCGTCCGGCAGCGGAGCGCCTCGGGGTCGTCGGCGCTCAGCGAGGGGCGCAGCGTCCAGCGCAGGCGCAGACCCTCCGCGCCTTCGACCAGCGTGATCCGCGCCGCCGGATCGCGGGAGACGAACACCGTGGTTTTAACGCGGCGGCCGCCGAGCGTTTTCTCCCATTCGGCCAGCCCCGGCGCGTAGCGCACGCGGCAGGGGATGCCGTCGTTTGCGGCGAAGAGACTGAGGCTGCGTTCGCCGACGAGCGCGCAGAGCGTCTCGGCCCCGGCCTCCTCCGGCAGACGCGGGGGCGGCGTCAACGGCAGCTCGCGGGCGTTGTCCAGCCAGAGAAAAGCACAGCCGCTCCCGGTGACGAGGCAGCCGAGCCGCCCGTTCGTCAACAGCTGCTGCCAGGGACGCTCGGGCAGCGTCCCGTCGGTTTCAAAGACGAAGGAGCGGCCCCGGAAGGCGCAGCGCGGCGGCTCGCCGCGCAGGCGCTCGAAGCTCGGCGGCAAAAGGCGGGGGACCGGGCCCGCCGCGGCTGC
>JAILOS010000086.1 GCA_024690695.1 Oscillospiraceae bacterium
GCTGTACCGCGCGGCCCTGCGCGCCGGGCGTCCGAAGCCCGCCTGGGGCGCGCTGACCGGCGTGCGGCCGGGCAAGCTGATGGAGGCGCTGCTGCGCGAGGGCCTGGACGGGGAGGCGGCGCTGCGCCGCTTTGAGCGCGAATACGACGTGAGCCCGGAGCGCGCCGCGCTCTGCCTCGACACCGGCAGGCAGACGCTGCGCGCGGCGGAGTCGCTGCGGCCGCGGGACGTCTGCCTCTACGTCGGCATCCCCTTCTGCCCGACCCGCTGCGCCTACTGCAGCTTCGTCAGCCAGTCGGTGGAGAAGAGCATGGCGCTGATGGAGCCCTTTCTGGAAGCGCTGCTGCGGGAGCTGGAGGCGGTGGCCGCGCAGGTGAGGGCGCTCGGCCTGCGCGTCGTGTCGGTTTATATGGGCGGCGGCACGCCCACGACGCTGACGGCGCCGATGCTCGAGCGGCTCTGCTCGGCGCTCGCGGAGCGCTTCGAGCTCTCGGCGCTGCGTGAATACACGGTGGAGGCCGGACGGCCGGACACGATCACCGAGGAGAAGCTGCGCGTGCTGCGCCGCTTCGGCGTGGACCGCGTGAGCGTCAATCCCCAGACGATGAGCGACCGCGTGCTGGAGGCCATCGGCCGCCGGCACACGGCGGCGGATATCGTGACCGCACTGGAAAAGGTGCGGCGCGTCGGGGGCTTCGCGGTGAACATGGATCTGATCGCGGGCCTGCCCGCGGACACGCCCGACAGCTTCGGCGACACGCTCGAGCGCGTGCTCGCGCTGGCGCCCGAGAATATCACGGTGCACACACTGAGCCTGAAAAAGGGCTCTCGCCTGACGCTCGAGGGCGGAGAGCTGCCCTCCGCGGAGGCCGTGGGCCGGATGCTGGACCGGGCGGGGGAGCGCCTGCGCGCGTCCGGCTACGCGCCCTATTATCTCTACCGCCAGAAGTTCATGTCCGGCGGCTTTGAGAATCTCGGCTGGGCGAAGCCCGGCACGGAGAATCTGTACAATATCTGTATCATGGAGGAGCTGTGCAGCATCCTCGCGATGGGCGCGGGCGGCTCGACGAAGCTGGTCCGCGGCGACGGCGGGCGAAACCTGCGGCTCATGGCTCCGAAATATCCGCTGGAGTATATCGGGACGATCGAGCGCACCTGCGGAGAAAAAGAAAAAATCGCGGAATTTTACCGCAGCTGGATGGAGGAATCACCGTGGCCTATCAACTGAAAGACATCAACTACCGTACCGTCGCCGACCCGCGCGGGCTGATCGAGGAGGCGGACGCGCGCTATAACGCCCTCGTGGACGAGGCCGCCGGGCGGATTGCCGACAACCGGAAAAACAGCCCCATCGTGCTGCTGTCCGGCCCCTCCGGCTCCGGCAAGACCACGACGGCGATGAAGATCGCCGAGGCGCTGGAGAAGAAGGGCGTCGGCACGCACTACGTCGGCATGGACGACTATTTCAAGACCATCGACCCGCGCACCACGCCCCGCACGCCCGAGGGCGAGCTCGATCTCGAGTCGCCGCTCTGCCTCGACATGGAGCTGATGAACGAGCATTTTACGATGCTCTCCGAGGGCCGGCGCATCTACGTGCCGAAGTACGAGTTCTCCCGCCGCATGCGCATCCAGGAGCCGAGCAAGTCCATCCGCCTCGGGCCGGACGAGATCGTGATCTTCGAGGGCATTCACGCGCTCAACGACATGATCACCGACCGGCACCCCGAGGCCTTCAAGCTCTACATTTCCGCCCGCAGCGACGTCGAGTTCGAGGGCGCGATCGTCTTCAAGCGCACCTGGTTCCGCCTCGTGCGCCGCACCGTGCGCGACTTCAAATTCCGCGGCTCCTCGCCGGCGGAGACGATGAGCATGTGGGCCAACGTCCGCCGCGGCGAAAAGCTGCACATCTCGCGCTTCAAGGACAAGGCCGATTTCTGCTTCGACACCTCGCTGGCCTACGAGCTGCCGGTCTTCAACGCCACCGCGACCCAGCTCTTCCAGACCGTGCCCGAGGGGATCGAGCGCTTCGACGAGCTGCGCTCCGTGCTCCCGGCCCTGCAGCTGTTCGGCCATATCGACGAGGCGCTGGTGCCGGAGGACTCGATGCTGCGCGAGTTCATCGGCGGCGGGGTCTACGAGTACTGATGCCGGGCAAGAGCGAGCAGCGCCGCCGCTGTCTGGCGGCCCGCCGCGCCCTGACGGCGGAGCAGCGCGCGGCCGCGAGCGCCG
>JAILOS010000004.1 GCA_024690695.1 Oscillospiraceae bacterium
AGATCCTCATGCACCTGCGCAAGGTGGGCTCGCAGCGCAGCGAGGTGAGCTTCGCCGAGCCGCTCAACACCGACTGGGACGTCAACGAGCTGCTGCTCTCCGCCATCCTCGGCACCGACGAGGACGAGGTCTCGCGCCCGATGGAGGACGACGCCGAGCGCCAGATGCTCCGCGCGGCGATCGCGGCGCTCCCCGAGCGCGAGCAGAGCATCATCCTCATGCGCTTCGGCCTCCCCTATGGGCGCGAATACACGCAAAAGGAGGTCGCCGACGCAATGGGCATCTCCCAGAGCTACATCAGCCGCCTCGAAAAGCGCATCATCGAACGGCTCCGCCGCGAGCTGACGCGCCAGATGCAGGTGTAGCGCAGGCAGGCGGCGCCGACGATAAAAAAGCCTTCCCCGCTGCGGCGGGGAAGGCGGCGGGCGGCTGATAGCCGCCCCTACGGGGTGAGGGTGAGGGTTACGCAGGCGGGACGTCGAGGACGCCGTCCCCTGCTCCTCACTCCTCATTCCGAACCCCCATGACAATCCGGCGGGCGCGCTCACAGCACCTGAAAGAGATAGAATTTCAGATAGTCCGTCTCGGGCACGTTCCAGAGGATCGGGTGGTCGGGCGCCTGCTGGCGGGCCTCGATCTGCTTGAGCTCGACGCCCGCTTCCGCCGCCGCCTCGCGCAGCATCGTCTCAAAGCGCGCCGCCGGCATGAAATGGCTGCAGGAGGCCGTCGCCAGATAGCCCCCGCGCGGCAGCAGCTTCAGCGCCCGGGCGTTGATCTCCCGGTAGCCGCGCTCGGCCCGGTCGGCCGTTTTGCGGGATTTCGTAAAGGCGGGCGGATCGAGGATGATGAAGTCGTAGGGCGCGTCCCCCTTCTCTTGCAGGGCGGGCAGCAGCTCGAAAACGTCGGCCGCGACGAAATCCATGCGCTCCTCCAGCCCGTTTCGGCGCGCGTTGGCCCGGGCCATCTCCAGCGCCGATTCGGACACGTCCACCGCCGTCACGTGCTCGGCCCCGCCGCGGGCGGCGTTGAGCGCGAAGGAGCCGGTGTGCGTGAAGCAGTCCAGCACGCGCTTGCCGTGCGCGAGGCGGGCGACGGCCCGGCGGTTGTATTTCTGGTCGAGGAAAAAGCCGGTCTTCTGTCCGTTCTCGACGTCCACGGCGTAAATGATCCCGTTCTCGCAGATCTCCGTGAGCGGGCTTCCGCCGCCGCAGAACCAGCCCTTCCCCTGCGCGAGCCCCTCCCGCTCGCGGATCGCGACGTCGTTTCGCTCGTACACGCCGCGGATCTCCTGTCCCTCGGCGCGCAGCAGCTCCAGCAGCAGCGGGAAGATCGTCTCTCTGCGCCGCTCGAGGCCGACCGAGAGCGTCTGCGTGACGAGCAGATCGGAAAAGCGGTCGACGGTCAGCCCCGGAAAGCCGTCGGCTTCGCCGAAGATCAGGCGGCAGCAGCTCAGCTCCTCCGGCAGCAGCACGCTTTTGCGGTACTCCCAGGCGTAACGCAGGCGGCGCGCCCAGAAGGCCTCGTCAAAGCGGTCGTTGGCGTTGCGGGAGACGAGGCGGATGCGGATCAGGCTCTCCCGGCTCAGAAAGCCGGTGCCGAGGTATTTGCCCTTTTCGCTCACGGCGTCCACCAGCGCGCCGTTTTCACAGTCGGGCGCGTCGACGATCTCGGCCGCGTAGATCCAGGGGTGCCCCTGCTCGACCCAGCGCGTTCCCTTGGCCGTGACGGTAAAGCGCGGGAAGTCTCTTGACGTTTTCATAAGCTCTCCTTAAAACGGTCCCTCCCGCCTGACGGTGGGAGGGACGTGCTTTTTTACGGTTTGGTCTCGGTATCGATGAGCACCCAGGACATGGTGTCGGGATTGTCGGGCAGATAGTTCTGCAGCACGGGCACGAAGCGCTCGTTCAGCGTTCCGATCCTGACCTTGCCCCGCAGATCCTGCACGTTGAAGGTATAGGCGTAGCGGTCGGTGCGGAAATAGACGCGGTCGAAGAGCTTGAAAAACAGGGCTCCGTCCTGCCCGTTGTCGCTGTCGAGGCCGACGAGCGCCTTCTGCGAATCGACGTAGATCGAGAGCTTGCCCTCCCGGTCCTCCAGCCGCTCGGCCACGCTGACGGCGAAGCCGCACACGGCGTTTACCGCGCTCGGCGGCGTGGACATATCCCGGGTGTAGATCAGCGAAAGACTCTCCCCCTCCGGCGCCACCGGATGGGCGACGTCCGCCAGCACGACCTCATCGAAGCCCAGCGCGTACAGCTCCTTGACCATCACGACGGTGTAGTCGCGCAGGTCCTGGTTATACGCGTCGAGCCAGAAGCCGTCCTCGTCGCTGTAGTTGAGGCCGTTGGCCTGGTTGCGCAGGGTGACGACGGTGCTGCGCGAGGCGTAGAGCTCGTCGCGGCAGATGCTGATCTGCGCGGCGAGGTAGACGCCCTTCTCCTTCAGCATGGCGAGCGTCGTGCGCATCTCGGCGGAGAAGGGGTTTCCGGCGAGGCCGAAGGCCGTGGCCGACCAGGCCTTGCAGTCCCACTGGACCAGCCCGGAGCGGGGCTTGAGCTCGATCAGCAGGGCGTTGCCGACGACCAGCCGGTTGGCGTATTCGTTGATTTTATCGACGTTGAATTCGTCGGCGCTGACGAAGATCGCGCGCATCGGCTGCAGCCCGTAGCCGGCCTGCGCCTCGACGCCGGAATAGTCCGGCCGCTCGAAGATGATCTCCGCCTCGGTCGCCTCGTGCGAGACGGCCTCCACGCCGGGCTCCTCGTCCTCCTCCTCGCCGGCGAGCATCGGAGGGACGACGTAGACCTTGTCCTTCGTGATGACGGCGTATTTCTGCATGCCGTAAAAAAGCACCACGATCAGGCTGATCAGGCCCAGCAGGATCGCCGCCGGGACCAGAACGCGGCTGCGCCTGCGGCGCCTTCCGCGGTAAAAATCGCTGTTTCTTGCCAAGAGGCTCCCTCCGTCACTCTATCTGGGCGATGCGGCGGATATGCCGCTCTTCGTTGGAAAAGGGCGTGTCCAGAAAAATGTCCGTGATCATCAGCGCGAGACCCGGCCCGGTCACGCGCGCGCCGAGCGCCAGCACGTTCGCGTCGTTGTGCTCGCGCGTGGCCTTCGCCGAAAAGCAGTCGCCGCAGAGGGCGCAGCGCACGCCGGGCGTTTTGTTGGCGGTGATCGACACGCCGATGCCGGTGCCGCAGATCAATATCCCCTTTTCGCACGCGCCGGAGGCCACCGCCTCCGCCACGGCGCGGGCGTAAACCGGATAGTCGCAGCTCGCCTCCGAATATGTGCCGAAATCCTTCACCGCAAAGCCCCTCTTCTTCAGATGGGCCATGATCTCCTGCTTGAGTGCAAAGCCGCCGTGGTCGCAGCCGATCGCCAGCATGGAACGCGCCTCCGTTTCCTTTTCCCCGAATGGATTTTGTTTATTTTACCACCGATCGCCGCAAGGTTCAAGCCCCGATCGCAGGCAAACGAAAATCCCCCGGGAAGCTCCCGGGGGATCGGCGCCTCAGCGGCGGCGGCTGCGGCGGTTATGCTCGGCGTAGAGCCGGTTGTCGGCGATGCGGCTGTCCGACTCCTGCATAAACTTTTTGAGTCTGTCTTCAAAGAGCTGGTCGGAGCTGGGCGGATCGGCCTGCGGCACGGCGGCGCGCGGAGAAGCCTCCCGGCGCGGCGGG
>JAILOS010000048.1 GCA_024690695.1 Oscillospiraceae bacterium
CACATTGTTGATGGCGCTCATCAGGTCGCGGCGCTGGGTATCCAGCATGATGGAGACGAAGCCGGCCGCCCGGAAGGGGATGCCCGCGCCCGCAATGTCGAAGTCCTTTTGCAGCTTCTCGCTGCCGTTGATGCTGAGAGAAAACAGGCTCAGCAGCGCGCCTGCAGAGTCCCCGGTGAGGACGCAGCGCTCCAGGTTCAGATGATGCTCCGCCGCATGGGCTTTCAGATAGCGCAGCGCCGCCATGCAGTCGCCGATCTGGTGCCATAGCGTGGTCTCGGGGATGCGGCGATAGCTGAGGCTGACCACCCGGTAGCCCAGCCGCGCCCATTCGTAATTGAAGTTGACATTGACCTCCTTGTAGCTGGCAAAGAGTCCGCCGCCGTGAATGTTGATGAGCACCGGCGCATCCTCGGGCAGGCCGGGCAGCTCGTAAATGTCGAAGAGATGGCCTTGATCGCCGTCGTCGAGATAGGGCAGATCGCGGATAATATGCAGGTCGCTCAGATCCTGTACTTGCGTCGCCAGTCGCTTCGCATCGCCGGATTCAAAGATGTGCCGCCAGAGCAATACACCGAGTTTTGACATGGTCTTACGCCTCCTTCTCGCTCAGGATCTCGATCAGATCCGCTTCCATCTTCGGAAACCACCACTCGATATAGCCCGCCTTGGTGGGATGAATGGGGTCGTACATATAAAAGGCATAGGTCTCCGGGTCGATGGCATTGAAAGACTCGTCCGTGTAGAGGTCGATCACACCGATGCCCCACTTGTCCCGCAGGGCAGACAGGCGCTCCACCATGGCGGCATATTCGGCGCTGTCGTAGTGCGAGCCGGTGTAGAACACCACCGGGCAGCCCCAGCTGTCCCGGGAATAGCGGATGATCCACTCCATGGCCCCGGTGACCGTCTTGGTATCAAAGGCGGAAAGCTCCATGCTCTCACTGATCTCCCCCAACGGCTGCTTCATGGTGGCGTCGTTGGTAGACAGCTGCACGATGACGCAGTCGATCTGCGCGCTCGTGTCGATCTGTTTGATGCGCTTGACGTAGCTGTCTCCGTTACCGAAGGCGATGGCGGCGAGGACGGAATTCTTGTCCACCAGCGTGGTACCGCTTTTGGCTTCCTTGATCGCGTTCACGCCGTCCAGCGTCTCGAACAGCTCCACAAAGGACTGGCTCTCTGCCGCGGCGCCATCGGTCACGCTGCTGCCCAGAAAGAGGATGGTTTTCCCGGCAAGAGAGGAATCCTCCCGCCTTTCCAGATTTCCAACATCGTATGCCGCCGCGTTACCGGGCGCGTCGGCACGTTTCTTTTCCTCGACCGCCACATAGATCTTCAGCGCTGCATAGAGCAGCAGCAAAACTGCCAAGACGATCAAAAGGATCCGAAGAACACGTTTTTTCATGAAAATCCCTCCCGCATTTTTCTTACTTTCAGTATAGAAAAATGCAGCATGATTTGATATAATTATGCTGCTGTTTATGTTGTAAATTTGCTCTTTTTCAGGCGGTGATAAAAAGATGCCCGATTCTGTTCAACAAAAGCTGCTCGACTCCGAGGAGAGCTATCTCAACACCACCTTCTGGGATGTCCACCCCCTGTTTCTGCTGGTGCAGGGCGGGGAGACGGCCCAGCTCAAGAATCGGCTGCATGTTCAGCTGGAGAGGTTCCCGGCCGGGCGCATCACAAAGGACGCACGCAAGCAGCTGGAATATCTGACGGTCAGCCTGGTCAACACCTTCATGATCGCGGCCATCCAGGGCGGCGTCTACCCGCCGGAGGCCAACGCTATTGCGGACCATGCCCTGCGCCGCTTGAGCCAGCTCAAAAACGCGGCGGAGATCCCGGCGCTTGTCAGCGTGGCGGCACTCCGGCTCAGTGAGATGGTGAGGATCACGAAAGATCGGGACACCGGCAACGTCCATGTGGAGAAGGCCAAGCACTATCTGTCCGACCATCTGACCCAGGAAATCCGCACCGGGGATATTGCCGCGGCCGTGGGCCTCAGCCCCTATCACCTGAGCCGCCTTTTCAAAAGCCACACAGGTCTGACCATGCGGGAATATCTGACAAGAGAGCGCGTCGAGGCGGCCAAACAGCTCCTGGCCGCCACAGACCGGACGATCCCGCAGATCGCGTCCCTGCTGCGCTTTTGCGACCAGAGCTATTTCACCATGGTGTTCCGCAGGCAGACCGGCCAGACCCCGGGGGAATACCGAAAGGAAAACAGGAGATGGAGATAAAGAGGACCTGCCAACAAACTGAATGGTATCAGGCAAAAACATCCTTTGGGTTGCCCACTCAACAAAACAGAAACGCCTGTACTTGCAGCGGTGATCCGTGCGGTACAGGCGTTTTGTATTTCTATTGGCGTCATGGCGGGCTTGGTTGTAAGGTGTAAATGAGGTGTAAAACAAATCGCGCAAGGGCGGCAAACGCCCTGTTTATCAGCCTTTAGGTAATGTGTTCATTACATGCCCCAGCAAATAAACAGGATTTTCACCATAAAAACGATCTCTTTCTCCCAAAAGTCGGGGAAAATGCAAGGTGCAAACGGGGTGTAAACTGCGTGAGGGATGGTCAAAAGTGCTTGATTTTACAGGGAAAAACGGCTTTTGTTAGAGGCTTCCCGTGGCAGACGAATAAGATTTTGGTCATGCGGCGCACCAGCCTTTTCCGTTCATGCGTTCCGGGCGGCGTCGGCCCGTATCAGCATCATAAAGCGAAACCGTCCGAAAGTCAATCGCTTTGTCCCGGCGGCGGGCGTGAAACGCAAAACAGCGCGGGAGCGGATGCGTCCGTCTCCTGCGCCGTTCGTTTGCGCCGTTCGTTTTTCCGCTTCAGTTCCCCGCGGATTCGGTGTACAGCTCGAAGCAGCCGTCACGGAAGAGCAGCACCTCGTGGGTGTTTACCGTCACGGGGCTGTCGAGCGCGCCCCAGGCGTACAGCGTGCCGCCCGTGCGGGCCGTGAAGAGGCCGAAATGCGTGGCCGTGTCCCAGTCGCCGCCGGTCGAAGCCTCGGGGTGCTCCGGATCGAGCGCCTCGTGGAAGGCGATCTGATCGCTGTTGCCGATGCGGCGGGCGTGATCGGTGATCTCCGTCTCCTCCAGCGAGGCGGAACGGAAGGCGTTGTTCATCGCCGCGGCGATGTTCGTGCGAGCGTAGCCCTTGCCGCTCAGCTCGGTAAAGCCGCTGCCGGTCGCGCCGGGATCGGTTTTGCTCAGGCCCAGCCAGCAGGCCGAACCGTTGCCGACGCTCAGGGTGCCGTTGTTCTGGCCCGTCAGCGCCTTCAGAAGATTGCGGTTGAGCGATTCACTCAGAGTCATGGTCGTTTCTCCTTTTTATTTTTATTCCGTGAACTGCGCGGGATCCGTGGCGAAAAGCCGCAGCCCGTCGGGCGACAGGGCCGTGATCGTCGCGCTGCCGCCGCCCTCGCGCAGCTCGCGCATCACGAGCACGTTCAGCGCGCCCGACATGCCGCCGCCCAGACGGTAGCTCCCGTCCGCTCCGACGGGGATCGTCAGGCCCGAGCCGGCCGTTCCGTCCGCCCGGATAAACTGTCCCGCGATGCGGAAGCTCCCCGCCGCGGCGTTTTCCGCCGGACAGGCGGCGTCGTAGGCGCGGGCGGTGAATTCCCAGCGCGCGCCGTCGGCCCGGCCGAGGCGCAGCAGCAGCTCGGAGGCCGGGTCGCTCTGCGCGCAGGCGGCGAAGATCCGCGTCCGCAGCGCCGC
>JAILOS010000069.1 GCA_024690695.1 Oscillospiraceae bacterium
CTGAGCCCCTGCGGCGGCGGGGCCGTCCGAGGGACGGTCGGCGGCGAAGTCGATCACGCCCGGCAGCTTTTCCCGTTCGCGCCGCGTCAGCCGCTTCGTCAGGCACAGCGCGCCGCCGCAGGGGCTCAGCAGCCCGAGATAGGCGCTGCGCCCCTCTCCGCAGACCCAGAGCCGCAGCAGCCCCTCGCGCCGCGGACAATCGGCGCGGAAAACGCTGTACAGCCCCTCGCGCTCCTCGCGCAGGCGGCCGCAGCGCTCGCCGTCCAGCAGGATCGGAACCTCCGTGCGCTCACCCCCCCCGAAAACAGAAATCCGCCCGGGTCATCGTATGACCCGGGCGGACGGCGTATGCGCTATTTCAAGCCGAAGCTGACCGAGAGAGCGGCGTTGACGGCGTTCATCGTATCCTCGTCCAGACGCCCCATGCGCTCGCGCAGCCGGGATTTGTCCAGCGTCCGGATCTGCTCGAGCAGGATCACGCTGTCCCGGTTCAGGCCGGTGCTCCGGCAGGAGAGCTCGATATGCGTCGGCAGCTTGGCCTTCCCGAGCTTGCTCGTGATGGCGGCCGCGATCACCGTGGGACTGTGCCGGTTGCCGGTGTCGTTTTGTACGATCAGCACCGGGCGCGTGCCGCCCTGCTCGCTGCCGACCACCGGGCTCAGATCGGCGTAATAGATCTCGCCCCGTTTCACTGTAGCCATGTGTTTCACTCCGCGTTTTGTGGTCTGATCCATTCTATGTAGGACCGGAACTATTCTCCCACGGCGGAGAGGAAAATATACCTCCGCTTTTCGAGCGCGGTTTCGGAAGGGGCCGGTTCTAAAAAGGCCGCGTTCGGGATATACTGATCGGGAGAACTACCAAAGGAAAGGCGAAGAAAACATGGACAGGAAAAAATCGGGCCGCCTGCGCCTCGCGGGGATCGTCCTCGGCGTGATCGCGCTGGCCCTGCTGATCGCGGCCGCGGTCGACCTCGCCGGACAGGAGCCGCCGAAGCTCGCGGAGGACCCGCCGGTGTTTCCGGACGATCCGCCGCTGCTTCTTGAGGGGCCGGCCGCGGAGGAGCCCGTCGAGGAGCCCGGCGAAGAGGCCGGGGCGGAGCCCGGGGAGGAGGCCGTGCCGGCGGTCGCGCGCGTCGGCGGCGAGCGCAGCCGGCAGGTGTACACGCTCCTGCTCGTCGGCAGCGACGACGGCAACGGCAACACGGACACGATCATCGTCGCGCGGCTCGACGCGGCGGCGCACACGCTGCGCTTTGTCAGCATCCCGCGCGACACGCTGGCGAATATCGACATGCGCAACACCCGGCGCATCAACGCGGTCTATGCCGGCGTAAAAAATTCCGGCGGCGACGGCATCGAGGGGCTCAAGCAGGAGATCCGCAAGCTCACGGGCTTCACCGTGGACTGCTATCTGCTGATCGACCTGCGCGTTTTCATCGAGGCGATCGACCTGATCGGCGGCGTGGACTTCGACGTGCCGCAGGCGATGCACTACGACGACGACGCGCAGGATCTGCACATCCATCTGGAGCCGGGGCCGCAGCGGCTCAGCGGCGAGCAGGCGATGGGCCTGGTGCGCTTCCGCTCCGGCTATCCCAACGCCGACCTCGGCCGCGTGGACATGCAGCAGCGCTTCCTGCGCGCGGCCGCCGCGCAGTTTATCAGCCTCGGGACGGTGCCGCATCTCGGCGAGCTGACGAAGCTGCTGGCCGAGAACACGGAGACCGACCTCTCGGACAGCAACATCCGCTACCTCGCGCGCCAGCTACTGCTGTGCCGGAGCGAGGACATCCGCGCCGCTACGATGCCGGTGCGGCCGATCACGGTCAGGGGCGCAAGCTACGTGCTCGTGGAGCTGGAGCCCTGGCTGGAGATGGTCAACGAATACCTCAACCCCTATACCGAGCCCGTGACACGCGAGAACGTCGACATCGTCACGCTCGACGCCTCCGGCTTTCACGCGACCGGCGGCAAGCTGCGCGGCGCCTGGTTTTTCGATTGACGGGCGAAAACGAAGGAGCGGCGACGTATGCCGGCGCTCTTTCTGCGCATACTATCCCCGAAAAAGAACGGCGGAGGGGTTTTGCCATGAACAAACGCACGGGGAAGCAGACGCTGCTGCTGCCCACGGCGCCGACGGCTTTCGGCTGGGCGGGCGTCGTCGGCGAAAAGGAGGGGCAGGGGCCGCTGCGCGCCTGCTTCGACGTCATCTCCGAGGACTCGCGCTTCGGTGAGAAGACCTGGGAGAAGGCCGAGAGCCGCATGCTGCGCACCTGCTTCGAGCTGGCCTGCAGCAAGGGCGGCGTCGCGCCGGGCGAGCTGGACGCGGTGTTCTCCGGCGATCTGCTGAACCAGTGCATCAGCTCCGCCTTTGCGATGAAGGACAGCCGCCTGCCCTATCTGGGCCTCTACGGGGCCTGCTCGACGATGGCCGAGGGGCTGGCGCTGGCGGCGCTGCTGGTGGACGGCGGCTATGCGCGCGCCGCCGGGGCGGTCACCGGCTCGCATTTCTGCTCGGCGGAGCGGCAGTACCGCTATCCGCTGGAGTACGGCGGCACGCGCCCGCCGACGGCCCAGTGGACGGTCACCGGCGCGGGCGCGGTGCTGCTGCGTCCGGGCGGAGCCGGGCCGAAGGTCACCCACGTCACCTTCGGCCGCATCGTCGACGCCGGGATCAAGGACGCCAACGACATGGGCGCGGCGATGGCCCCGGCGGCCTACGACACGATCCGGGCGCATCTGGCCGACACCAGCCGCAGCCCGCAGGACTACGACGCGATCTTCACCGGCGACCTCGGGGCGCTCGGGCGCGATCTTCTGCAGCGGCTGTTTCGGCAGGACGGCGTCGAGCTCGACTGCCGGCTGATGGACTGCGGCGTGCTGCTCTTCGACCGGAACACGCAGGGCGTGAACGCCGGCGGCTCGGGCTGCGGCTGCAGCGCCTCGGTGCTGGGAGCGCACATCCTGCGCGGCATGGAAAACGGCGTGTGGCGGCGGGTGCTCTTTGCGGCGACCGGCGCGCTGATGAGCCCGCTGACGGCGCAGCAGGGCAGCAGCATCCCGGGCGTCTGCCATGCCGTGGCGATCGAATACGGAGAGGGATAAATGGACGTTTTTCTGGATTATCTGAAGGTTTTCGCGGTGGGCGGGGCGCTGTGCGCGATCGGCCAGATCCTGATCGACAAGACCCGCCTGAGCCCCGCGCGCATCCTCACGGCCTACGTGCTGGCGGGGCTGGTGCTCGGTGCGCTGGGCGTCTACCGCCCGCTGATCGACTTTGCCGGGGCGGGGGCGAGCGTGCCGCTGACGGGCTTCGGCTGCCTGCTGGCCGAGGGCGTGCGCGAGGCCGTGGCCGAAAAGGGGCTGCTCGGAGCCTTTACCGGCGGCTTTACCGCGGCCGCCGGCGGCCTGTGCGCGGCGGTGTTCTTCGGCTTTCTCACGGCCCTGCTCTTCAAGCCCGGCGACAAGAATTAGCCGGCTTCGCCGCCCCGCAGCACAAAAAACCCCGCGGATGCGAAAGCATCCGCGGGGTTTTTTACGTTTGTTGCCGATCAGTCGAGAACGTAGGGCAGCAGAGCGATCTGGCGGGAACGCTTGATCGCCTCGGTCAGCTCGCGCTGATGCATCGCGCACACGCCGGTGGTGCGGCGGGGCAGGATCTTGCCGCGCTCGGAGAGGAAGCGGCGGAGCTTCGCGGTGTCCTTGTAATCGATGAACGTGGCCTTGTCCACGCAGAACTGGCAAACCTTGCGGCGTTTGCGGTTCTTGGGATTGGTTTTATCGAAAGCCAAAGTGATGTCCTCCTTATCGTAGTATCAGAACGGCAGATCGCCGTCGTCCTCGCCGAGATCGGCGAAGGGAGAAGCGCCGGTGTTCACGGCGCGGGGCGCCTCGTAGGCGCTGCGGCCGGGATCCGCGCTGCGGGGAGCTTCGCGGCTGAAACGGCCCTGGTCGGAGCTTTCGCCGCTGCTGTCGCGGCGGCTGCTCTCGCCGAAGTACACGTTGTCGGCGACGATTTCCCAGTTCACGCGGTTGTTGCCCTCGCGGTCCTGCCACTTGCGCGACTGCAGGCGGCCGGAGACCACGATCATGCTTCCCTTGTGGAAATACTTGCTGACGAACTCGGCCGTGGAGCGCCAGGCGCTGCAGTCGATGAAATCGGTCTGCTTCTCGCCGCCGTCGCGTCCGCCGAAGTCGCGGTCGACCGCGACGGTGAAGGACGCCACCGGCGTCTGGCTCTGGGTGTAGCGCAGCTCGGGATCGCGGGTCAGCCGACCCATGATGACAATGTGGTTGAGCATGTGCCGCTCCTTATTCCGCGCGCATCGTGATCAGACGACGCAGGATACCATCGGTGATGCCGAGGATACGGTCCAGCTCGGCCGGGAATTCGGGGCCGCTCGTGAACTTCATCAGCACGTAGGTACCTTCGGTCAGGTAGTTGATTTCGTAAGCGAGCTTGCGCTTACCCATCTCCTCCAGCTCCTCCAGCGTACCATTCGCTTCCACAAGTGCCTTGAACTTCTCGACGACAGCCGCGGTCTCTTCCTCGCTGAGGTTGGGATTGATGATGTACATCACTTCGTACTTTTCGCTTGCTTTTGCCATGGTTGCACCTCCTTCTGGTCTTGTGGCCCCCGCTCTCGGGCGGGAGCAAGGATATTGTGCCTGTACGGACAGGCCATATTATTATACCGGCTTTTTGCGGAAAGTCAAGCCCTTTTTGCCGTTTTTTTCACGGCAGATCCGCGCAAAAAAACGCTTAAGGCTCGCGGCGCATTCCCTGCGCCGTGAGGATGACAGGCCGGGCCGGGCGGCGGCGAAGTCTGCCGGGATGCAGAAAGGATTGCGTTTTTCGAGGGAGAATGATAAGATGAGCGTGAAATCGAAAAGGAAAGGGCGCTTACAAATGAGTAAAATTGTGAGAGGCATTTTGCTGATGCTGGCCGGGCTCCTCGCGCTGTACTATGCGGGCGTGATGAAAAATACGGGCGCGGGAAGCCGCGTTTACAGCGAGCGCTACGGGGGCGACGCCTACACGGGGATCCAGAACGCGGCGGCGGATACGGCGAACAACCTTGTGGATCTGATCAAAACGGAGCAGAAGGGCTTCGGCGCGCTGCTGGCGGTGGCCGGGCTGGCTCTCTGCGCGGGAGGCGCAGGAGACCTTGCGGAAGCGTTCGCTGCGCGAAAGAAACCGGAAGACGGGAGAGAAAGGCCCGCCGCTCCAAGCAGGGAAAAGACCGTTCCCGAGGACGATGAGCCCGAGGACGACGCCCTGTACGAGGTGATCTGCCCGGTTTGCGGCAGGAAGACCTGGCTGGATGAGACTGAGCTGGGCAAGGGCGCGGTCAAATGCCGGGGCTGCGGAGAGCTGCTGGAGTTTGACTTCGGCGAGGAATCCGAAGAAGAGAAGAACGAAGCAACGTAAGACAAACGGCAAACGCCCCTCTGCGGTTTTCGGCAGAGGGGCGTTTGCTGTTGAAAAAGCGAGATCAAAGGGGGCGCATTCCCGGCGCCGTGAAGACGATCGGTCGGCCCTCGCAGCGCAGCAGCCCGTTCCGTACGCTGACGCGGCTGCCGTCGATCAGGTTTTCGTAGTCTCCGTCCGGCACGCTCAGCTTTACGGCGGCGCTGCGGCCGCAGAGACTGAACACCCCGAGCTTCAGCCCGCCGGGGCCGAAGCGCTCGAGCACGGCGATCCGGTTTTCGTCGTCCGCGCGGGCGAGAAAATCGTCCGCCGGGTCGAGCGCCGTGCGCTTGATCTCGTACAGACGGCGCAGCAGCGCGCTCAGATCCGTGCCGGTCGCGCGGTCGATCGGGTCCTTGTCAAAGAGGCTCGGGCGGTGCTCGTCGGCAAACTCCTGCCCGGCGTAGAGCAGCGTGGTCCCCTTGAAGAAGTAGAGCATCGCGGTGAAGTTGACCAGGTCGCCGCCGAAGGGCCGGATCAGCGCGGCGATGCGCGGCTGGTCGTGGTTTTCCAGAAAACGCAGCTTGTTGTAGTTGGCGGGGTAGCAGCTCTCCTGGAAGTTCATCAGATCCAGATAGTGGCTCAGCGGCATGCGCCCCTGCAGGAAGGCGTCGAAGCCCTCGCGGATGTCGTACTCGTACTCGAGGTCGAAGGCCTCGAACAGCTCACCGTCGCGCTCGGAGCGGATGCCCTCGCGGCGGCACTGCAGGCCGAAGCTGCGGTGCACGGTCTCGGCCAGCCAGATAAAGCCCGGGTGCACGCGCTCCACGGCCTCGCGCGCCTCCAGCCAGAAGGCCGCGGGCAGGAAGGAGGCCACGTCGCAGCGGAAGCCGTCCACGAGCCCGGCCCAGAAGCACAGCGTCTCGATCTGATAGTCCCAGAGCGCGCGGACCGAGTAGTCCAGGTCGATCACGTCGGTCCAGTCGCCGATCCGGTTGCCGGGGCGGCCGTCGGGGCGCCGGTAGAAAAACTCGGGGTGCTGCCCGAAGAGCACGGAATCCGGCGAGGTGTGGTTATACACCACGTCGATCATCAGCTTCATGCCGCGCTCGCGGATCGCCTCCGCCAGCGCCCGGAAGTCCTCCATTGTGCCGTACTCGGGGTTAACGCTGCGGTAGTCCCGGTTGGCGTAAGGGCAGCCCAGCGTGCCCTTGCGGCCCTTGACGCCGATCGGGTGGATCGGCATCAGCCAGACGATATCCGTCCCGAGCGCGCGGATGCGGTCGAGATCGGG
The DNA here is from genome assembly GCA_024690695.1 of Oscillospiraceae bacterium. Next base: position 6,707 of record JAILOS010000069.1, read on the forward strand.
CAGGAGGGCGCGGAAGGTCCCCTCCCCGGTGTGGTTGCGGACGTAAACGGAATAGACGACCTGCCGCTGCAGGCCCGGATCGGTGTTTTTGGCCATAGCGCGCTCCTTTCGAGAAAAAGCCCCTGTCGTGCGACAGGGGCTTTTGTAAAGCAGAGAAAAGGGGTATGGGAAAATCAGAACTTCAGCTCGTCTTCCCCGTCCTCGGACGTCTCGCTGAGGTCGAACTCCAGGGCCTCTCCGCAGTGCGGACAGTCGATCGAGCCGACGGCCAGCATGTCCTCGTCCAGCGTGATCTCCTCGCCGCAGGAGGGGCAGGTCACGTCGTACAGCACGCCGTCGTAAGGGTCTTCCTCCTCGTCGTCCTCTTCGTCCTCGTCTTCCAGCTCGTCCTCGTCCTCGTCGTCCTCCAGCGGGGACATGTCCAGGTCGCAGCAATACTCCTCGAGCATGCTCAGATCGTCGCTCATCTGGTCCAGCGCGTCGGCCATATCCAGATGATCGCTCTGCAGATCCTCGATCTCGTGGGCCATATCGCTCAGCAGGTCGTTCAGAGCGGCCCAGAGTTTCCCCTCTTTCGTCTCGGGGCTGACGCCGAGGCCTTCGGCAAGGCCCTTCAGATAAGCGGCTTTTTCCACGATCGTCATAAGAAAACCTCCGTTTCGTTCAAAAAAATCGGCCTACGTCCTGTCGGGACGGGACGCTGTGCGTTCAGGCGCGGCTGAGATATTCGCCGGTGCGGGTGTCGACGCGGATGCGTTCGCCGCGCTCGATGAACAGAGGCACCTTGATCTCGGCGCCGGTCTCCAGCGTGGCGGGCTTGGTGGCGTTGGTGGCGGTGTTGCCGGCAAAGCCGGGATCTGTCTCGGTGACCTCGAGCTCCACGAAGAAGGGCGGCTCGACGTTGAAGACCTTGCCCTTGTAGGAGTAGATCGTGCACTCCATGTTCTCCTTGACGAACTTGAAGTTGTCGCCGAGGACGGAGGAATCGACCGGCTCCTGCTCGTAGGTCTCGGGGTTCATGAAGTAGTACAGATTGCCGTCGTTGTAGAGATACTCCATCGTCATGCGCTCGACGGTGGCGTTCTCAAATTTCGCCGTCGGGTTGAAGGACGTTTCGGTGACGGCGCCGGTGATGACGTTTTTCATCTTGGTGCGCACGAAGGCCGCGCCCTTGCCGGGCTTGACGTGCTGGAACTCGACGACCTGCATGACCTGGCCGTCCATTTCAAAGGTAACGCCGTTTCTGAATTCACCTGCAGTAATCATAAAGGGACCTCCCGAAAGAAAATTTCATAGGTATACTGTCAGCGCCCTCATTTTACCGTATCGGCGCATGATTTGCAAGTCTTTTTTGGGCGTGTGCGGAGGGCGGAAGGAGCGAAAACCGACGCCTCGCCTCAGCGCTCCGCGTTCACCGGCGCGAAGCCGAAGGAGGGAGCGCCGCGGATCAGCGCGCCGAAGCGGGCGTAGTCGTCCAGGATGCGCCGCGCGCAGGCGGGGCTGACGGCGCAGCGCCGCGCGAGCGCCGCCTCCGTGAGCGCGTCCCGCCAGCGGAAAAACCAGCGCGGCGGGCACAGCAGCAGCCCCGCGGCAAAGCGGGCCTCCTCCTCGCAGTCCCGGTAGCGCTCCTCTCCGTAGCTCTGGCGGAAAACCTGAAAATCGGGGTCGTCCAGGTGTCCGAGCAGAAAGTGCGCGGCCTCCTCGCAGATCGTGAAGCGGCGGCGGCGCGGGGGCCGCGCGTCGTTGTAGCCGAGGACGTAGCGCTCGCCGCAGCGCTGCAGCACCCCGTCGCGGTTGCCCCAGAGCGCGAAGATCTCCTCCTCGCCGAGACCGCTCTCCCGCGCAAGCTCCGTCACCGGGCGCAGCGTCAGCCCCAGGGCGCGGCACAGCGCCTCCACGTTCAGCGGCAGGGAATAGGCGTTCTCGCGCTGAAAGCGCAGCACGCGCTCGGCGGCCTCAGCCCTCCCGGTCATCAAAGGCCTCCGGGAACATGAAGCGGGCATAGCGCAGCAGGTTCTGCCGCTGCTCGGGCGACATCTTCTGCCCCGCGCGGGCGATCATGCGGATGTCCGGGTCCTCCTCGGGCCGCTCCGCCGCCGGCCGGCCCAGCAGGTAATCCAGCTCCACGCCGTAGTGCGCGGCGATGGCCGTCAGCAGCTCGTATTTCGGCTCGCGCTCGCCGGTCTCATACATGCTGACCGCGCTGCGCGTCACGCCCAGCAGCCGCGCCAGCTCCGGCTGCGTCTCCCCGTGCGCCTGGCGCACGGCGCGCAGCCTCGCGCCGAAGCTCTCTTCCTTCATCGTATAGCCCTCCCGGTTTGGATGCCCCCACTATATCACGTTTCGTGAATTTTGTAAAGAGGACGGGCCAAAATAATTGACAATTCGTGACACTTGCGCTATACTGAGCCCAGAAGGTCACGGAACGTGAACACAGGAAGGGGCAGGATCATGGAGCAGAACAGAAGCATGGACCGCAAAAGGATCGCCGGGCGGCTGGTGCGGCTGCGGGGCGGCCGGAGCCGGGAGGAGGTCGCCGCGGCGGCAGGGATCAGCCTTTCGGCGCTGGGAATGTACGAGAGCGGCGCGCGCATCCCCCGCGACGAGATCAAGCTCGCGCTGGCCGCCTGTTACGGCGTCCGCGTCGAGGATCTTTTTTTTCGCTGAAACGACACGAAACGTGGATTTATCGCGATGAACTGTCACGAATGGAGACGCTTTGGCCGCGACAGACGGCCGCGCTGCGAGCTCTGCGGCACGGCGCTCGCAGCGGGCGACGCGTATTTCGAGCTGCCGGACGGCTTTCGCGTCTGCGGCGAGGGCGACTGTCTGCGACAATGGGCGGGCGCCTACCGGCGGCTCGTACAAACGGAGGAAGAGGAGGACGGATGATGATCGTCGGACAGGGAACGGAAAAAACGATGGACCCGCTGCGCCGCAGGCTGTGGTCGGCGCTGCGCTGCCGCCGGGAGGCGGAGCTGCTGCCGGGCGGAACGGGCGCCTACTATGAGGCGGCCGCCGAGGCCGAGCGGCGGGAGGAGGAGCTGGAGCGGCTGATCGAGGCGCTGCCGAACAGCCTGGACCGGGTGCTGCTGCGGCTGCGCTACGGGCAGGGGCTGCCCTGGAGCCGGATCCGCGCGGAGCTGGACGGCGTGGGCTGCTGCTACAGCGAGCGCCAGCTTTACCGGCTGCACGCCGGGGCGCTGGCCCGGGCGGAGGCGCTGCTGCGGGAGGAAGACCGTGAACGCTGAATACGCGCCGATGCTCCGCCCGCGCACCGAGGCGCTGATCCGCTGCGGCCGCTGCAGCTGCCGCTATTACTGCCGCGAGACCGACAGCTGCGACTATCTGCTGACGGAATACCGCCGCCGCGGCTGCCCGCCGGACCCGGACTGCGCGCGCTACAGCCCGCGCGGGAAGGAGGATCTGCCGCTGACGCGCCTGCGGATGCAGAACCTGTACGGCCGCGGCTTCGGAGACGCCGCGATCGCCGGGCGGCTCGGCCTGCCCGAGGAGGCGGTGCGGCGCTGGCGGGAGCGGCGCGGCGCGCCGGAGAGGGGCGGATAAAAAAACCGCCGGGCGCTTGCGAAGAGCCGCCCGGTATGCTATGATGTTGTCTGTAATCTTATGCCCTCGCCGAGGCGGGGAGACAAGAATAAGGAGATAGAGATTATGGGCAGCAACTACGGTTCCAAATACCATGTAGACATCGTCATGTGCATCGACGCCACGGGCAGCATGGGCCCGCTGATCGACGTCGTCAAGCAGAACGCGCTGAGCTTTTACGGCGACCTGATCAGCCGCCTGAACGAGAAAAACAAGCACGTCGACGAGGTCCGCGTGCGCATCATCGTCTTCCGCGACTATCTGGCCGACGGGGAGAACGCGATGCTCGCCTCCAACTTCTTCACCCTGCCCGCGCAGGCGGACGAGTTCCGCGCGCTGGTCAACAGCATCGAGCCGATGGGCGGCGGCGACGACCCCGAGGACGGGCTCGAGGCGCTGGGCTACGCGATCAAGTCCAAGTGGACGCAGGAGGGCGTCAAGCGCCGCCACATCATCGTCCTCTGGACCGACGACGCCACCCACGATCTGGGCTTCGGCGCCGCGTCCCGCTACTACCCGACGAAGATGGCCAAGGATTTCAGCGAGCTGAGCCTCTGGTGGGGCTGCGGCCAGCAGCAGGGCGCCGTGATGGACCCGAAGTCCAAGCGCCTGCTGATCTACGCGCCGGCCAAGGAATCCTGGACCACGATCGCCGAGACCTGGGACAACACCCTGATGTTCCCCTCCGAAGCCGGACGCGGCCTGGACCGCGTCACCTACGACGAGATCCTCGACGCGATCTGCGGCAGCGTGTGAGAGGGCCGGTTTCGGGATCATGAGCGAGTATATCAACGGATATCGCCTGCTCGCCCCGCTGAGCACCAACAACGCGGGCATGTGCCGCTGGGGCTTCGCGGAGCGGGACGGACGCGAATTCTTCATCAAGGAATTCCTCAGTCCCAAATATCCGGTGAACACGGAAAAGCTCAGCGAAGCGATCGTCCAGGGGATGCGCGCGCAGGCTTTGGCCTATTACGGCCGCCGCCGCCGCTTCTACGACGAGCTCTACGACTGCCGCACCGGCAACGTGGTCGTCGTGCAGGATTTTTTCCGCAGCGGCGCCTGCTATTACGCGGTGTCCGAGCGGATCCGCGGGCCCTTCCTCGGCATCGGGGAGATCGCGCGGCTGACGGAGGAGAAAAAGCGCACGCTCTGCAAGGCGGTGCTCTACTCCATCGGCAAGATCCATGAGCACGGCATCGTCCATTCCGACATCAAGCCGGACAATATCATCGTCAAACAGACCAGCGCGGGCTTCTGCACCGCCAAGCTCATCGACTTCGACGCGAGCTTCTTCTATTACGAGGCGCCCGACGAGATCGAAGGCGACCAGGTCTATTTCTCCCCGGAGGCGCTGCTGCACAACGCGGAGGAAGAGGCCGAGATGAGCGTGAAGATGGACATTTTCGCCCTCGGTCTGCTGTTTCATCAGTACTGGAGCGGGGACCTTCCGGTCTTCGACCGCTCGGAATACAGCTCCGCCAGCGACGCGCTGCTTGACGGCGCGGAGCTTAAGCTCAGCCCGGTGATCCCGGCGGACGTCCGCGATCTGATCCGCCGGATGCTCTCGCTGGACCCGGCCGAGCGGCCGGACGCCAAAAGCGCCTGGGAGATGGTGGCGGGCGAGCCGGTCGTGCCCGTCACCGAGCCGAAAAAGAGCTTCGGCGGCTTCACGCCGATGGGCGACGACGACCTCTGATCGGGAGAGAGACTATGGACGAGCAATCGATCATTCTTTTGGCGATCGTCGCCGTGGCGCTGGCGCTGATCCTGCTGGGGCTGCTGCTCAACAGCCGGAAAAAGCGCAGAAAGAAGGACGCGGCGTGGAGCTCCCCGAACCTGAGCGACGAGGCGAAGGAGGAGGCCGGCGCGGACGGAGAGGACGGCGAAGCCGCCTTCGCCCCGCCGAAGCTGATGGGCACGATGAAGCTCGCCGGAGGCCTCCCGCCCGGCTCCGAAGGGAAGCGGACGGAAGACACGGCCATCAGAGGCCGCCGCGCCTCGTCGGACGGCAGGAGCTTCGAGGCGCTGGAGGCGCAACGCGCGGGCGGAAGGATCTGCCCGTACTGCGAGGCCGTCGTACCCGCCGGACAGGGCCGCTGCCCCGCCTGCGGCGCCAGACTGGATGAATAAAGAGAGGAAACAGGGACGATGTTTTGCAAAAACTGCGGCGGCCCGATCGATCGGGCCACGATGAAATGCACGAAATGCGGGCAAAAGGCCGCGCCGCTGGCCGGCGGCTCCGGCTTCCGGGACATGCTCGCCGGAGCGGAGGCGGGAAAGCCCGCGCCCGAGGCGCCGAAGGCGCAGCCCGCGCCGAAGGAACAGCCCGCGCGCAAGACGAAGACCGGATCCTCGCCGAAGTGGATCACGCCGCTGCTCGCGCTGGTCGCCGTCGCGGCGATCGCGCTCCTGATCGTCGCCTGCGGGAAGATCGGGGCGCTGAAGGAGCAGATCGAAGAGCTGGAGAACGAAGCGCTCACGGAGAGAGACGGCGGGAAAGAGAGCGAGCTGCCGGACCGGTTCACGGAGGATGAAACGCAGCCGCCGGAGGACGGCGCGGAGCTTGCGGACCCCCGGGAGCCTGCGGAGACGCCGGAAGCCGCGGAGACGCCGGAGCCGGACGCCGAAGCCGGACGCGGCGCGATCGAGCCCGAAGCGGAAGAAGAAAAGAACGAGCTGGAGGTTTATTCCTCCGAAGACAAGCCCAGCGACGACACCTTCGGCCCCTCAAAAGCGGAGAGAAACATTTTCACCTATACGGTCAAAACCGTGGACGGCCTGTCGTTCGAGTGGCAGAGGAAGAACGCGGAGACCGGCGAGTGGGAAGAGATCGACGGCGAGAACTACCGCTGCGGCACGACAGCCGTCGGCGGCAACACCCTCGCCTGGATCAAGTTTATCAAGCCGGATGAGTCGCAGGCCGGATTTTACCGCTGCATCGCCCGCGCGCCGGGCTACGAGGACGCGGTGAGCAGGACGGCGGAAGCGAGCTATCTGGCGGGCGAAGCGGAAGAATGATGAACAACACGAAAAACACGGCCGCGCCGCGCGATATGATCTCGCTGACGGACTTTTTGGCCGGCTTCTGCGTCGGGCAGAAGCGCGACAACGGGGAAGACAGCGAAAAATATTCGCTCCACTGCGAAGCGGCGACGGTGGCCGTCTTCGACGGCTGCGGCGGCGCCGGCGCCAAGAGCTATCCGCGCTTTTACAACAAGACCGGGGCCTATATCGCCGCGCACCGGGCGGCGGACGCCTATCAGGAGTGGTTCGAGGAGCCCGCGGAGGGCGAAGCGGGAGATCCGGAGGCGCTCAAGCGCCGCATCGTCGCCGCGCTCGAGGAGGTCGACGCCTGCGTGGGCGAAAAGAGCCGCCTGTCGGGCATGATCTCCCGCCGCTTCCCGACCACGCTGGCCGCCGCGGTCTGCCGGCCCGGCGAGCAGGGCATGAACGTGGATCTCTACTGGGCGGGCGACTCGCGGGTCTATCTGCTGGACGCGCAGGGGCTGGCCCAGCTCACCGAGGACGACCTCGGCGGGATCGACCCCTTTGAAAATCTCACGGAGGACGGCGTGCTGACCAACGTGATCAGCCTCTCCGGAGGCTTCACGATCCACAGCGCGCGCGTGGTGATGAAGCGGCCCGGCATCGTGTTTGCGGCGACGGACGGCTGCTTCGGCTACCTGTCCACGCCGATGGAATTCGAGCATCTGCTGCTGCAGACGCTGCTGAGCGCCAAGAGCGTGAACGAGTGGGAAAGCAGCCTGCGCGAAGCGATCGGCGAGGTGGCCGGCGACGACTACACGCTCCGGGCGATCTCCCTGGGCTTCGGCGATTTCCGGACGCTGCAGCGCGCCCTTGCGCCGCGGGCCGATTCGCTGGACAAACAGATCATCCGGCTGCTGCCGGACAAGAGCCGCGAGGAAAAGCGCCTGCTCTGGCAGGGCTATCGGGAAAATTACTGCCGCCTGCTGTGCAGGGTCGGCTGAGGCGCTCCGGTCCGCGGAGCGACAGGAAAGGAGCTTTGCTATGCTGTTTTTACTGGAAGACTTTATCGAAAACATCGGCCTCGACTTTGAAGAGCCGACGACCTGGTTCATTCTCGCCGGCGCGGTGCTCGTGCTGGCCGGTCTGATCGCGCTGATCGTCGCGCTGACGGCCCGTCCGAAGAAGAGCGCCAAGGCCGCCCCGGCCCGTCCGGCTCCCGCCCCGGCACGCCCTGCGCCCGCCCCGGC
>JAILOS010000099.1 GCA_024690695.1 Oscillospiraceae bacterium
CACGGCGGTGACGCGCAGCCCGAGCAGGCACAGCGCCAGAAAATGTCCCAGCTCGTGCGCCGCGACCGCCAGCAGCAGCGGCGCCGCCGTGCCGGGCTCGGCGCAATAGATCCACAGCCCCGCGGCGACCGCCGCCGGAGCGCTGACGCTGAGGCGGGGCCTCACGGCTGTCCGGCGAAGGCTTCGCGCCATTCCGCCGCTCCGTCCGGCCCGGCCAGCGCCGCGACCCGTTCGCTTTCAAGCCCGAGTGCGCGCGCCGCCGCCCGCCGCTGCGCCGCCGGCAGCGGAAACAGCAGCCGCAGCAGGGCGAAAAACAGGATCAGCAGCCAAAACGCCGTCTTCCCTTTCACCGCATCGCCTCCCCCTTCGAGCCTATGCGACCCGCGAAAAAATCATTCTTGCGCAAACGCGGCCCGGGCGCTATACTGAGGGTTGAAGATCAGAAAAAGGCAGGTTACCGCCATGAGCCGAAAAGAACTCATCTCCATTCTCGAGCAAGTGCGCGACGGGTCGCTGAGCGTGGATCAGGCCGTCACGAGGCTGAAGCTCGAGCCGTTTCAGGATCTTGGCTTTGCGAAGGTGGATCACCACCGCGAGCTGCGCCAGGGCGTGGCCGAGGTGATCTACGGCGCCGGAAAGACGAACGCGCAGATCGCCGCCATCGCGAAGGCCATGCTCTCGCGGGGACAGAAAACGATCCTGATCACCCGGATCGGGCCGGAGACGGCGGCGTATCTCTCCGGCGAGCTGCCGGTGGATTATCGTGAGCAGGCGAAGCTGGCGCTGATCGGGCCGATGCCGGAGCCCGACGGCGACGGCACGATCGTCGTTGCGACAGGCGGCACGAGCGATATGGCCGTGGCCGAGGAGGCCGCCGTGACCGCCGAGGCGCTGGGCAACCGCGTCGTGCGTCTGTACGACGTGGGCGTTTCCGGCATCCACCGCCTGCTGCACAATATGGAGCCCATCATGACCGCCCGCTGCATCGTGGCCGTGGCCGGGATGGAGGGCGCGCTGCCCTCGGTGATCGGAGGGCTGGCCGACGCGCCGGTGATCGCCGTCCCGACCAGCGTTGGCTATGGCGCCTCGCTCGGCGGGATCGCCGCGCTGCTGAGCATGCTCAACTCCTGTGCCAGCGGCGTCTCGGTCGTCAACATCGACAACGGCTTCGGCGCCGGTTATCTGGCCGGCATCATCAATCATCTGGGGAGCAAGCCATGAAACTGCTGTTTATCGACGCGTCGCGCGGTCTGGCCGGCGATATGCTCTCGGCCGCGCTGGCCGGGCTTTTCGACGATCCCGCCGCAGCGCTCTCGCTGCTGGAGGCCGCGGGGCTTCCCGAGCTGCGTTACGAGCTCTTTCCGGGCGAACGCTGCGGCGTGCGCGGGAATCGCCTGCGCGTGATCTGCCGCGGCGAAACGGAGGGCGAATCCGCGCCGAACCCGAAGCGCCGCGATCTCGCCGACATCCGCGCGCTCGTCGCGCGCTCCGCGCTGACCGAAGCGCAGAAGGCCGGCGTACTGTCCGTCTACGATCTGATCGCCGAGGCGGAGGGCGAGGTCCACGGCGTAAAGCCGGAGCTCGTTCACTTTCACGAGCTCGGCGCGCTCGACGCGCTTGCGGACATCAGCGCCGCCTGCGTGCTGATCGGCGCGCTGAAGCCGGACCGGATCGTCGTTTCTCCGGTGCGGACGGGCTTCGGCAGCGTTCGCTGCGCGCACGGATCGATGCCCGTTCCCGCGCCCGCGACCGCACGGCTGCTGAAGGGCGTTCCGTGCTTTGCCGGCGAGACGGAGGGCGAGCTGTGCACGCCGACGGGCGCGGCGCTCGTCCGCGCTTTTGCCGACGAGTTTTCGTCCATGCCGCCGATGACCGTCCGGCGGATCGGCGTCGGGCTCGGCAGCAAGGATTTCGGCGTTCTCAGCTGCGTGCGCGCCTTTTTCGGCGACGCCGAGGAGAGCGTGACCGAGCTGTGCTGCAACGTAGACGACATGAGCCCCGAGGCGGTCGGCTTCGCGGTCGGGGAGCTGCTGCGCGCGGGCGCGCTCGACGCCTGGAGCGAGCCGATCTGCATGAAAAAAAGCAGGCCCGGCCTGCTGCTGAGCTGCCTGTGCGGCACGGAGCGGCGCGACGAATTCGTGCGGCTGATTTTCAGGCACACGACGACGCTGGGCGTGCGGGAAACGCTCTGCCGCCGCTATATCCTGCGGCGGCGCGAGGAGCTCGTCGAAACGCCCTGCGGGCCCGTGCGCGTGAAGGTCTCCGAGGGACACGGCGTCGAGCGGCGCAAGGCGGAATTCGAGGATCTGGCCCGCATCGCACGGGAGCGGGATCTCAGTCTGGGCGAAGCCGGGGAGCTGCTGACGTGACGGCGCGCTATAAGCTTGAGCGGCTGCGCGCGCTGCTCGCAGGGAGCGGCCCGCTCGCCGTTGCGTTTTCCGGCGGCACGGATTCCTCTTTCCTGCTGCAGACCGCGCAGGACCTGCTGGGCGAAGGGGTGCTCGCGCTGACTGCGGACTCCGTCTTCATCCCGCGCGCCGAGCTGGAAGAGGCCGCGTCCTTCTGCCGGGAGCGCGGCATCCGGCAGAAAACGGTTCGAATCGACGTTCTCAGGCTTCCCGGCGTCGGCGTCAACCCGCCGGATCGCTGCTATCTCTGCAAGCGGGCGATTTTTGAGCGGCTGCGCGCGGAGGCCGCGGCGGAGGGCTTTTCCCTTCTGGCCGACGGCTCAAACGCCGACGACGCCGGCGATTATCGCCCCGGAATGCGCGCGCTGCGCGAGCTCGGCGTCTGCAGTCCGCTGCTGGAGGCCTCTTTGACGAAGGCGGAGATCCGGGAGCTGTCAAAGGCGAGGGGGCTCCCCGGCTGGGACAAGCCCTCGGCGGCCTGTCTCGCTTCCAGGATCGCCTACGGAGAAGCTCTGACGGAAGAGAAGCTGCGTTCCGTGGAGCGGGGCGAGGCGCTGCTTCATTCGCTGGGCTTTCCCCTCTGCCGCGTGCGCGTCCACGGGACGCTGGCCCGGATCGAGCTGCCGCCGGAGGAGTTCGGAGCCGCGCTGGAAAACCGGCGGACGATCGCCGACGCCCTCAAAGAGCTTGGATTTCTTTACGTAACGCTGGATATGACGGGCTTTCGCAGCGGAAGCATGAACGACGCGCTGCGATGACCCCGGAACCGCAGACAGGGCCGGATCGAAGGATCCGGCCCTGTCCGCGTTATGACTGTGGTTTTTGCGTTCTCGTATTCCGGTTCAGCGCAAAACGACCTTGTTGAAATTCTTCTTGCCGCGTTTGACAAGAAGGCCCGCCTTGAGCTGCTGCGCCGTAAAGCTCGCGCCGATATCGCTGATCTTCGCGTCGTCAACAGTCACGCCGCCCTGCTGCACGTTGCGGCGGGCGTCGGACTTCGAGGGGCAGAGCCCGGTCTTTACCAGCAGCGTCAGAACGTCGATCGCGCCGTCGGTCAGATCGTCCTCGCTCAGCTCGGTCGTCGGCGCGCCGGCCCCGTCGGCGCCGGTGAAAAGCGCCTTCGCCGAAGCCTCGGCCTTCCTGGCCTCCTCCTCGCCGTGGACCATCTTCGTCAGCTCGTAGGCCAGGATCTCCTTGGCGCGGTTGAGGTCGGAGCCCTCCCATTTCGCCATCTCCTTGATCTGCTCGAGCGGCAGGAAGGTCAGCATGCGGATGCACTTGAGCACGTCCGCGTCGTCCACGTTGCGCCAGTACTGGTAGAAATCGTAGGGACTGGTCTTGTTCGGATCGAGCCAGACGGCGTTGCCGGCGGTCTTGCCCATCTTCATGCCGTGCGAGTCCGTCAGCAGCGTGATCGTCATCGCATGCGCGTCCTTGCCGAGCTTCTTGCGGATCAGCTCCGTGCCGCCGAGCATATTGCTCCACTGGTCGTCCCCGCCGAACTGCATGTTGCAGTCGTAATGCTGGAACAGGTAGTAGAAATCGTAGCTCTGCATGATCATGTAGTTGAATTCAAAGAAGCTGAGGCCCTTCTCCATGCGCTGCTTGTAGCACTCGGCGCGCAGCATGTTGTTGACCGAGAAGCAGGCGCCGACCTCGCGCAGCACGTCGACGTAGTTCAGGTTCAGCAGCCAGTCGGCGTTGTTGACCATCAGGGCCTTGTCCGGGCCGAACTCGATGAATTTCTCCATCTGACGGCGGAAGCACTCGGCGTTGTGGTCGATGTCCTCGCGCGTCAGCATCTTGCGCATATCCGTTCTCCCGCTTGGGTCGCCGATCATCGTCGTGCCGCCGCCGATCAGCGCGATGGGCTTGTTGCCGGCCTGCTGCAGGCGCTTCATCAGCGTCAGCGCCATGAAATGGCCCGCCGTGAGGCTGTCGGCGGTGCAGTCGAAGCCGATGTAGAACACCGCTTTTCCGGCGTTGACCAGCTCGCGGATCTCCTCCTCGTTCGTCACCTGCGCGATCAGACCGCGCTCGACGAGTTCTTCGTAAATACCCATAGTATATCCTCTCCCGTTACTTGTTGTTGATCAAATCTTCCGCGTACTGCGCGCCGTATGCGATCAGCGCGTCGCAGGAAACGCGGTTCTGCTTGAGCTCCAGGCAGCGCACGCAGCCGAAGTTCTGCCGGAAGCTCTCGACGCACTGCTTCGTCAGCGCGGCGACGCGGCGCGGATCCTTCTCGGTCAGGCCGATGGTCATCACCGCGCCGGAGATCGCGCCGCAGATCTCGCCGCTGCGGACGCCACCGCCGAAGCCCGCCGCCACGCGCAGCGCCGTTTCCGGCTCGAGCCCCGTATACTTCCCGCAGGCGGCCAGCACGCTCTGCGCGCAGTTGCAGCCCTGTCCGTGGATCCGAACGGCCTCCTCCTGTATCGTCATGTCTATCACCTCCATATAACGGAAAGCCCTCCGTCCTTTCGGACAGAGGGCAAAGTAATTTGCGGTACCACCTCTGAACGCTTTTTCCTCGCGGAAAAAGCCTCGGCGAGTGCTGTGCACTCCCGCGCTGTACCGGGCGCTCCCGTCGCAGCCTACTCTCTTCCGATTTCGGTGCGCCGCTCCGAACCGTATTCACCGCGCCGCCCTCTCCCCCTCTCAGCCTCCGGGGTCTCTCTGTGCAGCGCAAACGCGGCTACTGGTGTTCTTCCTCGCGTTGAACGAATGCAGTATATACGATAATGAAAGCTCTGTCAAGCTCTACCGATGAATCGTCCAAAATCCCTTTTCTCAGTTATATTCTTCCTTAGGCAATTCATTTCCAACCGGGATTTTAAGTCTGTAACAAGTATTCCTGTACTCATTATAAATCCTGTCAACCATGTTGTTGATCTGATCCTGCCGATCCCATTCATTTTTTGCTCCCTTTGCGATTTTCCAAAACCGTTTATTTGCCTTTTTCTCCAAAAACCTTTCCATAAAGTTTCGTCGTGAAGACTTATTGGTAGCGTTTCTGAAATTTGCATCCGTTAATAACAATTCTCTCAATTCATCTATTAGAGAAATTTCTCCGTTGTATTCGAATAATGCTGAAAGTTCATCCTCATGTTCTTCCTGAAAAGACGCCAACGCCTCTTCAGCCTTTTCATACGTCATCCATTCGTTCGTCCCGAAATATGCGACTGCAAGCGCGCCCAAGGATGCGCATAAATCCAAGTCAGATGGTTCTTCGTAATCTAACGCATCTGTTAGGGCATTGTATTGGTCAGCCCATTGTTTTATAAAGTCAAACTCTTTTTTCCCTTCAGTATGATCCTTGAGAAAACTGTCCGTTATAGTGTAGTCGGCTTTATTATAATAATCATAGCTATAGAACACGGTTTTTATACCCTGTCGGCTGCAAAAGTCAAAAAAGGCGCTGATATCGCCTCCGAGCAAAACATAAGATCCTGAAAGGCGAATTTTCTCCGCCTTAACAAAGTTCATATCGCTTCTCGACAACAAATCTTTTTCTCTGATGATCGGATTCAATTTGCCGCTCCTCCATTTCTTCTCTTCATATCTAAGCAAAAAAGCATCCTTCATGGTTTCGAAAAACTGCGAAAAACCTGGGACTGGACCATGCCTTTCCCAGGTTTACTCACAGCATCTCAGCTTTATACGCCTCGGCCGCTTCGAGCTGCTCCTGCGCCGCGGCGAGAGTCGTCAGCGTGACCACTTCCCCGCCGTGTAGCCGGGCCAGCTCCGCCTTTCTCCCCTCGCGGTCGAGCAGACGCACCTCGGTATAGGTACGGCCGCCGGTCTCCTTTTTCTCGATCAGATACTGGCTGTCGGCCATCGCGGCGATCTGCGGCAGGTGCGTGACGCACAGCACCTGGCGGCCGCGGGACACGGAATAGAGCTTCTCGCCCACGCGCTGGGCCGCCACGCCGGACACGCCCGTGTCGATCTCGTCAAAAATCAGCGTCGGCACCGGATCCTTTTCGGCAAATACGTTTTTCATCGCCAGCATGATGCGGCTCAGCTCGCCGCCGGAGGCGATGCGGCTGATCCGCCCCGGCTCCTCGCCGGCGTTGGCGGACATCAGAAAGCGGACCTGATCCATCCCGTGTGCGTCGAAGCCAGGCTCGCCGCCGAGAGGACTGAAGTCCACGGCAAAGCGCACCGAAGGCATGCTGAGCGCCCGCAGCTCCTGCACGATCCGTCCCGACAAAAGCACCGCCGTCTCCCTGCGGCGCTCGCGCAGCTCCTCGCCCGCGGCGAGGCATTTTTTGCGCAGCTTCTCCCGCTCGCGCTGCAGCTCGTCCAGCCGCTCGTCCGAGAACCGGAGGTCCTCCAGCTTTTTCCGGCACTCGTCCAGATAAGCCGGCAGCTCCTCGACGCTGCGGCCGTATCTGCGCTCAAGCCGGCGGAACAGGGCGAGGCGCGTCTCCGTCCGGTCAAACTCCTCCGGGGAGAAATCCAGCGAATCGCGGAAATCGCGCAGCGTTTCGGCCGCGTCGCTCAGCAGGAAATCCGCCTCGTCCAGCGACTTGACCGCGCGCTCCAGCTCGGGAGCGATCGCGGCGGCGCGGCGCGCGAAGCCGAGGGCGTTCTGCAGCGCGTTCACGGCGCTCTCCTCGGCGTCGCACAGGCTTTCGCAGGCGCCGTCGATCGCCTCGGTGAGCTTTTCACCGTTTCGCAGCAGATCGCGCCGCGCGTCGAGCTCCTCCTGCTCGCCGGGGCGCAGCTCCGCCTGCTCCAGCTCGCGGATCTGCTCCTGCAGCCGCTCGCCGAGCCGCTCCTTCTCCGCCTCGTCCATGCTGAGGCTGTCGATTTCGCGGTTGACCTCCTGCCAGGCGGCGTAGGCGCGGGCGTAGGTCTCCAGCTCCTCGCGGTATTCGCCGTAGCGGTCGAGATAGGAGCGGTGCAGCCGTTCGTCCATCAGCAGGCGCCCGTCGTTCTGGCCGTGCACGTCGACGAGCAGCGCCGCCAGCTCCTTGAGCTGCGCCGCCGTCACCGGCACGCCGCAGACCCGGCAGCTGCTCTTTCCGTCGGAGCCGATGCGGCGCTGGATGATCAGCTCGTCCTCCGAGTCGATCTCGTTCGCTTCCAGCCAGTCCTCCGTCCCGCCGCGGTCAAACACAGCGGTGACGAGCCCTTTTTCGGCTCCGCGGCGAACCAGCTCGCGGTTCACGCGCTCGCCGAGCACCGAGCCGATCGCGTCGATCACGATGGATTTGCCCGCGCCGGTCTCGCCGGTCAGCACGTTCAGCCCCGGCGTGAAGCGGATGTCCGCCCGCTCGATCACGGCGATATTCTCAATGTGAAGCTCGCTCAGCATAGGCAGCTCCCCCGTCCTTCAGCGGCGTCAGTCGTTCAGGATGGCCTCGATCTCGCGGCGCAGATGCTCCGCCGCCTGGTTGTCCTTCATCGCGATGAAGGCCGTGTCGTGACCGGCGAGCGCGCCGACCAGGCTGCGGTTTTTCATCGCCTCGATCGCCGAGCAGGCGGCCGGGGCAAGACTCGGCAGGGTCTTGATGATCAGCAGATTCTGCGCGACGTCGAAGGACGTCACGCTCTCGCGAAAGATCGAGCGCAGCTTGTGCGTGAGCTCGTCCATCGCGTAATCGCGGCTGACGACGTAGCAGTAATGCCCGTTCGGCCCCATCTGCTTGACGAGGCGCATGTCCTTGATGTCCCTGGACAGCGTGGCCTGCGTGCTCTTGATCCCGCGCTCGGCGAGGGCTTTCATCAGCTGATGCTGCGTCTCGATCTCTTGTTCGGAAATGATTTCAAGGATGACGCTCTGTCTTCCCGGCTTCATGATTTCTTCCTCCTGTACTTTCGTTCTTTATCTGAGTTTTTCGTAAGCGATCTCATAGAAGCTCCTCAGGCCCATGTCGGCCAGGAGCGTGACGTTCGCGGAGCGGCGCACCTGCAGGGTGTCGCCGTTGGCGAGGTCGAAGACGGAATTGCCGTCGATCGCGAGATAGGCCCGCCGACCGTGCATCTTCTCCGTTTTCACGGTGATGACCCGTTCCGGGTCGAGCACGAAGGTGCGCGCGCCCATCACATGCGCGCAGATCGGGCTGAGGATCACGTTGGCCGCGTCCGGCTCCACGATCGGGCCGCCGGCGGACATCGAATAGCCCGTCGAGCCGGTGGGCGTGGAAAGAATCACGCCGTCGCCGGAAAAGCCGGTCATCCGCTGCCCGTCGCACCAGGCGGTGATGGACACGCAGTCGCCGTAGCCGTGGATCACGGCGTCGTTGAGCGCGCAGTCCCGATAGATCTCTTTCCCGGCGCGGATCAGGCTGACGTCCAGCATCATGCGGCGGCTGACAAAAAAGCCGCCCTTCGCCGCGTCGACCACGAGCGGCAGATCCTCCCGTTCCATCGCGGCCAGAAAGCCCTTCGTGCCGAGATTGTAGCCCAGCAGCGGAAGCTGGAGCCCCTGGAGCTGCCGCGCCACGGCGAGGATCGTGCCGTCGCCGCCGATCACGAGCGCCAGCGTGCACGCCTCCGCCACGTCGCGGATCCTCCGGACGGCGATCCCCTCGGGGATCACCTCCGGCTCCTCGTCGGCAAACACCGGGCAGATCGCGCAGTCGAAGCCCGCCTCGCGCAGCAGTCTTTCCGCTTCGAGCGTAAAGCTCAGGCCGTTATCCCGAAAGGGATTGGGGCATAAGGCGATCATAGAGCAGCCTCCTTCACAGTGCCTCGTGCGAGGCGCGCACCGTCGCCTCGATATCGACGGGGCAGGCTTCCCCGTCCTCTTTTCTGAGGTGACAGATATATTCGATATTGCCCTCCGGGCCCTTGATGGGCGAATAATCCAGCCCGCAGAAGCGCAGGCCGGCGCCCGGCGCGAAATCGAAGATCTCGCGGATCACGCGCGCGTGCACGGCTTCGTCGCGCACGACGCCCTTTTTCCCGACCTCCTCGCGCCCGGCCTCGAACTGGGGCTTGATGAGACAGATCAGATCCGCGCCGGGCCGGAGCAGCGGAACCACCGCCGGCAGCACCAGCCGGATCGAGATGAACGAAACGTCCATAACCGCCAGATCGAGCGGCTCGGGGATCTGTTCGGCCGTGACGTAGCGGAGATTCGTCCGCTCCAGATTCACGACACGCTCGTCGGTGCGGAGCTTCCAGGCGAGCTGCCCGTAGCCCACGTCGACGGCGTAGACCTTCGCGGCTCCGTGCTGCAGCAGCACGTCCGTAAAGCCGCCGGTCGAGGCGCCGCAGTCGATGCAACGCCTGCCCGCGGGATCCACCGGAAAAACCTTCAGCGCCTTGTCCAGCTTGAAGCCGCCGCGGCTGACGAAGGGCAGCGCCTCGCCGCGCACCTCGATCGCCGCATCCGGCGAGACGGCCATGCCGGGCTTGTCCGAGCGCTGACCGTTGACAAACACGAGACCGCTCATCACGGTCGTTTTCGCGCGCTCGCGGCTGTCGGTGAAGCCGCGCTCAAAGACGAGCTGGTCGAGACGGACTTTTTTCATCTCTCCGCTCCTTCGTTCAGCAGCGTCCGGGCGCAGCGCACGATCCCTTCGGCGTCCAGTCCGCAGCAGTGCCGCAGCTCGGCGGCGCTGCCGTGCGTCACGACTCCCTCGCCGAGATCCAGCGCGGCGGCGCGCAGCGCGATCCCTTCCTTCTCCGCGAGCGCAAGCAGCCTCGTCCCGACGCTGCCCTGCCGGCAGACCTCCTCGGCGATCAGCAGCCGTCCGGTCCTTCGGGCGGACGTGAGGCAAAGACGGAAAGCGCAGGGCTGCACGCGGTTGATCTTGACGAGCTCCGCGGAGACGCCCTCCGCGCTCAGCAGCTCCGCCGCTTCGAGCATCTCGTTGACCATCGTACCGCAGCAGACCAGCGTCAGGTCCTTTCCTGCGCACAGCAGGCTCTCCTCGCCCTCGCCGCAGCCGGTGTAAAGCCCCTCGCCGCCGCGCGGATAGCGCACGGCCGCGGGGCCGGTCTCCTCCAGTACGGCCGTGCGCAGCATCGCGCGCAGCTCCGCGAAGCTCGCGGGGCAATAAATGCTCATGCCGGGTACGGCGGAGAGATAGTCGATATCAAACAGGCCGTGGTGCGTCTCGCCGTCGCTGCCGACGAGGCCGGCCCGGTCCGCAGCCAGAACGACGTGAAGCTTCTGCAGGCCGACGTCGTGCAGCAGCATGTCGTAGCCGCGCTGCAGGAAGCTGGAATACACGCCGAAAACCGGAATCAGGCCCTGCTTGGCCATACCGGCGGCCATCGAGACGCCGTGTCCCTCGGCGATGCCGACGTCGAAAAACCGTTTCGGAAAACGCTCGGCAAAGGGCTCGAGCCCCGTGCCGGCGGCCATCGCGGCCGTGATCGCGCACACCCGTTCGTCCTCGGCCGCCAGCTCGCACAAAGTCTCGCCGAAGACGGTGGAAAAGCTCTCCTTTGCCGGAACGACCGCGCCGGTATCCGGGTCGAAGGGGCCGACGCCGTGGTAGGTCTCGGGCCACTTTTCGGCGTAGGGGCAGCCCTTCCCCTTTTTGGTGACGACGTGCAGCAGCACCGGCACGCCGGCGTCGCGCGCCCAGCGGATCACGGTCTCGAGCTTGTTCACGTCGTGCCCGTCCACCGGACCGAGGTAGTAAAAGCCCATCTCGCGGAACATGTTTTCCGGCAGCAGCCAGGACTTCAGCCATTCCTTGAGCCGGTGGTTGAAGCGGTAGAGCGCGGGCAGGCGGGAAAAGACCTCGCGGTACCAGCGCTTGAAGCTGAGGTAGCCGGGCTTCGTGCGCATCGCCTGCAGCAGGCTCGCGACGCCGCCCACGTTTTCGCCGATGGACATTTTGTTGTCGTTGAGAATGACGACCAGCGGCTCGCCGCTCGCCGCGGCGTTGGTCAAGCCCTCGTAGGCGAGGCCGCCCGTCATCGCGCCGTCGCCGATCACGGCGACGACGTCGTATTTTTCCCTCTTGAGCGTGCGCGCCCGCGCCATGCCGAGCGCGACCGACACGGAATCGGAGGCGTGGCCGGCGATAAAAGCGTCGTCCTCCGCCTCGTAGGGCTTGGGAAAGCCGGACAGGCCGCCGAACTGCCGCAGCGTGGAAAAGGCCTCCCGCCGCCCGGTGAGGATTTTATGAATATAGCTCTGATGGCCGACGTCGAAGACGATGCGGTCCTTCGAGCTGTCGTAGACCCGGTGCAGCGCCACCGTGAGCTCCACCGCCCCCAGATTGGAGGAGAGGTGCCCGCCGGTCTTCGCGACGCTTTGGATCAGAAAAGCCCTCAGCTCGGCGCACAGCGGCTCCAGCTCTTCCGGCCGGAGCTTTTTGACGTCGTTTGAGGCGCGTATGTTTTCCAGGGTGCTCACAATCGCAGACTCCCTCGCTTATTTAACCCTCACGGCCAGACTGTCGGCCAGGGCCTCGAGCCAGGCGCGGTCATCGAACGCTTCCCGCAGCGCCTCCTTCGCGGCCTGCGTCAGCCGCTCGACCATGCGCTGGCATTTCTCGGCGCCGCAGAGCGCCATATAGGTGTTCTTGTGTTCCTCGGCGTCCGAGCCGACGCTCTTGCCGAGCTCGGCTTCGCTGCTCGTCACGTCGAGCATATCGTCGCGGATCTGGAAGGCCGCGCCGAGGGCCGCGCCGAAACGCGAGGCGGCCTCGAGCCGTTCCTCGCCGCCGCCGGCGGCGTGAACGCCCATGCGGCAGGCCGCGACCAGCAGCGCGCCGGTCTTGCGGCTGTTGATCTCGTCAAGCTCGCTCTCGCTGAGGGCCTTCCCCTCGCCGAGCATGTCCAGATACTGACCGCCGCACATGCCGTCGAGCCCGACGGCGTTCGCCAGATCCTCGGCGCAGGCGGCCCGGCGCTCCGCCGGGAGGGCGCAGCGCAGGATCGTGCCGAAGGCCTCGGCCTGCAGCGCGTCGCCGGCAAGCGTAGCGACGCATTCGCCGAAAACCACGTGGTTCGTCGGCCTTCCGCGGCGCAGCGCGTCGTCGTCCATGCAGGGCAGGTCGTCGTGGATCAGACTGTAGGTGTGCAGCATCTCGACCGCACAGGCGACGGGCAGGGCCTGCTCGGGATCGCCGCCGGAAATGCGGCAGAACTCCAGCACGAGCGTGGGCCTGATGCGCTTTCCGCCGGCCATCAGACTGTATGCCATCGCCTCGGCCAGACCCGCGCAGGGCGTGTCTTCGGCCGTCAGGGAAAAATACGACCCCAGCGCCGCTTCGATCTTCTCTTTGTATTCTTCTCTTTTCACGTCAGCCCTCATCCTCGAAGGGCAGCTCGACCGGCTGGCGGTCCGGCCCCTTTTTGAGCTTGACGACCTGCTGCTCCGCCTCGTCGAGCATCGCGCCGCAGCGGCGGATCAGCCCGGTCCCCTCTTCAAAAAGCCGCAGAGACTCGCTCAGGGGCAGATCGCCCCGCTCCAGATGGCGGACGATCTCGTCCAGCCTCGAGAGCGACTGTTCAAAATTCAGACTGTTTTCAGGCATGGCTGTCTCCTTTCTGACTCGTCTCCTCCACGCGCACGCCGGCCTCGCCCTCGGCGAGGATCAGCCGCAGACGGTCGCCCGCCCGCAGCTCGCAGGCGCGCTTTACGGTCTCGCCGGTGTCGCGCACGGCGATCGAATAGCCGCGCGAGAGCACGCGCAGCGGGCTCATCGCGTCGAGCGACGAGGCGAGCGCCACGAAGCGGCGCCGCTGCGCCGCAAGCTGGCGGTCCTGCGCCGCGCACAGCGCCTCGCGCCGCCTGTCGAGCAGGATACGGCGGTCGTCGATCGAGGCCGTCGGATCGGTCAGCACGCGCTTTTGCCGGTAGCCCTCCAGACGTTCGCGATATCGGCCGAGGAGCTTCATCATCGCCTGCGAGGAGCGGATGGAGAAGCCCTCCAGCAGCTCGCGCAGCTCCTGCCGGTCCGGCACGGCGATCTCCGCGGCGTTGGACGGCGTGGAGGCGCGCCGGTCGGCCACGTAATCGGAGATCGTCACGTCCGGCTCGTGCCCGACTGCGGAGATCACCGGGATTTCCGACTCGTAGATCGCGCGGGCGACGCGCTCGTCGTTGAAGGCCCAGAGGTCTTCGATCGAGCCGCCTCCGCGCCCGGTGATGATGAGGTCCGCGACGTGAAACTCATTGGCGTAGCGGATGGCCCCGGCGATCTCGGGCGGGGCCTCGGCGCCCTGCACGCGCACCGGCAGCAGAATCAGCTTCGCCATCGGCCAGCGGCGGCCGAGGATGCGGATCATATCGTGCACCGCCGCGCCCGCGGAGGAGGTGATGATCGCGATGCGCTCCGGGAAGTCCGGCAGGGGCTTCTTGTGCGCTTCGTCGAACAGTCCCTCGGCGCCGAGCTTCTGCTTGAGCTGCTCGAAGGCCACCTGCAGATCGCCGACGCCCTCCGGCATCAGGCCGCTGCAGTAGAGCTGATATGCGCCGTCTCGCATGAAGACCGAGACGCGGCCGAAGGCGGTAACGCTCATGCCGTTTTCCGGCCGAAAGCGGAGCCTGACCGCGCTGCTCTTGAACATCACGCAGCGCAGACTGCTCTCGCTGTCCTTCAGCGTAAAATAATGGTGCCCGGAGGGGTAGATCTTATAGTTGGAGAGCTCTCCCCGGACGCAGAGATCCGCCGTCAGCGGATCCGATTCGATCAGTCCCTTGATCCTGCCGTTCAGCTCCGTGACCGAAAGGACGATCCTCTCCGCGCTCACGTCTCCTCCGTCGCGGCCTCTCCGGCGTGGAGAGCGCGCACAAAGCCGCCGAGAACGCCGTTGACGAAGGCGACGGTCTCGGGCGTATCGTAGAGCTTGTCCCCTTCCACGGCCTCGTTGATGGCCGCGGATTCCGGCACGTCGTCGAAATACAGGATCTCGCAGATCGCGCAGCGGAGAACGGCGAGCGCCGTGCGGGAGATGCGCTCGGGCCGCCAGCCCTGGGCGTGCCGGGCGATGACAGCGTCGAGCTCCTCGCGCTTTTCAGCCGTGAGCGAGGTCAGGCGAAGGATGTAATCGAGGCTTTTGCCGGTCGGACGCTCGGCGTAGAGCTCGTCCTCGGCGGCGAGCGTCTCGAAATGCTCGGGCGAGAAAAACTCCTCCGCGAGCTCCGGCGCTTCTCTCCCGGAGGCCGCCGCGGCAAAGCTGAGCTGGATCGCGAGCTGACGCGCAGTCGTTCTGTTCATGGCCGTTCCTCCGCTCTCACTTGTCGAAGGCGAGGCCGGAGACGTGGACGTTGACCTGCGGCTTTTCAAAGCCCGTGGTAGCCTGGATGACGCCGCTGATCTTCTCCTGGACCTCCTGCGCCACCTGGACGATGCTGCGGCCGTAGTAGACGTTGATGATCACGTCGACCGTCACGCGGTTTTCGTCGAGCTGGACCTTGACGCCCTTCGTCACCGTTTTGAGGCCGAGAAGCTCGCTGAGCTCGCCGCCGGCGGTGTTGGCCAGCCCGGCCACGCCCTCGACCTCGGCGACCGCGCTGCGCACGAGACTGACGATCACGTCTTCGGAGATATTGATGCTGCCGAGTTCCTCCTGGCAGACGATGTAGTTGTCGTTCATGGTATGCCTCCTGTCGGGATTCATTCATTCAGCGTATTCTACCACGTTTTATTCAAAAAAGGAAGAGTGTATTCAAAATTTTGTAATCTATTTACATTTTGCCGCGCGGGCAGGCACGGCGGATGTGCAAAAAAGGCGCGCTTCCGCGGCGGAAGCGCGCCTTTTTTGCTGTGGCTCTCGGTCCGTTCAGGCGCGGACCTCGATGATGTTGAGCTGCGAGGCCTCGTAGCTGGTCTCGGTGAGGATGATATCCGTGATCCGGGCGACGGCCTCCTCGCTCAGGCCCTCCTCCGGCGCGGGTACGGCCACCGTCACCGCGTCGTTGCCGATGTACACGACGCAGTCGGCAAAATCCTTGGCGAGCAGGAGATTCTCGATCTGCGACTCCTTCATTGAGCAGGTCGCCATCGCGGAGATCGCGTTCATGGCCGTGTCGATGGTTTCCTGCGAGGCCGCCTCGGAGGAGGCCGCCGTCTGCAAAAGCTGCAGCGCCTCGTCGCGGGAAACCTGGCGGGTCAGCCTCGCCTCGGAGAAATAGCCGGAGGCGGACGCGGCCAGCTTCTGCGCCCGTTCCGCCGCTTCCGCGATCCCCTTGTCCTCGGCCGAGACCATCTCGGCGTCCGCCTTCCCCCAGCGCTTGTTGTAGGACCAGTTGAGCAGCACCGCCGCGCTGACGAACATGATCAGCGCCAGCAGCGTCAGACTCCTCTTTTTGCTTTTCGTCATTTCCCTTTCCTCCCATCTTAATGGTCCGCCAGCTTCAGAATCGTGATGGCGTCGGACCCGAAACCAGTATATGAGCCGACCGCCCGAAGTATATCCAGTTTTACGTCGGCGTTTTCGGCTCCCTCGCAGACCACGACGACGCCGTGCTCGGAGCTCAGCACGTAAACCTCTCCGACGCCGCGGCTGGAGCGCAGGATCTCCCGCAGCTCCTGATCCCCGCTGATCTCCGGCTCGTCGGCGCTTCGGCCCGGAATCAGCATCAGCAGCAGCCCCAGCGCGAGGATCAGAAGCGGAAATTTAACCGCCTCCAGTTTTTTCAGCCAGCCCTTATCCTTCACTTCTGCTCCATGCCTGCCTTTCCGTCGGAATGCCCAGCTCGGAGCGGATCGCGTCGCTGAGGCTGCGCGCCTGCTGCTCGCTGCACGCGGAGACGCTGATCTGCGCCTCCCAGGGGACCCAGAAGCCGTCCATGCTCCAGCGGGCCGTCAGCTCGGCCCGACAGCCGCCGATCCCCAGCGCGGCCGCCCGTTCTTCAATGTATTGCGCGCACTCGCGCTCGATGACGAGTCGGTTGAGCCGCTCGGCGCCGGCCTCGCTCTCGGCGGCGAGACGCGCGCTTTCCTCGCGGCAGCGGGCCAGCTCCGCGGCATAGATCTCCGTATCGAAGCCGCCCGCCGCGTTGAGAACGGTCAGCACCAATGCTCCGGTGCAGCCGAGCGCGGCGGCTCTGCGCACGCCTCCCTCCGGCATCAGGCTGAGCGCCACGCCGCAGAGGATCGACACCGCGCACAGCTGCCGTATCGCGTTTTCCATCAGGCCGTCACCGTCCTTATCGCCGAAACGAAGCAGAAAAACAGCATCAGTCCGTAGCTGCCGAGCAGGCCGAGCAGCAGGCTCATAACGGCGGCCATATCCCGCAGCAGCCCCGAAAGCCGCTGTCCGGCTGCGAGCTCCGCCGCGGCGGACACCAGCCGCAGCAGCAGCGCCTTGACCGCCAGCGCCGCGAAGGGCGCGGCGCAGATCGCGCACACGGCGATCATGCCGAAGGCGCCGGCCGTGTTTCTGACGACGCCCGCCGCCGCCAGCACCGAGGCCGCCGCGTCGGACAGCACGCCGCCGACGACCGGCAGCGAGGCCGAGATCACGCTTTTGACCGTCTTGACGGCCGCCGCGTCCGCGCTGCCCGTCACGAGCCCCGTGATCGACAGCAGCGCCGTAAAGGCCGCCGTCAGCCCCGTCATCAGCAGCGCAGCGAGCTTTTTGAAGAGCTTGACCAGAGCGCGCAGCAGCGGGTTGTCAAAGATGCTGCAGCAGACGGAGAGCGCCAGCACCGCGTTTACGAGCGGCAGGATCAGCCCGCGCCCCGCCGCAAGCATCACGCTGAGCGCAAAGCCCGCGGCCGCGTAGCGGGCCGAGGCCGAGACCGCCGCGCCGCATGCCATGGCCGCCGAAAACACGGCCGGCAGCGCAAGTCCGGCGTAGTCGGTCAGGTCGTTCAGCGCCCGCTCCGCCTCCTCCGTCATGCTTCCGACGCCCTCCGAGAGAATCAGCGCGGCCGCGCAGCAGCAGGCGATTTCGAGATACTCGCGCACGCCCTTTTCCGGGCACAGCGAGAGGCCGAGCGCGCACAGCACGGAGACGGCCGCCAGCTTCATCGCCGTCGAGGTCTCGGCCCTCAGCCGCTCCGTCAGCGAACGGCGAAAGCTGCTCCACAGCCGTGCGAGCGCGCCCTGCGCGTCGTAGGAGCCGTCAAACCGCAGCTCGCCGCCGATCTCTCCGGCCTCGCCGCTCAGTCCTTCCTGCACGGCGCGGACCTGCAGCTCCTCGCCGAGCTGCTCGTTCAGCCCCTCCGCGTGCGCGGTGCCGACGAAAAACGGCAGCAGCAGAGCCAGCAGAAGCCACTTTTTCACAGATAGCCTCCGATCGTCTTCAGCGCCGTGAGGATCAGCGGCAGCACAATCCCGAACGCGCAGACCGTCCCGGCAAATTCGACCGCCGAGGCCGTCGCCGCCTGCGACGCGTCGCGGCACTGATCGGCCGTCAGGCGCGTAATAACCGCCGCGGCCACGCATTTCACCAGCGGCACGATCAGAACCTCGTCCGCCCCGAAAACCGTCTGCAGCGTCTTTTTCAGCTCGCCGAAGCCCCGCATCATCCCGAAGGCCGCGATCACGATCACCGCGGTCGCGGCAATGCTGAGCGACGAGGAGAGCTCCGGATTGGTCCGCCGCAGCAGCAAAACGGCCGTCAGCGCGCACAGCGCCGCGGCCGACACGCGAAGCAGCGCCTCCATCAGAGCCCGAAGAGCTTTTTGATCAGGGCGAACAGCTCGCTGATCTTCTGTACAACCATCATCAGCACCACGACCAGCGCCGCGATCGTCGTCATCAGCGCCTGCTCTTCCCGCCCGGAGCGCTGCAGCAGAATATTCAAAACCGCGACCAGGATCCCGATCGCGGCGATTTTGAAGATCAGATCGACGTCCAAATGTACTCCCTTCGCCCGCCTACAGCAGAAGCAGGCACAGCAGCGCTCCGGCAGCGCCGGACAGCGCAAGCGTCAGCTTTCGTTCGTTCCGGGACCGCTCCTTTCTCTCGGCCGCGGCATCCGCCAGGCTTTCCCGGCAGCGCTCGCAGGCGCCGAGCTGCTCCTGCAGCTCAAAGCGGCCCAGAGCCTGTCCGAGCTGCAGCAGCGCCGAACGTTCTTCCGGAGCGAGCGCGGACAGGCTCCGCCCGGCCGCGCTCTGCCAGAGCTCGAAAAAGCTCTGCTGCGACAGCGCGGGCATGGACTCGGCGAGCGAGCGGAAAAAGGCCCCCGCCGCGCCGGACAGCTCTCCGCCGAGCTGCGCGCACAGCTCCGGCAGCGGCCGCAGGCTTGTCGCAAGCTCGGCGTGTACGCGCTCGACTCCCCGGCACAGCTCCCGCAGCAGCGCGAGCTCCTCCGCGCGCTCCCGGTTGAGTCTGACGCCCGCGGAGACACAGGCGGCCATCACGGCCAGCGCGCCGAGCAGCTTCATACGGCAAGCCTCCCGAGGCTGTAGCTCCTGCCGCGTTCGGTGCAGCGGATCTTCAGACAGTACGAAAAGATCCCCTCGTCCAGAAGCTGCCGATAGAGCTCGCGGCGGCGCAGCTCCTCTGGCCCGGCGGCGTGGGCCGTCGCCAGCAGCAGCACGCCGCAGCCCGCCGTCTCGCGGATGGCCGCCAGATCCTCCCGCTGCGTGATTTCGTCCATCGCAAGCACCTGCGGATTCATCCCGCGCAGCAGCATCATCGCGCCCTCAGCCTTCGGCACGCCGCTGAGCACGTCGCAGTGCGCCCCGAGAGCAAACTGCGCCGGGCCCAGCTCGGCCGCGGCGATCTCAAAGCGCTCGTCCACCACGCCGACCCGGAGGCCGTCGCGCGAAAAGCAGCCGATCAGCTCCCGCAGCGCCGTCGTCTTGCCGCCGCCCGGCGGCGAGACGATCAGCGTATTGGCAAGGCCTCCGGCCTTCATCTCGCGGTAGACCCCGTCACAGACGCCCGGAACGGCCCGGGGGATGCGCAGCGCAAGCGAGCTGAAGCTGCGAAAGCCGCTGAGCTCGCCGTTTCGCAGCACCGCCGTCCCGCATACGCCGATCCGGAGGCCGCGATAGCTGATAAAGCCGCGCGAGAGGGCCTGCGCCGCCGTGTGGAGCGAGGCGCCCGTCGCCTTTTCCAGCGTCCGGCGCAGCTCCTCCTCGCTGATCGCCTCGCCCGGGATCGGATACTCCCGTCCGCGCACGACCATCGTCAAAGCCTGTCCGGGCCGCATCCGCAGCTCCTCCGCCGCCTCGTAGACGGCCCGGCGGCGCGGCTCCAGATACCGCGGCGGCAGAAGCTGCCGGGCCAGTTCGATTCCGTCCATCCTCTCACTCCCCGCTGACAGTATATGGCCGTCCCGCCCGCTTCATGCCTGCGCGCGCAGGGCCGGAAGGCAAAAAAAGACCGCCCCGGAAAGGGCGAGCAAATTAGGGAGACGACAGGTTTTGAGCGGGCCTTTTCCGCCCAAGCTTCATGAAAAATTGCGGAAATACAGACAAGTATTCCCGCAATTTTTCATTTTGCCTGAACGAAAAATCCCTCGCTCAAAACTGCTG
>JAILOS010000109.1 GCA_024690695.1 Oscillospiraceae bacterium
GCACGGCGAGTGCGTCGGCGTCGGCACGCTGATGGTGGCGGAGGCCTACCACAAGCTGGCCGAGCGCGAGAGCATCGAGGTCAAGCCCTTCACTCCGATCGACGAGGAGTGGGTGCGCTGGGAGTTCGGCGACCTGGCCGACGGCATCCTCAAGGAGAACGTGAACGACGTGCTCGCGACCTTCCCGCCCGAGAACATCAAGGAGCACTGGCAGGAGATCCGCGAGATCATCGCGCAGATCCCGAGCTATGAGGAGCTGCTCGAACTCTACACCGCCATCGGCGCCAAGCACTCGCTCGAGGAGCTGGGCATCGACCCCGCGGTGAAGGACAGCTTCCTCGACATCTCCAGCGCGATCCGCAACCGTCTGACCCTGGCGAGGATGACGAGACTGATTGCGTCAGAATAAGGCCATAAGGTCAGGCAGCCGCCCAACGGGCGACTGCCTTAACCGATGACCTTATTCTTCCTTTTCAAATCGAACCCGCTTTGCTGGGCTTCGATTTGATAAAATTGAAAGGGGATATAAAATGAAATATATAATGGCGCTGGATCAGGGGACGACGAGCTCCCGCTGTATCCTCTTCGATAAATCCGGCAACATCTGCGCCGTGGTCAACAAGGAGTTCCGCCAGATCTTCCCGCATCCCGGCTGGGTCGAGCATGACGCCAACGAGATCTGGGATACCACCTACGAGGTCGCGCACGCCGCCATGGAAAAGCTCGGCGTCCAGGCGATCGACATCGCCGCCATCGGCATCACCAACCAGCGCGAGACCACGGTCGTCTGGGACAAGGAGACCGGCGAGCCCATCGCCAACGCCATCGTCTGGCAGTGCCGCCGCACCTCCGACATCATCGACAAGCTGGTGGCCGACGGCTGCGGCGACATGATCCGCGAAAAGACCGGCCTCGTGCCCGACGCCTACTTCTCCGGCTCCAAGATCCAGTGGCTGCTGGACAACGTCCCCGGCGCGCGCAGACGCGCCGAGGCAGGCAAGCTCCTCTTCGGCACTATCGACACCTGGCTCATCTACAAGCTGACCGGCGGGCGCGTGCACGTCACCGACTACACCAACGCCAGCCGCACGATGATCTTCAACATCCACACGCTCAAGTGGGATGAGGATCTGCTGAAGCTCCTGCGCGTCCCCGCTTCCATGCTGCCCAGGGTCCGGCCCTCCTCCTGCGTCTACGGCAAGACCGAGTTCGAGATGTTCGGCGGGGAGATCCCCATCGCCGGCGCCGCGGGCGACCAGCAGTGCGCGCTCTTCGGCCAGTGCTGCTTCGAGCCGGGCACCATGAAGAACACCTACGGCACGGGCTGCTTCCTGCTGATGAACACCGGCACGGAGCCGGTCGCGAGCAAGAACGGCCTCGTCACCACGATCGCCGCCTCCACCGGCGACCAGGTCCAGTACGCGCTGGAGGGCAGCATCTTCGTCGCCGGCGCCGCCGTGCAGTGGCTGCGCGACCAGCTGGGCGTGCTCACCTCCGCCAAGGAGAGCCTGCAGTATGCCGAGAAGGTGCCCGACACGGTGGGCGGCTACGTCGTCCCGGCCTTCACGGGCCTCGGCGCGCCGTACTGGAGCCAGCGCGCCCGCGGCTGCGTGGTGGGCCTGACCCGCGGCTTCAGCCGCGCCCATCTGGTCCGCGCGACGCTGGAAAGCCTCGCCTATCAGACGCACGACATCGTCCGCGCCATGGAGCGCGACTCCGGCATACCCATCGCGGAGCTGAAGGTCGACGGCGGCGCCTCCGCCAACAACTTCCTGATGCAGTTCCAGAGCGACATCGTCGGCTGCGACGTCTACCGCCCGCGCTGCATCGAGACGACCGCCCTCGGCGCCGCCTATCTGGCAGGCCTCGCCGTCGGCTACTGGTCCGGTCTCGACGACGTGAAGAACAACTGGGCGGTCGACCGCGTCTTCACCGCCGAGATGGACGAGGAGAAGCGCAAGAGCCTGCTGCGCGGCTGGAGCAAGGCCGTCAAGTGCGCCCTGATGTGGGGCGAGGAATCCTAACTGTTCAGCCCCGCAAGGGGCTGAACAGTTAGGGACACTCGCGCTGATCGCACGCGGCGCACGGGAGACGCGCCGCGCTTGGTCGGCGCGAGGCCTCGCTAAGCTCGGCTCAGGGTGTTTATGACGAGGCAGAGCCCCGCCATAAACGGATCATAAAACAATCCCCGCCTCGTGCGGCAAATATCAGAGGGGTGAAGCCCCCGATCTTCTCCGCAGACATACTGCGCGCTGGAGCTGCTCTGTTTTCGGCCGGGTCTGCGGAGACGGGAGAGACCGGAGCGAAGGCTCTCGTCTCCTCCCTTGAAAAAAGACAGAAAAGGATTGGAAAGGCATGGATCTGGAGAAACTGAAAAACAGCGAGCTGTTCCTGTTCGATATGGACGGTACGCTGTATCTGGGCGATGACGTCTACGACGGCGCGATCGCGCTGATGGAGGACCTGCCCCGGCTCGGGAAAAAGTACATCTACCTGACGAACAACTCCTCCCGCGCAGGTGTGGACTACATCACGCGCCTGCGGCGGCTGGGCTTCCCCTGCGAGGCGGAGAACGTCTTCACCTCCGGCATGGCCACCGGGGAATATCTCAACCGGCACCACCCCGGCGCGCGGGTGTATCTGGCGGGCACGCGGGCCTTTTACCGCGAGCTGCAGAGCTACGGGATCCGGCTGATCAACGACGAGCTCGGCCACAGCGAGGCGGAGGACGCCGACGTCGTCGTGCAGGGCTTCGACACGGAGCTCGTGTACGAAAAGCTCGACCGCGCCGTGCATTACCTGCGACGCGGCTCGGTCTTCATTGCCGCCAACCCCGACTGGGTCTGCCCGATGCCCCGCGGCGAGGTCCTGCCCGACTGCGGCAGCATCTGCGCCCTGCTGACCGCCTCGAGCGGCGTCCGTCCCACCTATATCGGCAAGCCCAACCGCAACATGATCGACGTGATCTCCGGCATGACCGGCGTGCCGAACGGGCGCATCTGCGCCGTGGGCGACCGGCTCTACACCGATATCGCCGTCGCGCAGAACGCGGGGAGCGTGTCCGTGCTGGTGCTCTCCGGCGAGACGACGCCCGAAATGGCCGCTGCGGCCGAGCGGCAGCCCGACTATATCCTGCCGAGCGTCAAAGAGCTGCACGAGCTGCTGCGGGGCGAGTCATGAGCTTTACGTTTCTGCTTCCCGCCGCGACGGCGGCGCTGATCGCCGCCTATTTCGTGACGCTGCCGCAGGAGAAGACGGTCCGCGCCGACGGCGGCGAGGGCCCCTCCCGGCTCGGCCCCTGGTTCATCGCCGCGCTGACCGCGGTTTACGCGCTGGCCGCCTTTCTGAACCTCGGCAGCACCCGCTCGCCGCAGAGCTTCCGCACCTGCGACGGCGACAGCGTCCTGCTCGAGCTCGAGGAGCCGCAGCGCGTCACGCGGGCCATGGTCTTCGTCGGCATCCGCCCGTCCGGCAGCAACTACTACCAAAACGGCGAGGTCACGCTGGAGTTCTCGTCCGACGGCGAGCTCTGGATCCCCGCGGCGAGCCTTGAGATCAACCACGCGTCGCTGCTCAAGTGGCAGGAGCTCGATCTGGCCGAGGCGCCGACCTTTCCGATCCGCTTCGTGCGCCTGACGGGCTGGGACGAGATCGAGCTCGGCGAGCTGGCGCTGCGCGGCGCGGACGGGACGCCGCTCGCCTGCCGCTCGACGGAGCCGACGCTGTGCGACGAGCCGGAGACCGTGCCGGAGCGGCCGACCTTCTTCAATTCCAGCTATTTCGACGAGATCTACCACGCCCGCACGGCCTGGGAGCACCTGCGAAACCTCCACCCCTACGAGATCACCCACCCGCCGCTGGGCAAGCTGATCCTGTCGCTGGGCATCCTGCTGTTCGGCATGACGCCCTTCGGCTGGCGCTTCATGGGCACGCTCGCGGGCGTGCTGATGCTGCCGGTGATGTACTGGTTCACGCGCCGGCTCTTCGGCGGGCGGAAGGTTCCCGCCTGCTGCGCGCTGCTGCTGGCCACCGACTTCATGCACTTCACACAGACGCGCATCGCCACGATCGACAGCTACGCCGTGCTCTTTATCCTGTTGATGTACGGCTTCATGTACGGCTTTCTCAAGGACGGCCGGCTGCGCGACCTCGGTCTCGCGGGGCTCTTCTTCGGTCTGGGCGCGGCCTGCAAATGGACCTGCCTCTACGCCGGGGCGGGCCTGGGCGTCCTGTGGCTGTGGTACTGGATCGCGCAGCGGCGCGAGACCCGCATCCCGAAAAACGCCCCGAAGAAAAAGCGCGAGCAGCTTGAAGAGGCGCGCGCCGCGCTGCCCGGCCGCTTTGCGAAAAACGTGCTGTTCTGTCTCGGCTTCTTCGTCGCGCTGCCGGCGCTGATCTACTATCTGTCCTATTTCCGCTACGGAACGGCCTGGGGCTATCCGCTCTTCAGCGCGGACTACACCCGGATGGTGCTCGACAACCAGAGCTACATGCTCCATTACCACGCCGGCACCAACCAGCCGCACCCCTATTCCTCCGTCTGGTACCAGTGGCTGCTGGACATCCGGCCGATCCTGTTCTACCTTGACTACTATCCCGCCGGGATGCGCACGAGCTTCGGCTCCTGGCTCAACCCCGTCCTCTGCTGGGGCGGGCTGATCGCGGTGGTGCTGCTGGGCTATTACGCCATCGCGCGCCGCGCCCGCCAGGCGGCCTTCCTGCTGGCGGCCTATCTGTTCCAGCTGCTGCCCTGGCTGGCCGTCGGGCGCACGCTGTACGAGTATCACTACTTCCCGAGCTCGGTGTTCCTTGCGCCGGCGATCGGCTATTTCCTGCGCTTTTCGATCCGCAGCGGCCCCAAGGGCGAGCGGCGGGCGTACTGGCTGTGCGGCCTGAGCGCGGCGCTGTTCGTCCTGTTTTTCCCGGCGCTCTCCGGCATCCCGGTCAACGAGCGGATCGCGAGCGCCCTGCTGAAGTGGTTCCCCAGCTGGCCGTTTTAGCGTTTCTCCGCAAGCAATATCGTTTTTGTCAAACCGGGAGGGCGCGGGAAAAATCCCGCGCCCTCCCGGCCTTCATATCTTCTTTATACGCTTTTGAAGCTCAGTTTTCCCAATTATCCAGCACCCTCTCCAGCGCCCGGGCGAAATCCGGCTCGCCGCGCCATTCGATCCACAGCGCGTCCGGCGCGCGGCGAAACCAGGTGAGCTGGCGCTTGGCGTAGCGGCGGCTGGCCTGCTTGATGCGCGCGGCGGCCTCCTCGCGGCTGATGCTCCCGCGCACGGCGAGCGCCGCCTCCTTGTAGCCGATGGCCTGCATGGCGGTGCAGGAGGCGTCGAGCCCCTGCGCCAGCAGGCCCGCCACCTCCTCGAAGAGCCCCGCGGCGACCATCGCGTCCACGCGCGCGTCGATGCGGCGGTAGAGCTCCTCCCGGTCGGCGAAGCTCAGCACGATGCGCTTTGCCCGGTAGCGCGGGGGCTGCGCGCGCGTGCGCGCGTCGTGGGCCGTGATGGTCTCGCCGGTGAGCTCGTAGACCTCCAGCGCCCGCAGCACGCGCCGCCGGTCGCCCGGCGCGAGCATTCCGGCCCGCTCGGGATCGATCCGGCGAAGGCGCTCGTGCAGCGCCTCGGGGCCGAGCCTCTCGTATTCCGCCTCGAGCCGCTCCCGCAGCGCGCCGCTGCCGCGCTCGAGCGCGAAATCGCGGCCCGACAGCAGCGAGTCGATATACAGCCCCGTGCCGCCGACGACGATCGGCAGCTTCCCGCGGGACAGGATGTCGTCGCAGCAGCGTCCGGCCGCCTCCGTCCAGCGGGCGACGGAGTAGTTTTCCCGGGGATCGGCCACGTCCAGCATGTGGTGCGGCACGGCGGCGCGCTCGGCGGCGCTCGCCTTCGCGGTGCCGACGTCCATGCCGCGGTAGACCTGCATCGAGTCGGCCGAGACGATCTCCCCGTCCAGCGCGCGGGCCAGCTCGATGCCGAGACGGGTCTTTCCGGAGGCGGTCGGCCCGCAGACCGCGATCAGCTCGGGCGCGCTCATACGATGCGCTTGAAGAGCTTGTCCAGCTCCCGCCGCGTGAGGACGGCGGAGACCGGACGGCCGTGCGGACAGGTGCGGATGCGGCCGGAGAGGACCTCCTCCGCGAGCCGCTCCAGCTCCTCGCCGTCGGTATCCCAGCCGGCCTTGACGGCGGCCTTGCAGGCCACCGTGTGCAGGATCTCGTCCCAGACCTGCCGCTCGCCGAGCGCCTTGCCGCGGCGGAGCTTCTCGCAGATCTCCTCGAGCGCCGCGGCGGTCTCGCCGGGATCGAGCCCCGCCGGGACCGCGCGCACGACGCGTTCGCGCTCGCCGTAGAGCTCGATCTCGAAGCCGAGCTCGGCCAACAGCGCGCCGTTTGCGTCCAGCGTCTCCAGATCCTCGGCCGCCGGCCGCAGGACCGTCGGCTCGAGCAGGGTCTGCGCCTGGACGTGCCGCTCCTGCGCGCGCAGGCGGTCGAAATTCATGCGCTCGTGCGCGGCGTGCTTGTCGATCAGGATCAGCTCTTCGCCCCGCTCGACGAGGACGTAGGTCTTGAAGGCCTCCCCCACGATCTTGTGGTCGGGCAGGAGCGGTTTTTCCACATTTTGAACAGAATTTTCCACAGTCAAAGCCGGTTTTGAGGCCGAAAAAGCCGCTTTTTCGCTCTTTTCGGGCTCTTTGACCGGCAGATCGTGCGCGGTCTCCCGGAGCGGGCGCGGCGGGGCCTGCGTGAAGGCGAGCTGCTCGCCCTGAAAACGCTCGCGCAGCGCGGCCGGAGCGGCCGGAGCGGAAGCGGCGGCGCGCGCCTGCTCGGCCCGGTAGCTCTCGGCGCTGAGGCTGCGGAAGAAGTCCTTTTTCGGGGCGGCCATGCGCCTGAGCGCCGCCCCCGGCTCGACGACCGGGGCGCCGCCGCCGTTTTCGAGCGCCGAGAGCGCCGCGTAGTACACCGCGTCGAAAACCCGCCGCTCGTCGGAGAACTTCACCTCGGTCTTGGCCGGGTGGACGTTGACGTCCACCTGCGCGAAGCTCAGCTCCAGATACAGCACGCAGGCCGGGAAGCGCCCCGGCAGCAGCGCGTTTTTATACGCCTGCTCGAGCGCGGCCTGCAGCAGCTGCGAGCGGATGAAGCGCCCGTTGCAGAAAAAGATCTGCTCCCGGCGGCTGCCGCGGCAGGCGGCGGGCTGCGAGACGAAGCCGTGCAGCCGCACGCCCTCCGCCTCGCCCGCGCAGGGCAGGAGCTCGGCGGCGCGCTCGCGCCCGAGCAGCGCGTAGACGCAGGACTCCTCGCGCCCGTCGCCGGGGGAGAAGAACTCCTCCTGCCCGTCGCGCAGGCAGCGCACGGAGATCTCCGGACGGCCGAGCGCGCAGCGCAGCGCGGCCTGCACGCAGGCGGCGGCCTCGCTCCGGTCGGATTTCAAAAATTTCAGGCGCGCCGGGGTGTTGTAAAACAGGTCGCGCACCTGCATCGTCGTCCCCTCCGGGCAGCCGGCGGGGAGCATCTCCTGAATGTCGCCGGCTTCGAGCCGCACGCGCACGCCCTCGGGCTCGCCGCGGCGGCGCGTCAGCAGCTCGACGCGGGACACGGCGGAGATCGCCGCGAGCGCCTCGCCGCGAAAGCCCATCGTGCCGATGGCCTCCAGCCCCGCCTCGTCGCGCAGCTTGCTGGTCGCGTGGCGCAGGAAGGCCACGCCGGCGTCCTCGGGCGCCATGCCGCAGCCGTCGTCGCTGACGCGGATATAGGGCGCGCCGCCTCCGCGCAGCTCGACGGTGACGTTGCGCGCGCCGGCGTCAAAAGCGTTTTCCAGCAGCTCCTTGATGACGGAGGCCGGCCGCTCGACGACCTCGCCGGCGGCGATCATATCCGCCAGGTGCGCGTCGAGCACATGGATCTCAGGCATATTCCTCTCTCCCGTCCGCAGTTGTTTCCGCCCTTATTATACAGGATGGGAGTTGAAAGTTCCAGCGCTTTTATGATAAAATAAAATGATGAATTCTGTTTTGAGGTCAGAACGATGAAATACGAACGAAAGACCGTCGCCCCCGAGGCGATCGGGGAACAGCTCGCCGTCTGCGCGCGCATCCGCGAGCGCCTGGAGGCCGACGGACAGCCGCATCTGGCGCTGGTGGACACCTACGGCTGCCAGCAGAACGAGGCCGACAGCGAAAAGCTGCGGGGCTATCTGGCGGAGATGGGCTACGGCTTCACCCGGGACGAGTTCCAGGCGGACGTGGTGGTGGTCAACACCTGCGCCGTGCGGGAGCACGCGGAAATGCGCGTGCTGGGGAACGTGGGCGCGCTGAACCACTCCAAGAAGAGCCGCCCCGGCCAGATCGTGGCCGTCTGCGGCTGTATGGTCCAGCAGGAGCACATGGCCGCGAAGATCAAGAAGTCCTATCCGGTGGTGGATCTGGTCTTCGGGCCCCACGAGCTCTGGCGCTTCCCGGAGCTGCTGGAGAGGGTGATGAGCCGACGGTAGCGGCTGCGGGCGGTGTAGCGGTAATGGTCGAGGTCGCGCCCATAGACCATCTTGAACAGGTTCTTGCGTCCCGTTGGTAGCAAGCGAACAAGTTCGAGCGCTTCAGGATCTTCACGTCCATCTTCGCCATCGCCGGGTCGTTGTCGAACAGCGCCTGCAGCTCCTGTCCGCTGATGACGCGCACCTCGCACGGCATGTCCGCCTCGATGCTCACCTCCGACACGTCGCCGTCGAG
>JAILOS010000016.1 GCA_024690695.1 Oscillospiraceae bacterium
GGAACTGCGACGCGGCGGCCGCGGCCGAGCTCGGCCGGCGCGCGGCGCAGGCGGGGCTGAAGCTGATCGTGGATTTTCACTATTCGGACTTCTGGGCCGATCCCGGCAAGCAGCGGGCGCCGAAGGCCTGGGAGGGCCTGAGCGCCGGAGAGAAGGCCGAGGCGCTGTATGCCTATACGAAGGACAGCCTGCGCCGGATCCTCGAAGCCGGCGGCGAGGTGGACGTCGTGCAGCTCGGCAACGAGATCAACGGCGGCCTGTGCGGGGAGAGCGACTGGGCCTGCGTCGGGCTGCTGCTGGACGCCGGCTCCCGCGCCGTGCGGGAGCTCTGCCCCGGCGCGCGCATCGCCCTGCATTTCACCGACCCCCAGCGCGAGGGGGCTTACCGCCGGTACGCTGAGACGCTGGAGGAGCTCGGCGCGGATTACGACCTGTTCGCCAGCTCCTACTATCCCTGCTGGCACGGCACGCTCGACGAGCTGACGGCGGCGCTGTCCGAGGCGGCCGCGGCGAGCGGCCGGCAGGTCATGGTCATGGAGACCGCCTACCCCTATACCGAGGCGGATTCGGACTTTTTCGCCAACACGCTCGGCGCGGACGCGGGCGAATACCGCCCCTTCCCCTATACCGTGGAGGGCCAGGCGGCGGCCGTGCGATCCGTGCTCGACGCGGTCCGGCGCACGGAGGGCGGCGCCGGGGTCTGCTGCTGGGAGGGCGCCTGGATCGCCGCCGGCGGGGCGTCGTATGAAGAGAACCGTGCGAAGTGGGAGCGCTTCGGCTGCGGCTGGGCCGCGGGAGCCGCCGGCGAATACGACCCGGACGCCGCCGATGCGCCCGGCGGCTGCGCGGTGGACAACCAGGCCTTCTTCGGCCCGGACGGCCGCGCGCTCGAGTCGCTGAAGCTCTTCGGCGAGTTTCAAAACGGCGTTTGAGCAGCCGCGCGGAACGGAAAAAGCGGCAGGAAGAGGACGCGCCGCATCAAGTCAAAACGTCCGCAGGAGCCCGGCCGCAGATTCCCGGCGGCCCGCCTCTCCGTAGGGGCGACCCTTGCGGTCGCCCGCCGTCCTTGCCTTCCCTGCCGCAGCGGGGAAGGGGGACCGCGTCAGCGGTGGATAAGGCCTCCTTCGCGCTGCGGCCGCCCGAAAAACCGAATATATAACGCAACAGTGAGACGAAAGCGGAAGAGACCGAATCCGTCTCACTGTTTTGTTTGTAAAATATGTCTCGTCATTCTGAGCGTCAGCGAAGAATCTGCAGCGAAAAACCGGGAGGGGCAAGACGCCCCTGCGGGAGCGGGACGTCGAGGACGCCGTCCCCTACGGAGCCGCCGCAGCGCTTCCGCGAGACCGCGGGCGCCAAGTTCAGCGCCCCTGCACGATAAACTCCTCACGCCCAATCGAATCCTCCCTGCCGTTTCCGCGCCGCGCGGCAAAAAAACTCCCCCGGAAAATCCGGGGGAGCCTCCCGCCGATGCCGTGTCAGCCCAATGATAACCTGCACAGTTGAGCAGGTGGGTCGCCTAAGTTCTGTTTCGCTGCTTCCAACGTCCGGCTTGCGCCGGGAGGCCTGCAATCCGCAGATTCAAATCGGCATCCCTTATAAGAGATGTGGGTTTATTGGGCCGCCGAGGTCTGAAAAGACGACACGCACACAGCAGGAAATCTTTCTTGCATTCTATCCTATGTCCGCGGCGGACGGCTTATTCCTCGCCGTCTTCGTCCTCGTCGTCGAAGAGCAGGACCATGAAATGCTCGTAGACGTCCTGGAGCTTCTCCTCCTCGTCGATGGACTCGAAAACCTCGTCGCCGTTCTCGTCCTCGACGACGCGCAGGATGATGATGCCGTAGTCCGGGTCGTTCTCGTCCATGTTCGCCGGCAGGAAGGCCGTGTAGGTCTCGCCGTTGTAGTCCATGGTGTCCAGGACCTCCAGCTCGAACTCCTGACCGTCGTCGTCCACGATGGTGATAAAATCACTGCCGAAATCTTCGCTCATATCGTTGATCCTCCCTTCGTTTTGTGCTTTTATTGTAGCGCATAGCCGGGGAGAAATCAACAGTTTTATGCTGGAAAGGCGGCCCTCAGCTGCCGAGGTCTTCCAGCAGCTCCAGCAGCGCCCGCCGGTCGCTGACGGGGATGCCCCGTTCGAGCAGCGCCCGGTCGGCCGAGCGCAGCGTGCTCAGCTCGATGTCGGTGATCCGCTCCGGCTTCGCCCTGCGCCCGGCCGGACAGACCGCTACGAAGCCGTCCTGCCCGCGCAGAACGAACTCCGCTTCTTCGCCGGCGCTCTCCAGCGTGCGCAGCAGCTCCTCGGGCAGATCGCGCTCCCAGGCGGGGCGGATGCTCGCATAGGCGCGGCGCGCGGCCAGCGCGGCCGCCGCCATCAGACAGGCGAGCAAAAAAGATCGAACGCGGATGGCCCATCCCTCCTTCATCCGGGGCCGCGCCGGAGGAAAGCCCCCGCTCTCCGCGGCGCGCAGCCTTATTTTGCGCGCCCGGCCCGCGGATTATTCCAAGAACCTTTTCGGAAAAAATGTTAAACATACTTAAAATTTCATAAAATAGCTATCGGCGGTTGACAGTTTGTGATATAATTGCCAACATCGGATAATATCCAGTCCGGCGCTTTGCGCGCCGGGCGCGGAAAGGAGCTTTGGAAGCGCCGTGAGCAAACCCAAATCCAAGCCTAAAAAACAGAATCTCTTCGCCAGGGCCGCCAAGACCACCGTCACGCTGACGGTGGACACGGTTTCGGGCGCCGTCGTCGGCGTGTTCAAGATCCTCTGCTCGGCGCTGCTGATCCTGCTCGTCGCGGGCCTGCTTTTCGCGCTCATTTTCGCCTACTACGTGAAGACGAGTCTGACGCCGTCGCTCTCGCTGTCTCTGGAGGACTACCAGCTCAGCGAGTCCGGCGCGATCTATTACAAGGATTCCGCCGGCGTCTGGCAGGAGCTGGCCGTGCTCCCCGCCGATGAGGACCGCATCTGGGTCAGCTACGACGACATCCCCTGGTATATGGAAAAAGCCCTCGTGGCGATCGAGGACAAGCGCTTTTACGAGCACAAGGGCGTCGACTGGTACCGCACCGCCGGAGCCTTCGTGCACATGTTCGGCCTGATGGACACCAGCTACGGCGGCTCGACCATCACCCAGCAGCTCATCAAAAACCTCACCGGCCACGACGACGTGACCGTGCAGCGCAAGCTCTCCGAGATCTTCCAGGCGCTGGAGCTGGAGAAGAAATACGACAAGAAGGAAATCATCGAGTGGTACCTCAACGCCGTGTATTTCGGCGAGGGCTGCTGGGGCGTGCAGACCGCGGCGCACACTTATTTCGGCAAGGACGTCCAGGACCTGACGCTGGCGCAGTGCGCGGCGATCATCGGCATCACCAATCAGCCCACGCGCTACGACCCCTTCTATGACGAGCAGGCCAACAAGGAGCGGCAGGAGACGATCCTGCGCGAGATGTACACGCAGGGCTATATCGACTACGACACCTATATCGAAGCGGTCAACGAGGACATCTCCGGCACCTTCGTGCGCGGCCCCGGCGAATTCAAGCCACAGGAGATCTACAGCTACTACGCCGAGGTCGTCATCGCCGACGTGATCGAGGATCTGATGCGGGAGAAGGACATCAGCTACGACACGGCCCGCCGCCTTCTCTACAACGGCGGCTATCGCGTCGAGTGCTGCCTCGACCCGAACATCCAGGCCGTCGTCGACGCGATCTACACCGATCCCAGCCAGATGCCCGCCACCTGGAACTCCAGCCAGCAGCTGCAGAGCGCCGTCGTCGTCATGGAGCCCTACACCGGCAAGATCCTGGCGCTCAGCGGCGGCGTCGGGGAGAAGAACGCCAACTTCAACCTCAACCGCGTCTACTCCCAGCGCGCCCCCGGCTCCTCGTTCAAGCCCATCGCGTCCTACGGCCCGGCCGTCGAGCTGCGCGGCATGACGCCCAGCACCCTCGTCAACGACGACCCCGACATCCATCTGAGCGGGACGAGCTGGTATCCCCACAACGACAGCTACCAGAATCTCGGCGTCATCACGATCCGGGAAGCGCTCATCAACTCGCTCAACACCGTCGCCGCGCAGATCGTGGACAAGCTCGGCCCCGAGACCTGCTACAACTTCCTGCGCGAGCGCCTCGGCGTGACGAGCCTCGTGCCGGACGACGCGTCCTACGCGCCGATGGCGCTCGGCCAGCTCACCAACGGCATCACGACCCGCGAGATGGCCCAGGCCTACAGCGCCTTCGTCAACGACGGCGTCTTCACCTACTCGCGCACCTACACGCGCGTGCTCGACCAGAAAGGGCAGGTCGTGCTGAACAACGAGCCGCGCACGATCGTGGCCTTCTCACCCAACTCGGCGCACGTCATGACCAACATGCTGCAGGACGCGGCCCACTACGGCACCGGCTACGAGGCCTGGATCGGCAACATGCCGATGGCCGGCAAAACCGGCACCTCCGGCAACAACTACGACCGCTGGTTCGTCGGCGTCACGCCTTATTACTGCTGCGCCGTCTGGACCGGCTACGACACGCCCGAGCGCATCTACGTCAGCGGCAATCCCGCCGCGCAGATCTTCAAGCGCATCATGCAGCCGATCCACGAGGGCCTCGCCTGGCGCGAATTCGCCTGGCCCTACCTGGGCGGCGACTCCCAGCTGTTCGGCGACCTGACCGAGGAGCTGAAGAAACAGGAGGAGGAAGAGCGCAGGAAGAAGGAAGAAGAGGAAAAGGCCCGGATGGAGGAGGAAGAGCGCAAGCTGCGCGAAGCCGAAGAGGAAGAGATGAGACGGCAGGAGGAGGAAGAGCGCAGACTCCGCGAAG
Source organism: Oscillospiraceae bacterium (assembly GCA_024690695.1). Next base: position 4,844 of record JAILOS010000016.1, read on the forward strand.
AGGAGGAGCGCAGACGCCGGGAGGAGGAAGCGACCCCGACGCCGACGCCCGCTCCCACCCCGACCCCGGCCCCGACGCCGGAGCCCGGAGCGGAGGGATAGGCCGCGGAAGCTCGAAAACGGCACAGCGGTGGAGGAAAGACGCCGAAAAACGGCAATTTCTTCCTCCCAAGTGGCACGAGACCCCGACAACTTGACAAACTAACGGCATTGTGTTACAATTCAGTTACACCAATGGAGGTGCTATCATTGGCAAAGATTCAGGAATATAAGGGACATCCCCTTCAGAGGAAAGACAACATCATCTATTACGGCAGCTTCGCGGACAAATACATCATCATGATGCAGGTCCTGGAGACCAAAAAGGTCAAGGATCTGGACGTGGCGAGCAAGGTTTCCGTTCAGCTTCAGCTGACGGATCCGTCCATCAAATCCCGCGACCGCGTCGTAAAGAAGAGCGAGAAGGACGGGCTTTACGCCGCGCTCGACGTCGCCGTCGTGTGGCTGGAGAGGGCGCTCGCCGCGAGGTAAGAGCCGCGTTCCCGTTTTTCGAGCCTGCAAAAAAGAGAAAAAGGATCTGGTTCGTATGCGAAAGTTTGTTCTTCGGACGCTGCTGCTCACGATCCTTCTGGCCGCGTTTTTCGGCGCGACCGCCTATGCGGAAACGGCCACCCTCACCGGAGACGACGTCAATCTGCGCGCCGGCCCCGGCATGAGCTATGAGGTCATCGGCTGTTATCCCAAGGGGACGAAGGTCACCGTGACAGACCGCTCCAACAGCGAATGGTACGCGGTTACGATTGAAGGAACGAGCGGCTTTATGTCCTCGCGCTACCTCAAGCTGGATGAAACCGGCGGCGGCAGCGCCGGCACGACGGAAGGCCGTCCCGGCTACATCAACGCGATGTACGTGCGCTTCCGCTCCGGCCCGGGGACGGATTCGTCCATCCTCGGCGAGTATAACCGCGGCACGAAGCTGACCATCACCGGCAGCAGCGGCGAGTGGACCGCCGTCGTCATCAACGGCGTCAGCGGCTACGTCTATCACAGCTACGTCAGCGAGGGATCGCCGGACGGCTCCCCGACCCCGACGCCCACCCCGACCCCGACCCCGACGCCCGATCCCGGCTCCACGACGGTGACCGGAGAGACCGGGACCGGCTATCTGAACGCGGACTCCGTGCACATGCGCGTCGGGCCCTCGACCTCCAGCGCGATCCGCGGCATCTACAACAAGGGCCAGAAGCTGACGATCACCGGCTACAGCGGCGACTGGGTCGCCGTGAAGATCGGCGGCTACCCCGGCTACGTCTACAAGGCTTACGTCTCGGCCGATCCCGTTTCACAGACGACCGATCCGCAGCCCGACCCGCAGCCCGCGCCCTCGCCCGACCCCGGCGACACGCCCGTCGTCAGCACCGGCGAGGAGGAGGGATACATCAAAGGCAACAACGTGCGCTTCCGCGCCAAGCCCTCCACGGATTCGCAGATCCTCGGCGAGTATAACGCCGGCACGGCGCTGACGATCACCGGCTACAGCGGCGACTGGACCGCCGTAACGATCAACGGCCGCAGCGGCTTCGTCTTCAGCATCTACGTCGCCAAGGGCAAGATCACCGTCGGCGTCGGCGAGTCGCCGAGCGACGAGGGCCAGCGCATGGCGGAGTTTGCGCTCCAGTTCGTGGGCTATCCCTACGTCTGGGCCGGCAAGAGCCCCGACGAGGGCTTCGACTGCTCGGGCCTGGCCTACTACGTCTACACCAGCTTCGGCTACAACATGTACCGCGTCGCCGACGATCAGCGGCGCAACGGCGTCCACGTGGAGCCGGATCAGCTCCAGCCGGGCGACCTGCTGTGCTTCTACTCCAGCGCCAACTACGTCGGCCACGTCGGCATCTACATCGGCGACGGCAAATTCGTCCACGCCTCGACCTACACCACGGGCGTCATCGTCTCGGAGCTCGCCGGCTACTACACGAACCGCGGCTACGAGGCCCGCCGCATCGCCGGCACGGACAAGGAAGGCCCCGGCGACTATTGAGACCCGGGCGAAAGCGCCTGAGGCGCGTCCCTGAGAAAAACCCCAAAACGAAACCGTCCTCCCGCGGCGGAAGGCGGGGAGCCGCAAAGCTCCTTCGTCCCGATCGGAAGGGAACGGCGTTTTGGGGTTTTTCATCGGCTTGATCCCCCTGCGAAAAACCCGGCGGAAGAGAGCCCCGCGGCTTGCTTCCCGGCGCGAAAAGGTGTATAATGGGCGCATCCGAAACCTGGGAGGCGGGAACGTGACGAAAAAGGAAAAACTGGCGCTCGTGAAAAAGGGCGTCGAGCTGCTCGAGCCGGTGCTGGCGGAGGAGAAGGCCCCCGCGGCGCGGCGGCTGAGAAGGGCCGCGCTGCAGAAGACGGCGCAGACGCTGCCGGAGCTTCCTTCCCCGGCGAAGCTCAAAAGGCTGGGGCTGCTCGCGGGCGGAACGCTGCTGGGGCTGAACCTGGTCGGCGGCGCGCTGCGGATGCAGAGCTACCGCCGGGCGCTCTCGCACGAGCTCAAGAAGCAGCTCAAGCCGGTCAACGCCAAACTGGAGGCGCTCGAAAAGGAGAACGCCGAGCTCCGCGAGGAGCTGAAAAAACGCGGCTGAGCCGCCGCTCATGCAAAAACGGGAGCTTTTGAAAAGGCTCCCGTTTTTGCTGCGCACGGCTCCTGTGCGCAGGGCCCGCCGCCTCCCCGCGGAGCTTGCCCCGTTTCCCCGAAAACCGAAAAAACCGGAAAACAAAACGCGCCCTTTGCAAGGCGGCGCAGATCGTGCTATAATAAATCATTCACGCGAAAAAACACGATCGGAGGCGGCGGGATATGGGCGTACGGGAGCTGGAAGGGATCGAGAAGCTGATTGACAAGCGCTTCGGCATCCGCTATTTGCGCGCGGAAAACGGCGAGGCGGAGGCGGAGATGACGCTGCGCGAGGACGACCGCAACGCCTACGGCATCCCCTTCGGGGGGCTGCTGTTCAATCTGGCCGACTGCGCGGCCGGCGCCGCGGTGCGCAGCCTCGAGCTCGCCGGGATGACCGTCAGCGGGGAGGCGCGCTTTCTGCGCGGCTCAAAGGAGGCGCGGCGCCTGCTTGCCCGCGCGCGCGTGAGAAAGGCGGGGCGGAGCCTCTGCTTCGTCGACGCCTCGGTGGAGGACGAAAACGGGCTGGAGCTTGCGGCCTTCAGCTTTGAATTCATGGTCCGCCGCTGAGCCGGAGGAGGGAGACGCATGGTCTGGATCATTCTTCTCGCGCTGCTGACGCTGTTGTTCCTGGCGGCGCTGATTTGGAGCTACGGCTTCGTATTTTATTCCCCGCGCGGAAACCAGAACGACGACTACGCCGTCATCGAAAGCCGGCAGATGCGGCCTTATCTCGGCCGCGTGCGCGAGCTGATCGGCTCGATGCTCGCGCGCCCCTGCGAGCGCGTGACGATCCGCTCGCGCGACGGGCTGCGCCTGTCCGGCCGCTTCTACGGCGGCCCGGCCGACGCGCCGCTGGTGCTCTGCTTCCACGGCTACCGCGGCACCGCCGTGCGCGATTTCTGCGGCGGCGCGCAGCTCATGCTCGACCGGGGCTATCGGGTGCTCGCGGTCGACGAGCGCGCCCACGGGCAGAGCGAGGGGCACAGCATCTGCTTCGGCCTGAAGGAGCGGTACGACGTGCTCGACTGGGCGGAATACGCGGTCAAGCGCTTCGGCCCGGAGACGGAGATCGCGCTGATGGGCATTTCGATGGGCGCGGCCACGGTGCTGATGGCGACGGAGCTGCCGCTGCCGGAGCAGGTGAAGTGCGTGCTGGCCGACTGCCCCTATACCTCGCCGCGCGCGATCATCCGCGAGGTGGCCCGGCAGATGAAGCTGCCGGCGGAGCTCTGCGCGCGCTTTGCCGGGCTGGTCGCGCGGCTGCTTCTCGGCGTCGGGCTCGACGACGCGGACGCCGCCGGGGCGGTGCGGCACGCCGGCGTGCCGATTCTGCTGATCCACGGCGACGACGACCGCTTCGTGCCCTACGAAATGGGCTGCCGGATCGCGGCCGCCGCGCCGGAGCGCATCCGCTTCGAGACCTTCCCCGGCGCGGGGCACGGCATGAGCTTTCTGACGGACGAGAAGCGCTATACGGAGCTCGTCGACGGCTTCTGCCGCGGCGTGTTCGGAAGCTGAGAGGGGAGGAACGCTCGTGGAGGAAAAACGCTTCGGCGGGCTCAGCGCCGCCGTTTTGAAATGGGTCGCCGTCGTCACGATGCTGATCGACCACGCGGCCTACGTGCTGCTGGTCGCCTGGGCGCGCAGCCGCCACGCCTGGGGCGCGGGCGTGGAGAGCTTCGCCTTTTACCGCGCGATGCGCATCATCGGCCGTCTGGCCTTCCCGATCTTCTGCTTCCTGCTGGCCGAGGGCTTCCGCCATACCCGCAGCCGCGCGAAATACCTGCTGCGTCTGCTGCTTTTCGCGCTGGTGTCCGAGATCCCCTTCGACCTCGCCTTCAACGGCGCGCCCTGGAAGCTGAGCCTGCGGCCGACAGTCCTGCCGCTGGAGTTTACGAGCCAGAACGTGGGCTTTACGCTGCTGCTCGGTCTCGCCGCCGTGTGGCTCTGGGACGCGCTGCTGCCGGAGGGAAAGAAGCCGACGGCCCTGCGCGTGTTCGGCGCTGTCCTCGGCGCCGGGCTCTGCGCCTGCGCGGCCTTTTGGCTGCACACCGACTACGACGCGATGGGCGTGGTGCTGATCGTCGTGATGGACCGGCTGCGCCGAAAGCCCTGGCTGCGCGATCTCGCGGCCTTCGGAACGCTCGCGGCGATGATCCCCTTCGGCTCCTCGTGGATCGAGCTGCTGGCCGCTTTCGGCTTCCCGCTGCTGCACCTCTACAACGGGAAGCGCGGCCGCCAATGGCGCTGGTTTTTCTATGTGTTTTACCCCGGCCATCTGCTGCTGCTCGCCCTGCTGCGCCTGCGGCTGTTCGGGAACTGAGCCGGGCGGAAATTTTCAATTTTATTGACAAAAATCATTGACTATTTTTGTGAATTATGCTATCATCCAATAGTTGCGTGGCACAAGTGCGCCCAAATGGCGCCAACTGCGCAAAAATCGGGTAAAAAACCGCTTTTCTGCGGGTTTTTTAGCCTGAAAAAAGTTTTGAGGAAAGGAGGAAAACAATGCCCACTTTTAACCAGCTGGTAAGAAAAGGCAGAGAGAAGGTCAGCTACAAGTCCACGTCTCCGGCGCTGCAGAAGGGAATGAACACCCTGAAGAACAAGGAGACCGACCTGAGCGCTCCCCAGAAGAGAGGCGTCTGCACCGCCGTGCGTACCTCGACTCCGAAGAAGCCGAACTCCGCTCTGCGTAAGATCGCCCGTGTCCGTCTCACCAACGGTTACGAAGTCACCGCCTACATTCCCGGCGTCGGTCATAACCTGCAGGAGCACTCCGTCGTTATGATCCGCGGCGGCCGTGTCAAGGACCTGCCTGGCGTGCGTTACCACATCATCCGCGGTACGCTCGACGCTCAGGGCGTGAACGGACGTATGCAGGCGCGCTCCAAGTACGGCGCGAAGAGGCCCAAGAAAACTGCTGCCAAGAAGAAATAATCACGGCTTCAGCGGCAAGGATTGCCCTGTCGTTTATCTATAGATCGAAGGATAAACCTCGGGGCGCAACGGACGATAAGGTTAAACTATACGTTCGAGTACCTGTGATTCCATTTTTTAATGAAGGAGGGAAGAACGTGCCCAGAAGAGGTAATGTTCCCAAAAGAGAAATCTTGCCGGATCCGGTATATAACAGCGTGTTGGTGACCAAGCTCATCAACGGCGTTATGCTCGACGGCAAGAAGGGCGTTGCCCAGAAGGTCGTCTACGATGCCTTTGACATCATCAAGGACAAGACCGGAAAGGAACCCCTTGATGCGTTCACCGAAGCGATGAACAACATCATGCCCGCCCTGGAAGTCAAGGCCCGCCGTGTCGGCGGCGCCACCTACCAGGTCCCCATTGAGGTCCGCCCCGCCCGTCGCCAGACCCTGGCGCTGCGCTGGCTGGTGGACTACTCCCGCAAACGCGGCGAGAAGACCATGAAGGAGCGCCTGGCAGGCGAGATCATGGACGCCTGCAACAACCTCGGCAACTCCGTCAAGAAACGCGAGGATATGCACAAGAACGCCGAAGCCAACAAGGCCTTCGCGCACTTCCGCTGGTAAGGCTCCCGGGAGAAACGATCAATGCCCAGAAAAGTATCGCTGGAAAGAACCAGAAATATCGGCATCATGGCTCACATCGACGCCGGAAAGACGACCACGACGGAGAGAATCCTCTACTACACGGGCGTCAACTACAAAATCGGTGAGACCCATGAGGGCACGGCCACCATGGACTGGATGGAGCAGGAGCAGGAGCGCGGCATCACGATCACCTCGGCCGCCACGACCTGCTACTGGCGCGACACGCGCATCAACATCATCGACACGCCGGGCCACGTGGACTTTACCGTCGAGGTCGAGCGCTCGCTGCGGGTGCTGGACGGAAGCGTGACGGTCCTGTGCGCGAAGGGCGGCGTCGAGCCCCAGTCCGAGACCGTGTGGAGACAGGCGGACCACTACCACGTCCCGCGCATGATCTACGTCAACAAAATGGACATCATGGGCGCCGACTTTTACAACGTGCTCCGCATGGTCGAAGAGCGCCTCAAGTGCAACGCCGTCCCCATCCAGCTGCCCATCGGCAAGGAGGCGGATTTCCGCGGCATCATCGACCTTGTGGAGATGAACGCGGACGTCTACTACGACGAGATGGGCAAGGATATGCGCGTGGAGGAGATCCCCGCGGATCTGCTGGACATGGCGAAGGAGTATCACGAGAAGCTCCTCGACGCCGTTTCGATGTTCGACGATGAGATCATGGAAATGTATCTCAACGGCGAGCAGATCCCGACCGACAAGATCCGCAAGGCGATCCGTGCGGCGACCGTTGCGGTCGAGATGATCCCCGTCACGTGCGGCACTTCGTACCGCAACAAGGGCGTGCAGAAGCTGCTCGACGCCATCGTCGACTATATGCCCGCCCCGACGGACATCCCCGCCATCAAGGGCGTCAACCCCAAGACCGACGAGGAGGAGGAGCGCCACAGCGACGACAGCGCGCCGTTCTCCGCGCTCGCGTTCAAGATCATGACCGACCCCTATGTGGGCAGGCTGAGCTTTTTCCGCGTCTACTCCGGCACGCTGAACACGGGTTCTTCCGTGCTCAACGCCACGAAGGGACAGCGCGAGCGCATGGGCCGCATCCTGCAGATGCACGCCAACCACCGTGAGGACATCGAGACCGTCTACTCCGGCGACATCGCCGCCGCCGTCGGCCTCAAGAACACCACGACGGGCGACACGCTCTGCGACGAGAAGCACCCGATCGTCCTCGAGAGCATGGAGTCCCCGGAGCCGGTCATCCGCGTCGCCATCGAGCCCAAGACCAAAGCCGGTCAGGAGAAGATGACGGTCGCGCTGATGAAGCTGGCCGAGGAGGATCCCACGTTCAAGACCTACACGGACGAGGAGACGGGCCAGACGATCATCGCCGGCATGGGCGAGCTCCATCTGGAGATCATCGTCGACCGCCTGATGCGCGAGTTCAAGGTCGAGGCGAACGTCGGCGCGCCGCAGGTCGCCTACAAGGAGACCATCAAGAAGGCGGTCGAGCAGGACACCAAGTACGCCCGTCAGTCGGGCGGCAAGGGTCAGTACGGCCACGTCAAGATCAAGGTCGAGCCCAACGAGTCCGGCAAGGGCTACGAGTTCGTCAACGCCGTTGTCGGCGGCGCCGTGCCCAAGGAGTATATCCCCGCGGTCGACGCCGGCATCCAGGGCGCGATGCTCTCGGGCGTGCTGGCGGGCTACCCGGTCGTCGACGTCAAGGTCACGCTCTACGACGGTTCGTATCACGAGGTCGACTCCTCCGAAATGGCGTTCAAGATCGCCGGCTCCATGGCCTTCAAGGAGGCCTGCCAGAAGGCGGGGGCGACCCTGCTTGAGCCGATCATGAAGGTCTGCGTCATTGTGCCCGACGAGTATATGGGCGACGTCATCGGCGACCTCAACAGCCGCCGCGGACAGATCCAGGGCATGGAGGCCCGCTCCGGCGCGCAGCAGATTGACGCGTTCGTGCCGCTGGCCGAGATGTTCGGCTACGCGACCGACCTCCGCTCCCGCACGCAGGGCCGCGGCCAGTACACGATGGAGCCGTCGCACTATATCGAGATCCCGAAGAACATTCAGGAGAAGATCGTCGACCAGCGCCACGGCGGCCGCACCATGTGAACGGAAAAATAACTATTGCAAAAAAGCATGACGTGCTGTAAAATAGTTTCGTTATGCGACATTGAACCAATAACCATGAATCATCTTACAGGAGGATCATTCAAATGGCTAAGCAGAAATTTGAGCGCACCAAGCCCCATGTAAACATTGGTACCATTGGCCACGTCGACCACGGCAAGACCACGCTGACCGCGGCCATCACCAAGTACCTCGCCTTCTCCGGCAAGGCTGACTACACCGATTACAGCTCCATCGACAAGGCTCCCGAGGAGCGCGAGCGCGGCATCACCATCAACACCGCTCACGTCGAGTATGAGACTGACGCGCGCCACTATGCGCACGTCGACTGCCCGGGCCATGCCGACTATATCAAGAACATGATCACCGGCGCTGCGCAGATGGACGGCGCGATCCTCGTCATCGCCGCTTCCGACGGCCCCATGGCCCAGACCCGCGAGCACGTCCTGCTCGCCCGTCAGGTCGGTGTGCCCGCGATCGTCGTGTTCCTGAACAAGTGCGACCAGGTCGACGATGAGGAGTTGCTCGAGCTCGTTGAGATGGAAGTCCGCGAGCTGCTCTCCAGCTATGAGTTCCCCGGCGACGACATTCCCATCATCCGCGGCTCCGCGCTCAACGCGCTGGTCAGCGAGTCCACCGATCCCAACGCCCCCGAGTATGCCTGCATCAAGGAGCTCATGGACGCGGTCGACAACTATATCCCGACTCCGCCGCGCGACGACAGCCTGCCCTTCCTGATGCCCGTCGAGGACGTGTTCACGATCTCCGGCCGCGGCACCGTCGCCACCGGCCGTGTGGAGCGCGGTCAGCTCAAGCTCGGCGAGGAAGTCGAGATCATCGGCCTCACGGACGAGCGCCGCAAGACCGTCGTCACCGGTATCGAGATGTTCCACAAGCTGCTCGACTACGCTGAGGCGGGCGACAACGTCGGCACGCTGCTCCGCGGCGTCGCCAAGACCGAGATCGAGCGCGGCCAGGTTCTGGCCAAGCCCGGCTCCATCCACCCCCTGACCAAGTTCGTCGGCCAGGTCTACGTCCTGACCAAGGACGAGGGCGGCCGTCACACCCCGTTCTTCAACAACTATCGTCCGCAGTTCTACTTCCGCACCACGGACGTCACCGGCGTCATCACGCTGCCCGAGGGCACCGAGATGTGCATGCCCGGCGATAACGTCGACATGAGCGTCGA